>NZ_JBFTMX010000031.1:0-61214 GCF_056397205.1 Massilia sp. 05N420
CTCTTCGGCGACCGAACGTATCGTCCGGTCGCCGCGTGAGTGCACCTTTACCAAGGCTTGTTCGATGAATGCTGCAGGATACTTCACTTGTACGCCTCCCATTGAAAAAGGAGGCGACAACTAGTCTGACATAGGGGGGAAGGCGGGGACTCAAGTCCTGCGTGCGTTACGTCAGCTCAGGCAAACTTGGACCCCCGCCTGCGCGGGGGCGACGATCAAGTGCGCGGGGGCGACGATCAAGTGCGCGGGGGCGACGTTCAGGTATGCGTCGCCTCAACGCCGCCGCGTCCCCTGATCGCTGGCCTGCGCCTGCATGTGAATCAGATTCGCCTCGAACGACTGCATCTGCAAACCAATGTCCGACATATCGACATTCGACCGCTGCAGCCGCGGGAACAGCTGCTGCTCTTCCTCGTCGATGTGGCTGAGCACCGCGTTGAGCATCTCGCGCATCAGCGCTTCGGTGCGCGGTTCGTCCGGCTGCATGCCCTGCAAGGTGGCCAGCAGGTCGTCGACCTTCAGGTGGTCCTGTTCGAAGTGGCGTACGAGGTTGTCGTCGAGGCAGCGCACGTTCGGATAGAAGATCGATTCTTCCAGCCGCGAATGGGTGTGGATGGCTTGCAGCAACTGGATGGCCGACTGCTTCTTCACCTCCATGTCGCTGCTGTTGAGATAGGTGTCGGCCAGCTTGCGCACCATGTCGTGGTCGCGCGTCAAAGCCTGGATCGGGTCAACATTGTCCATGATGGGGTCTCCTGAAAAGGAGTGCCATCCTACTCCCGGTCTTCGCGAGGGCACGATCCGTTTAGGGCCGGCAATCCGGAAAAAAAACGCCGCCCGCAGGCGGCGCTTGGATGGGCCGGAGCCCGATCAATGCTGCGCGATCTTGCCGCGCCAGGCGCCGGTTTCCTTGCCGCGCGATTCCAGCATTTCCTTGAACTTCTGCAGGTTGCCGCGAGCTTCCATGCGCACGGCGCCGAAGGCGTCGCCCAGTGTTTCCAGCGGGCCTTCCGGCTGGTAATCCATCTGCAGGGCGATGCGGGTCACGTCATCCGAGATCTTGTGGAAGGTGACCACGCCGCCGTTCGGCACACCGGTGACGCTGCGCCAGGCGATGCGCTTGTCCGGGATCTGCTCGGTGATCTCGGCATCCCATTCCTTTTCTTCGCCGGCCACATTGGCCTTCCAGTGCAGGTGCTTGTCGTCCAGCTGGCGGATCTCGTGCACGCTGCTCATGAATTGCGGGAAGTCCTCGAACTGGGTCCACTGATTGTAGGCAGTGCTCACCGGCACGTTGACTTCGATTGTCTCGACGATCGAGGAACCCATGTTCGAACCACGATTTTTCATTTTTTTCGACAGCATCATGCCGCCGACCGCCAGCGCGGCCACAGTAACGACTCGATTCAGCATTGTTGCCTCCTTGTTACGAGTAGAGCTTCGATAAATAACAGCCGGATCAGGCCGGCTAGTGAACACATCTGCCCGTAACTTACGATAAGTCCCGTTTGGGCGGCGCTAGCGAGCCTTGTGGAAACTGTTGCGATACTGTATATATAACCAGTAAATTTGTGCCCAATATACGCCTGCGGCCCATCCCGACGTTTATAATGCCCGCATGAATCTCCTCGACAATCTGAATCCCGAACAGCTCGCCGCGGTCACGCTGCCGTCCCAGAGCGCCCTGATCCTGGCCGGCGCCGGCTCGGGCAAGACCCGCGTGCTGACCACCCGGATCGCCTGGCTGATCCAGACTGGCCAGGTGTCGCCGGCCGGCCTGATGGCGGTGACCTTCACCAACAAGGCGGCGAAGGAAATGCTGAGCCGCCTGTCGGCGATGCTGCCGGTGAACACGCGCGGCATGTGGATCGGTACCTTCCACGGCCTGTGCAACCGCCTGCTGCGCACCCATCACCGCGACGCCGCGCTGCCGCAGAGCTTCCAGATCCTGGATTCGCAAGACCAGCTGTCGATGATCAAGCGCATGCTGAAGGCTCTGAATGTCGATGACGAGAAGTACCCGGCCAAGGACCTGATGTATTTCATCAACAACGCCAAGGACAATGGCTTGCGCGCCAGCCAGGTCGAGGCCTACGACCACGTGCAAAAGCGCATGGTCGAGCTCTACGACGCCTACGACCAGCAGTGCCAGCGCGAGGGCGTGGTCGATTTTGCCGAGCTGCTGCTGCGCGCCTACGAACTGCTGCAGCGTAATCATCCGCTGCGCCAGCATTACCAGATGCGCTTCCGCCACATCCTGGTCGACGAGTTCCAGGATACGAACGACCTGCAGTACAACCTGCTGAAACTGCTGGCCGGCCACGGCGAGGCGGCCGGCGGCGCGATCTTCGCGGTCGGCGACGACGACCAGAGCATCTACGCCTTCCGCGGCGCCAACGTCGGCAATATGCAGGCCTTCGAGCGCGAGTTCGAGGTCAAGAACCTGATCAAGCTGGAGCAGAACTACCGCTCGCACGGCCACATCCTCGACACCGCCAACTTCCTGATCGCGAATAATACGCGGCGCCTGGGCAAGAACCTGCGCACCGACGCGGGGCAGGGCGAGCCGGTGCGCATCTACGAGGCATCGAGCGACCTCGAAGAGGCGCAGTGGATCATCGACGAAGCCAAGAGCCTGATGGCCGAGGGCATGCCGAGGAGCGAGATCGCGATCCTGTACCGCTCGAACGCGCAGAGCCGCGTGATCGAGCACGCGCTGTTCGCGGCCGGCCTGCCCTATACCGTGTACGGCGGCCTGCGCTACTTCCAGCGCGCCGAGGTCAAGCACGCGATCGCCTACCTGCAGCTGATGGACAATCCGCACAACGATTCGGCCTTCCTGCGGGTGGTGAATTTCCCCACCCGCGGCATCGGCGCGCGCTCGCTCGAGCAGCTGCAAATGGCGGCCGAGAGCTATGGCGTGTCGCTGTATGCGGCGGTGCCCTACATGACCGGCAAGGCCGGCACTGCGCTGGGCAACTTCGTCAAGCTGATCGAGAGCGCGCGCTTCGAGACCCAGCAGCTGCCGCTGCCGGAAATGGTGAAGGTGGTGCTGGAGCGCAGCACGCTGCTGGCCTACTACGAGAAGGAAAAGGAAGGCGCGGAGCGCATCGAAAACCTGGAGCAGATGGTCAGCGCCGCCACCCACTTCGTGCAGGAAGAGGGCTTCGGCGTGAACGCCCCGGCCCACCTGGGTCCGCAGGCGCTGGCCAGCAGCGGCGCGGCCATCGTCAACGCCGACGGCGTCGAGGTGCTGGATGCCGATGCGCCGCTGGCCACCGTGATGTCGCCGCTGTCGGCCTTCCTGGCCCACGCCTCGCTGGAAGCGGGCGATGCCCAGGCCCAGGCCGGCCAGGATGCGATGCAGTTGATGACGGTGCACTCGGCCAAGGGCCTGGAATTCGACGCCGTGTTCATCACCGGCCTGGAAGAAGGCCTGTTCCCGCACGAGAGCAGCTCGCGCGAGCTGGACGGCGTGGACGAGGAACGCCGCCTGATGTACGTGGCGATCACGCGCGCGCGCAAGCGTTTGTACATGAGCTTTACCCAGCAGCGCATGCTGCACGGCCAGACCCGCTTCAACATGAAGTCGCGCTTCTTCGACGAGCTGCCGGAAGAATCGCTGAAGTGGCTGTCGCCGCGGGTGCAGACCAACTGGTTCGGCGGCCGCAAGTCGACCACCGCCTGGGACGACGCCAGCTTCCGCGAGGGCGGCAGCGACAACCAGATCGCCCTGCAGATCAAGCAGAAGTCTTCAAGCAGCAAGAGTAACGACGGGGGCATCGGCTGGCGCATCGGCGAAGCCGTGTCGCACGCGCGCTTCGGCGAGGGCGTGATCGTCAACATCGAGGGCGGGGCGGGCAGCCCGCGCGCCCTGATCAACTTCGGCGGGGCGGGGATGAAGATGCTCGACCTGTCGGTGGCCAAGCTGGAGAAGCTTGCGCGGTGATCGTTTGACCGCAGGGTGGGCTCCCCCGAGCCCACGCATTACGCCGGCTGCGTCTCTTTGCCAGCGGCCGGCTTGCCGAAAATGTCGCGGTAGCCGGCGTAGATCGCGCACTGCAGGAACAGGATAAACAGGAACATCAGCCACATCAGCACCACCTGGGCCAGCGCGATCGCGCTGAACAGGTTCACCACCACGAAGGTGATGAGGGTGAAGATGCCGAACCAGGACAGCAGCAGCACGCCGAACACGCGCGCCGAGCGCATCACGGCGAAGAAGCTGTAGAAGGTGGCCTTGCCCGGTCCCATCTGCTTCCAGTAGGTGAGCGGAGCGGCGAAGCACAGGGTCAGCAGCGACACCGTCTCCAGGATCAGCAGGCCGAACACGGCGGCGACGTCGCCGAGCGAGAAGGGCAGCTTGTCCTTCGGGTCGAGCTTGATGTTGCCCGGCAGCTGGCGCAGCGATTCCGGCGTGATCATCAGCGCGATCAGGGTCAGCACCAGGAAGACGCCGAGATAGATCACACCCACCTTGCACAGGCCGCCCAGCACCGGCTTGCGGAAGCCCGTCAGCAGCACGGCCGGGGTCACGCGGTCGCCGTTGTCGATCATCAGGCAGGCCTGCATGAAGGCCATCGAGAACGAGGGAATCAGCACCACCACGATGATCGGGCCGATGATGGGCACGGCGCTGATGCCGATCGCCAGCAGGATGCTGGCAAACAGCAGGGTGGTGAGGGCGGCCGGCTGCTTGCGGAACAGGCCCATGCCCCGTTTCAGCCAATCCCAGCCGGTACGTGCGGGCAGTGTGCTCATGCTGTGAGACCCGGGGCGGGAACGGCAATGCGCTCGCGCAGCACGCGTTCGAAGTGGGTGGGATCGTGCGGCGTCAGCATCTCGGCTTCGCGCGGACGGTGCAGGTCGTACAGGCGCGACAGCCAGAAACGCAGGGCCGCGGCGCGCAGCATGGGCTGCCAGGCCTGGGCTTCGGCCTCGGTGAAGGGGCGGGCGGCGTGGTAGGCGCGGGTCAGCGCCAGCACGCGGTCCTGGTCGAGGCGGCCGGTGTCGAGGTCGATGCACCAGTCGTTGACGGTGACGGCGATGTCGAACAGCCAACTGTCCCAGCCGGCAAAATAGAAGTCGAAGCAGCCGCTCAGGCGCTCGCCGACGAACATCACGTTGTTGCGGAACAGGTCGGCGTGGACCGGACCCTGGGCCAGCCCGGCGTAGACGGGGCCGGCGGCGAACCCGCGCTGGAAGGCCAGTTCCGATTCCAGCAGGACGGCTTCATCGGCGTCGAGGAAGGGCAGGACCTTGGGCACGGTCTCGATCCACCAGTCCAGGCCGCGCAGGTTCGGCTGGCGCAGCGGGAAGTCCCGGCCGGCCAGGTGCATCTTCGCCAGCATGGTGCCGACTTCGGCGCAATGCACGGGCTGCGGGTCCATCTGCGAGCTGCCGTCGAGCTTGCTGACGACGACGGCCGGCTTGCCGTGCAGCGCCACCACCAGTTCTCCCTGGTCGTTCGGCACCGGCGCCGGCACCGGAATGCCGCGCTCCGACAGGTGGCGCATCAACTGCACGTAGAAGGGCAGCTGCTCGAAGTCGAGGTTCTCGAAAATCGTCAGGACGAATTCGCCGCGCTCGGTCGTCAGGAAGAAGTTACTGTTTTCGATGCCGCTGGCGATGCCTTTCAGCGCCAGGGCTTTACCGAGAGGAAACTGCTTGATCCACTGGCTCAGGTCGTCCAGTGTGACCGAGGTGAAAACTGCCATCGTTCACGAATTATTGGGTAGCTGTGGCGGCCGCACAAAGGCGGCCGGTCGTCATTTCTTCTCGGGTCCGGCGGTCGCGTTGGCCGGCAGCGGAGGCGGCGGCGGTGCGTCGGCGGTGGTCGGCGCATTGCTCCCGTTTTCGGCGGGGGCCTTGCGCTTGCCCGACAGGTCGAATTCTCCCACCTTCCATTGCGGCGCGCGGATCGAATTGCCGCTCGCGCTGCCCGGCACCGCATTGCCCGGCGGGTTGTTCGGCTTCATGTAATAGTGGCTGCCGCTGCTGGTCACCTCGACTTCGGTGACCTGGCCGCCGTCGCGCCTTTCCTTGATCTGGGTGCGCTCGCGCGAGGGGATATTGGTGGCCGGCACATCGCTGCCCGGTTCGACACGCTCGAGCTTGGGCGGCGCCTGGTTCTGCGTCGACTGCGGCGGCGTCGGCTGGGACGATTGCTGGGCCAGTGCCGATCCGGCCTGCGCGGCCAGCAGCAGGCCCAGGCAAGGTGCGAGAAGGGGCAGGCGGGAGGAAATGCGTGGCATGGTGGTCACCTTTGACGTTTGGTTCATTGTAACAAACAGCGCAGCCCACCAGTGAAATGCATGTGAAAAGCATGTGAAAAGAGCGAACCGGCCCCATATGGATGGGAATCCGATTCTGCGATAATGGCGCACATTTGCTCATTCCGACCCTCCATGGACAATACCCTGCTTCTCGTTGACGGCTCCAGCTACCTGTACCGCGCATTCCACGCGCTGCCCGACCTGCGCAGCCCCGACGGTCACCCGACCGGCGCGATGCACGGCATGGTCAATATGCTGCGCCGCCTGCGCGCCGACTTCCCGGCCGCCTACATCGCCTGCGTGTTCGACGCCAAGGGCAAGACCTTCCGCGACGACCTCTACCCCGAGTACAAGGCCACCCGCGCCTCGATGCCGGAAGACCTGAGCAAACAGATCGAGCCGATCCACGAAGTGGTGCGCCACATGGGCTGGCCGATCCTGATGGTCGAAGGCGTCGAGGCCGACGACGTGATCGGCACCCTGGCCGCCCAGGCCACCGCGCGCGGCATGAACACCGTGGTCTCGACCGGCGACAAGGACCTGGCCCAGCTGGTCAACGACAAGGTCATGCTGATCAATACGATGAGCAACGAGAAGCTCGACGAAGCCGGGGTGCTGGCCAAGTTCGGCGTGCCGCCGAACCGCATCATCGACTACCTGACCCTGATCGGCGACACCGTCGACAACGTCCCCGGCGTGAACAAGTGCGGCCCGAAGACGGCCGTGAAGTGGCTGACCCTGCATGGCTCCCTGGACGGCGTGATCGAGAACGCGCACACCATCGGCGGCGCGGTGGGCGCGAACCTGCAGGCGGCGCTGGAATGGCTGCCGAAGGGCCGCGAACTGATCACCGTGAAGACCGACTGCGACCTGGCCAAGCACCTGGTGTCGATCGAGGAAACCCTGGTCGGCCGCCCGGAAGACAAGGACGCGCTGCGCGACTTCTTCCAGCGCTACGGTTTCAAGACCATGCTGAAGGAACTCGGCAACGGCAATCCTGGAAGGTTCGTCTCGCCCGGGTCTTCTCCTTCGGCGCCGCTGAATTCGCCGGAAGGCGCAAGCGCGACCTTGCCCGGCATGCCGGTCATCAAGGGCGAGTACGAGACCGTCACCACGCAAGAGCAGCTGGAGCGCTGGCTGGAACTGATCGACAAGGCCGAGCTGACCTCGGTCGATACCGAGACCACCTCGCTCGACCCGATGATGGCCGAGATGGTCGGCATCTCGCTGTCGGTGGAAGCGGGCAAGGGCGCCTACATTCCGCTGGCGCACCGCTACGCCGGCGTGCCCGAGCAGCTGAACCGCGAGGAAGTCCTGGCGCGCATGAAGCCCTGGCTGGAAAACCCGGACAAGCCCAAGCTCGGCCAGAACCTGAAGTACGACGCCCACATCTTCGAGAACCACGGCGTCAAGATCCGCGGCATCGTCCATGACACCCTGCTGCAGTCCTATGTGTTCGAGTCGCACAAGCCGCACGACATGGACACCATGGCGATGCGCCATCTCGGCTACACCACGATTCCGTTCGTCGACGTGTGCGGCAAAGGGGTGAACCAGATCTGCTTCGACCAGGTCGAGCTGGGCCGCGCCACGGAGTATGCGGCCGAAGACTCGGACATCACGCTGCGCCTGCACCAGACCATGATCGGCCACGTCGAAAGCGACGAAGGCCTGAACTACATCTACCGCAAGATCGAGCTGCCGACCTCCGTGGTGCTGCAGAAGATCGAGCGCAATGGCGTGCTGATCGACGCCGAGCTGCTGGCCAAACAGTCCGGCGAACTGGCAGCGCGCATCGCGCAACTGGAGCAGCAGGCCTATGAACTGGCCGGCGGCCCCTTCAACCTCGGTTCGCCCAAGCAGATCGGCGAGATCTTCTTCGGCAAGCTGCAGCTCCCGGTGATCAAGAAGACCGCCACCGGCGCCCCGTCCACCGACGAAGAGGTGCTGCAGAAGCTGGCCGAGGACTATCCGCTGCCGAAGATCCTGCTCGAGCACCGCGGCCTGTCCAAGCTGAAGTCGACCTATACCGACAAGCTGCCGAAGATGGTCAACCCGAACACCGGCCGCGTGCACACCAACTACGCGCAGGCGGTGGCGATCACGGGCCGCCTGGCCTCGAACGATCCGAACCTGCAGAACATCCCGGTGCGCACCGCCGAGGGACGCCGCATCCGCGAAGCCTTCGTCGCATCGCCCGGCTGCGTGCTGGTGTCGGCCGACTATTCGCAGATCGAGCTGCGCATCATGGCCCACATCTCCGGCGACGAGGCGATGCTGCGTGCCTTCGCCGCGGGCGAAGACATCCACCGCGCCACCGCCGCCGAGATCTTCAACCTGGCGCCGGAAGACGTCGAGAGCGAGCAGCGCCGCTATGCCAAGGTCATCAACTTCGGCCTGATCTACGGCATGAGCGCATTCGGTCTGGCGCAGAACCTGGGCATCGAGCGCGGCGCCGCCAGCAACTACATCGAGCGCTACTTCCAGCGCTTTGCCGGCGTCAAGCAGTACATGGACGAGACCCGCCTGTCGGCCAAGGCCAAGGGCTATGTCGAGACCGTGTTCGGCCGCCGCCTGTGGCTCCCGGAGATCAATTCGCCGAATGGCCCGCGCCGCGCCGGCGCCGAACGCGCGGCGATCAATGCGCCGATGCAGGGCACGGCGGCGGACCTGATCAAGCTGGCCATGATCGCGGTGCAGGACTGGCTCGAGAAAGAACAACTCGGCACCCGCATGATCATGCAGGTGCACGACGAACTGGTGCTGGAGGTGCCGGAGGGCGAGCTGGAACTGGTCAAGCAGAAGCTGCCGGAGCTGATGGCAGGCGTCGCGACCCTGAAGGTGCCGCTGGTGGCCGAAACCGGCGTCGGCCCGAACTGGGAAACCGCGCATTAAGCACGTAGGGTGAGCACTCCGTGCCCACGCCGGCCGCGCCCACCCTACGTTAAGATAGCCATCCTTTGTTACCCGACCAGAGGATGCACATGAACGACCTCGTAAAGAACGCCGACCGCTTCGCCGCCGCCACGCAACCGCTTGCGGCCCAGTCGCTGATCCAGACCGACACCGCCGGCCTGAGCGCCGGCACCGTCGAGCTGACCGTGAATGGCCAGGCCGTGCCGGTCTACCGCGCCCAGCCCGAGGGCAAATCGAATCTGCCGGTGATCCTGGTGATCTCCGAAATCTTCGGCGTGCACGAGCACATCGCCGACGTCGCGCGCCGCTTCGCCAAGCTGGGTTACCTGGCGCTGGCGCCGGAACTCTTCGTGCGCCAGGGCGATCCGTCGGCCATTGCCGACATCCCCACCCTGATGAAGAACATCATCCACAAAACGCCGGACGCGCAGGTGATGGCCGACCTCGACGCCTGCGTGGCCTGGGCAGCGGAGAACGGCGGCGACATCGACAGGCTTGGCATCACCGGCTTCTGCTGGGGCGGACGGGCCACCTGGATGTATTCGGCCCATAACCCGAAGGTCAAGGCCGGCGTGGCCTGGTATGGCCGCCTGACGGGCGACGCCACCGCCAACACGCCGCGGCACCCGGTCGACATCGCGCCTGCCTTGACCGTGCCGGTGCTGGCCCTGTACGCCGCCAGGGACACCGGCATCTCCCTCGACAGCGTCGACAAGATGAAGGCGGCGCTGGCCGAGGGCGCGAGCGGCTCGGAGTTCGTGGTGTATCCGGATGCGGGTCACGCCTTCCATGCCGACTACCGTCCGAGCTATAACGGGAAGGACGCGAAGGACGGCTGGGCGCGCGCGCTGGCCTGGTTCCGCAAGCACGGCGTGGCCTGATCCCGGCAGGCGCAAGCCGGGCACGGTACAATGCCCGGCTTGCGCCCGTCGGCGGCGCACCAAGAACAACAAGAGGCTTCACGATCGATCCCGTTCTCATTTCCATCCTGCTGGCCACCGGCGTGGCCGGCGTCGTCAGTATCACGGCTGCCGCGGTGTTCTCGTTCGCCCTGCTCGCGAAAGTCGTCGAGCGCATGGTCAGCCTGTCGGTCGGCATCATGCTCGCGACCTCGCTGCTGCACGCGCTGCCGGAAGCCTTCGAGTCCCACGTCGACCCGCGCGCGCTGTTCGCGACCCTGCTGGGCGGCCTGCTGGCCTTCTTCATGCTGGAGAAGGTGGCGCTGCTGCGCCATTCGCATCATCACGAGGGAGATGGCCATCACCACGCCCACGGTCACGACGCCCACCAGGCCGGCAAGGCCGGCTGGATGATCCTGATCGGCGACGGCATGCACAACTTCACGGACGGGATCCTGATCGCGGCGGCCTTCCTGGCCGATCCCAAGCTGGGCATCCTGACTGGGGTGGCCATCATCGCCCACGAGATCCCGCAGGAGATCGGCGACTTCATCGTGCTGCTGAACGCCGGCTTTTCGCGCCTGCGCGCCTATGTGTTCAACCTGCTGTGCAGCCTGCTGGCGGTGGTCGGCGGCGTGCTCGGCTACTACACCCTGGACCGGGCCAGCGGCCTGATTCCCTATGTGCTGGTGTTCGCCTCGTCGGGCTTCATCTACATCGCCGTGAGCGACCTGATGCCGCAGATGCAGCGCCGCGCCACCGTGCGCGAATCGATCCCGCAGGTGCTGCTGATCGGCCTGGGTGTGGTCATCGTGCTGCTTCTGACGCACGGACACTGAGGTTTCAGGGCTTTCTTGCGCCCTGATATTGACATCGCGATTCGATGCGGCCTATGCTGAGTGCTTACCTACGTGGGGGAAGCAATGGCAAGGCTGGTGAATCAACTGGTTGTGGCGCTGCGCGAGAAGCCGTCGCGGTTCGGCTATGTACTCGGCATCCTGGTGCTGTCGGTCGTCGTGTTTACGCTGGCGGACTTCCTGCCGGCGCCCTACGATTTCGGTCACTAAAAACCACCAGCGCTTAGCGTGGGCACGGCGTGCCCACCCTACGATTATCTGGCGCCGGTGGACACCGGCCGCGCCGCGTCGGATCTCCTATCAGGCTCCCTGAGCGCCGGTAACAACCGGGCGCGCAGCATCTGCGCTCCACTCGCTCCACGATCCCGGGTACAACGCCGCGCCCGGCATGCCGGCCACTTCCAGCGCCAGCAGGTTGTGGCAGGCCGTGACGCCGGAGCCGCACTGCATGATGGCGTTGTTCGGATCGCCTACCGCCACGCCCAGTTCCGCCTTCAGCTGTTCCGGTGCCTTGAAGCGGCCGTCCGCCTGCAGGTTATCCTTGAAGAAGCGGTTCTTCGCGCCGGGGATGTGACCGCCGACCGGGTCGATGGTCTCGTTCTCGCCGCGGAAGCGGTCCGGTGCGCGTGCGTCGACGACCTGGCGGCCGCCATGTTCCACATTGTGCAGCACCGTGTTCACGTCCACCGTCGTCACCAGCGGCTCGCGCGCGGCGATGGTGCCGCGTGCGCGCGCTGCCGGCGCATCGGTGACGACCGCCTGGCCGGCCGATTGCCAGGCCGGCAGGCCGCCGTCCAGCACGGCCACGGCTTCGTGGCCGATCCAGCGCAGCATCCACCACAGGCGCGCCGCGTACATGCCGCCGTGGGCATCGTAGGCCACGACCTGGGTGTTGTCGTTCACGCCCCAGCTGCGCAGCAGTTCGATGAAGTCATCCTTTTCCGGCAGCGGATGGCGGCCGCGGAAGGCGCCGCTTGCATCCCGCTTGGCGCCGGACAGCTCGTGTTCCATGTCGGCGAACAGCGCGTTCGGCAGGTGGCCGGCCGCATAGGCGTCGCGTCCGGCCGCCAGGTTCACCAGGTCGTGGCGGCAATCGACGATCACCCAGTCGGCGTCGTTGACGTGGGCGGCCAGGGCGGCGGGTTCGATCAGGGTCGTGTACACGGGCGGTCTCCTTAAAGTTCGCTGGCGATGGGATCGGTATCCTTGACGACGGCGCCTCGCGCCGTGCGCTTCGTATTGTAGAACGTCGCGGCGATGCCGGAGACCAGGATCACACCCATCCCCAGCCACACGTGCCAGTCGAACACGTCGCCCCACAGCAGCATCCCCCACAGGCTGGAGAAGATGATGCCGGTGTACTGCAGGTTGGCCACCACCAGCACCTTGCCGAGGCGGTAGGCGCGCGTCATCGCCATCTGCGCCAGCAAGGCCGGCACCCCGATCGCCACCAGCAGCAGGCCGCTATGCCAGGTATGCGTGTGGAAGGGCGTGGCCGGGCCGTTCTCGAGCAGCGTGCCGAAGAAGCCGGCTAGGCACGTGGTCAACGAAAAATAGAACACGACTCGGTATTCGGGTTCGCCCATCTGGCCCAGGTTACGCACCTGCATATAGGCCATCGCCGAGACGATCGAGGACGCCAGGCCGATCGCACCGCCCAGCCACTGGTTGGTCTCGACCGCCGGCCGCAGCACCAGGGTCACGCCGACGAAGCTCATCACGATGGCCATCACCAGCGGCCATTCGGTCTCGCCCTTCGCATGCCACCAGCCGATGAAGAACATCCAGGTGGCGAGCCAGATCGGCGCCATGTAGTTGAGGGTGACGGCGGTGGCGAGCGGCAGCTTGCCGATCGCGAAGAACCACATCCACAGCGAGATCACGCCGACCAGGCTGCGCGTCAAATGCTGACGGGGGAAGAGGGTGCGGAAGGTGCCGCCCTGCAGATGGATCGTGAGGAACAGGATGACGGTGCCGACCAGGCCACGGTACATCACGATTTCGGAGGTGGCGTAGAAGGGGGAGGCCAGCTTCACGCCCGCGCCCATGGCGGCGAACGCGAAGCTGGCGAACAACATCCAGAGAGCTGGCATTAAATTCCTGGTGGGACGTTTTCCAATTTACTGCGATACCACTCGTGGAAGTGCTGCATACCGTCTTCCATCGGCGACTGGTAGGGGCCGACTTCGCTGACGCCGCGGTCCAGCAGGATCTTGCGGCCGGCATCCATGCGCAGGGCGATCTCGTCGTCCTCGACGCAGGTTTCCATATAGGCAGCGCGCTCGGCGTCGACGAAACCGCGTTCGAACAGCACGAACTCTTCCGGATAGTAGAACTCGACCACGTTGCGGGTCTTCTGCGGGCCCATCGGCCACAGGGTCGACACCACCAGCACGTTCGGATACCACTCGACCATGATGTTCGGATACAGGGTCAGCCAGATTGCGCCGTACTTCGGCGCCTGCCCGTTGTTGAACTTCAGGACCTGTTCCTGCCATGCCTTATAGGCCGGCGAGCCGGACTTCTGCAGGCCGCGGTGCACGCCCACGGTCTGGACGCTGTAGTCGGTGCCGAATTCCCAGCGCAGGTCGTCGCAGCTGACGAAGTTGCCCAGGCCCGGGTGGAAGGGCTCGACGTGGTAGTCCTCCAGGTAGACCTCGATGAAGGTCTTCCAGTTGTAGTCGCACTCGTGCACCTCGACGTGGTCGAACATATAGCCCGAGAAATCGAGGTCCCTGGTCACCGACAGCTGCTTGAGCTTGTCCATCACGTTGTAGCCGTTCTGTTCGAACAGCAGGCCGTTCCAGTTCTGCAGCGGCGTCTTCGACAGGTTCAGGCAGGGCGTGTCGGCAAAGTGCGGCGCGCCGATCAGTTCACCCTTCAGGTCATAAGTCCAGCGGTGCAGGGGGCAGACAATATTCTTGGCATTGCCGCGGCCATTGAACATCAGCGCCTGGCGATGACGGCAGACGTTGGAAAGCAGTTCGATGCCTTGCGCATTGCGCACCAGCATGCGGCCCTCGTTCTCCGACTTCAGGGTCGCGAAATCGCCCTTCTCGGGAACCATCAATTCATGCCCGACATAGCGGGGGCCCTTCTGGAACAGGTGATGCATTTCGCGCTGCAACAGCGCTTCGTCGAAGTAGACATTTACCGGAAGCTGCGCGCACGAGCGCGCCAGCTTGGCGTGGGTAGCCAGATCGGACATCCCAACCCCCCTTTACAGATATCAGCCAAAGAAGAGAAAGAATCCGAGAACCAGTATTTTTTGGGGCGTTGAAAAACTTGCGGCTTTTCCTGCGCCTTAAAGAACGGAATACGGTATTTCGGAGACAGAACCGGAGATTATAGCCTGTAAAGGCTCATCCGGTCTCGGTCCCGCGCGAGCTTGTGGTGCGTGGATGCTCAAAAATTGCCGGAAATGCATCGTTTTCATGAATCGGTGGGCGCTTTGCGATAAAATGTGTCTTTGCTTGCAAGAGAACGGCAACTGTCGCGGCGTCACGCAGGGGTAGGATTGTTTACAATAAGCGATTAGACTGTTGCGCCTCGCGCATTGCCATTGCACTGCCGCCAGGCAAGTCGAGCCCCGAACCGATTAAAGTCATTATGCCAAATAAAACAAGCGCGGAGAGCGCTGGAGCGCCGGCCGCCGTTCCTCCCGAGTCCTTCGAACAGGCGATGGCCGAACTGGCCCAGCTCGTCACGCAGATGGAAGGCGGACAATTGCCCCTGGAAGCCTCGGTCGCTGCCTATGCCCGCGGTTCCGAGCTCGTGCGTTACTGTGCGGCCCAGCTGGAAAAGGTGGAGTCGCAGGTCAAGGTGCTCGAAGGCGAAATGCTGAAACCCTTCAGCGCCGACGGCGAGGACGCCGAATGAGCCCGACCGTGAGCGCCCAGCCCGATTTCCGCGCCTGGATGGAAGGCGTGCAGACCCGCACCGAGGCCGCGCTCGAGCGCTTCCTGCCCGCGACCGCCCGGATTCCGGCCAAGCTGCACGAAGCGATGCGCTACACGGTGCTGGGCGGCGGCAAGCGCGTGCGCCCGCTGCTGGCGCATGCCGCCGGTGAGCTGTTCGGCGCCAGCGAAGATGCCGTCGCACGCGCCGCCTGCGCGGTCGAGATGATTCACGCCTACTCGCTGGTGCACGACGACATGCCCTGCATGGACGACGACGCGCTCCGCCGCGGCAAGCCGACCGTGCACGTGGCCTATGACGAAGCGACCGCGCTGCTGGTCGGCGACGCGCTGCAGGCCCAGGCCTTCGAAGTACTCGCCGGCAGCGAGGAGGTCGCCCCGGCGCGCCTGGTCACGATGCTGCGCCTGCTGGCCGAGGCGGCCGGATCCGCCGGCATGTGCGGCGGCCAGGCGATCGACCTGGACAGCGTGGGCCTGGCCCTGACGCTGGAAGAGCTGGAGCGCATGCACCAGCTGAAGACCGGCGCCATGCTGCGCGTCTCGGTGCTGCTGGGCGCCCTGGCCGGCCGCGAGCTCGATGCGCGGGAGCTGGACGCATTGAAGGAATACTCGCGCGCGATCGGCCTGGCCTTTCAGGTGGTGGACGACGTGCTGGACGCGACCGAAGACTCGGCCACCCTCGGCAAGACCGCGGGCAAGGACGCGGCGGCGAACAAACCGACTTACGTAACGATTCTGGGGCTGGGGCCGTCCAAGGCGCTGGCCGAACAACTGCGGCAGCAGGCGCACGAAGCGCTGGCGCCGTTCGGAGAACAAGCACTGCGGCTGCGCGAACTGGCAGACCTGATCGTGCAGCGGAAGGCCTAAATGAAACTGCTAGATACCATCAACGACCCGGCGGACCTGCGCAAGCTCCCGCGCACCCAGCTGACCCCGCTGGCCACCGAACTGCGCCAGTTCCTGCTCGATTCGGTGTCCAAGACCGGCGGCCACCTCTCGTCCAACCTCGGCACCGTCGAGCTGACGATCGCGCTGCACTACGTGTTCAACACGCCGGAAGACCGCATCGTCTGGGACGTCGGCCACCAGACCTATTCGCACAAGGTCCTGACCGGCCGCCGCGACCGCATGCCGACGCTGCGCCAGCATAACGGCCTGTCCGGCTTCCCGAAGCGCGACGAGAGCGAGTACGACACCTTCGGCACCGCCCACTCGTCGACCTCGATCTCGGCGGCGCTGGGCATGGCGCAGGCGGCCAAGATCAAGGGCGAGAAGCGCAAGGCGATCGCCGTGATCGGCGACGGCTCGATGACGGCCGGCATGGCCTTCGAGGCCCTGAACAATGCCGGCGTCGAGGACGACGTCGACCTGCTGGTGGTCCTGAACGACAACGACATGTCGATCTCGCCGCCGGTGGGCGCGCTGAACCGCTACCTGGCGCGCCTGATGTCGGGCCAGTTCTACGCCGCCGCCAAGAACGTGGGAAAAAGCGTGCTGCCGGCGCCGATGCTGGAACTGGCCAAGAAGCTCGAGGAACACGCGAAAGGCATGGTGGTCCCGGCCACGATGTTCGAGGAATTCGGCTTCAACTACATCGGCCCGATCGACGGCCACGACCTCGACTCGCTGATCCCGACCCTGGAAAACATCCGCAGGCTGAAAGGCCCGCAATTCCTGCACGTGGTGACGAAGAAGGGCCAGGGCTACAAGCTGGCCGAGGCCGAGCCTATCCTGTACCACGGTACCGGCAAGTTCAATCCGAGCGAGGGCATCAAGCCCGCCACCGCGCCGTCCAAGATCACCTACACCGAAGTGTTCGGCAACTGGCTGTGCGACATGGCCGCCGCCGACAAACGCCTGGTCGGCATCACGCCGGCGATGCGCGAAGGCTCGGGCATGGTGCGCTTCCACCAGCAGTATCCGGACCGCTACTTCGACGTCGGCATCGCCGAACAGCACTCGGTCACCTTCGCCGCCGGCATGGCGACCGAAGGCGTCAAGCCGGTGCTGGCGATCTACTCGACCTTCCTGCAGCGCGGCTACGACCAGCTGATCCACGACGTGGCGCTGCAGAACCTGGACGTGACCTTCGCCCTCGACCGCGCCGGCCTGGTCGGCGCCGACGGTGCGACCCACGCCGGCAACTACGACCTGGCCTATCTGCGCTGCATCCCGAACATGGTCGTCATGGCGCCGTCGGACGAGAACGAGTGCCGCCAGATGCTGACCACGGCCTATCACTACCCGGGCCCGGCGGCAGTGCGCTATCCGCGCGGCGCCGGCGTCGGCGCCGCCATCCAGCAGGAGCTGACCTCCCTCGAGCTCGGCAAGGGCACCGTGAAGCGCGAGGGCAAGGGCGTCGCCATCCTGGCCTTCGGCTCGATGGTGGCCCCGAGCCTGAAAGCGGCCGAGGGCCTGAACGCAACCGTCGCCGACATGCGCTTCGTGAAGCCGCTCGACGTCGAGCTGGTCAAGCGCCTGGCCAAGGACCACGACTACCTGGTGACGGTGGAAGAGGGCTGCACCATGGGCGGCGCCGGCTCGGCCGTCGCCGAAGCCCTGGCGCTCGAGGCCATCGTCAAGCCGCTGCTGATCCTGGGCCTGCCGGACAAGTTCATCGACCAGGGCGACCCGGGCGTGCTGCTGGCTTCCGTCGGCCTGGACGCGCACGGCATCGGCAAATCGATCCGCGAACGTTTCGGGATCGGCGAGCCGCGCCTGGTCGTGAACAACAACTGAGCAGAGACCGATCATGGTGATCGTCACCCACGGCGGCAAATTCCATGCGGATGACGCCTGGGCGGTTGCCGTCATCTACGTGCTGTATCCCGAGGCCGAACTGGTGCGCACGCGCGACCCGGTCATCATCGAGAGCGGCGACGTCGTGATCGACGTCGGCGGCATCTGGGACCCGGCCCTGGGGCGCTTCGACCACCACCAGAAGGGCTTCAGCGGCGCCCGCCAGACCGGCGTGCCGTATGCGAGCGCCGGCCTGGTGTGGCGCGAATACGGCGCCCGTTGCGTGGCCGCGCTGGCGGCGAAGCACACCGGCCAGCAGCTCAGCGACGAAACGGCCCAGCACATCGCCTACGCCATCGACGCCGACATCGTGCAGTACCTGGACCTGTCGGACGTCGGCGCGGCAAAAAACGCGCCGGGCGGCTACGGCCTGTCGGCGGTAATCTCCGGCTACAACCTGAGCTGGCTGGACGAGGAAAGGCTGGGCTACGGCGAGCGCGCCGACGCCTACCGCCTGAGCCAGTTCCGCCGCGCGATGGATTTCCTCGTCGACGTGATGGCGAACGCCGTCAAGTACCGCGTCGGCGCCTTGCTCGCGCTGGAGCAGGTGCGCAAGGCCGAGGTGCTGGAAGGCGGCCGGCTGCTCTACCTGAAGAACAGCGCGCTGCCCTGGAGCTCGGTGGTGCGCAAGGAAATGCCGAAGGTCCTGTTCGTCATCAGCCATAACATCGGCGAGCAGCGCTACATGCTGCACACGGTACCGGCCACCGCAGACACCTTCGAAGCCCGCGCCGACCTGCCGGCATCCTGGGCCGGCCTGCGCGACGCCGACCTGGCGCTTGTCACCGGCGTGCCGGATGCCGGCTTCTGCCACAACGGCCGCTTCATTGCTGCTGCCAAGTCCTATGACGGTATTCATGCGATGGCGTTGCAGGCGTTGAAAGAAGCGGGGCAAGACTAGCAACTCAAGAACGTCGTCCCCGCGAAGGCGGGGATCCAGGTTCGTTGCGGTTCGAAAAACTTGGGTTCCCGCCTGCGCGGGAACGACGTCACTTGAACAACTCCTCCGCCCGCCGATAAAGAATCCACGACGTCGCCACATACTTGTCCCCGCCATGCGGCACATGCCCCTTGTGCGTATGCGTGAAGCCTGCCGGCGCAATGATCAGGCGGCCCTGCCGCGCTTCCACCTTGCGGCCCTGGTACAGGGATTCGGTTTCGTCACCCTCGGCCACGTCGTTCAGGTAGAACTGGAACAGCAGCACCCGGTGCAGGGTCTCGCAGCTGGCGTTTTGCGGATAGATCTCGGAATGCCAGTGGTGGTAGCCGCCACTGGCGCGCAGGTATTTCTGCAGGTTGATCGGGCCGCAGCGTTACATCGCCTGCACCAGCGCGTCCAGGTGGGGGAGGCCGCATTCGTCGAAGTTGTCGAGCGAGAGGGCGACCGGCTGCCCGGTTTCCGGATGCGCGACCATCGGCGACAGCGCGCCCAGCACCAGCGCGCGGTAGCGGTCCACGTACTGCGCCAGGTGGCGCCGCAGGCTCGATGCCATCAGGCCGGCGACGTCCTGCCACTCCGGGTACTGGGTGAGGGTGAGGTCCCAGCTGTCCTTCCTGGCCACGTCCACGCCGTTGCCGGTGCGGCCGCGCACGACCTTGTCGCTGGCCTCGAAGCGCTGCAGGATATGGCGCATTGTTCGCTGCTCAGGGCGCCGTCGTAGATGCCGATGAAATCGTCTGTCATGACGTTCCTTGGGAGGCCGCATGCTGGGCCGGCACGTGCAGCGAGCGGGCCAGCAGGTGGCCGGCCAGCCAGCCGGCCACCAGGCCGCCGATGTGGGCCGCGTTGTCGGTGTGCGGATACAGGAAGCCGGCGCCGATATTAAACAGCAGGAAGGGCCCGACCGAGCCGCGCAGGTCGCGCACCACGGTCGGCGGCACGCCGCTGTGCTCGCGGCCGATGAAGGCGAACAGGCCGCCGATGATGCCGAAGATCGCGCCCGAGGCGCCCACGCTGTTGACGGGGTGCTGGGAGACCAGGCCCCACAGCATGCTGCCAAGGCCGCCGCCGATGCCGGCCAGCAGATACAGGCCGGCGAAGCGCAGGCTGCCGAAGATGCGCTCGACCAGCTGGCCGGCCTGCCACAGCACCAGCATGTTCATCCCCAGGTGCAGCAGGCTGCCGTGCAGGAAGGCGGAGCTCAGCAGGCGCCACCACTGGCCTTCGCCCAGGGTCTTGCGCGGCAGGTTCGACCCCCATTTGACGAGCTGCTCGGCGAGCAGGGCAGGGGGCGCATCCGGCCACCACTGGCGCGCCGCGATCAGCTTGTGGATGCCCTGCTGCCACAGCTGCAGGTGGGCCTGCACCGCGGCCAGCGAGTCCCAGCCCGGCAGGGGCCTGAACCAGGGCATGCCGAAGCCCTTACGCTCCAGCCACATCAGGAAGAAGATGCCGATGTTGGCCGCCAGCAGGGTCCAGATCACCGGCGTCGACGGGCTCCAGTAGTCGATGCGGTCATGGAAGACCTCGCGCTCGGCATGCGCCACCTCGAACTCGGGCGTGCAGCGCGAGGGGAGGGCCGCCGCGATGGCCTTCGCGGCATCGCGGCCGGCGGCGGAAAAGCCGACTTCCTGCATGCCCTGGACGCCGACCACGTCGAAGATCACGTCCTCGCCCGCGGTGCGCACGTTGACGATGTCGACCTTGCGCAGGCGCTCCTCCTCCTTCTTCGGAAAGCGGAACGAGCGGTGGCTGCTGCCGCGCACGTAGACGAAGTCGGGCTCGATCGCCAGCTGGCCGCGTCCTTGCAGCCGGAAGGGATTCGAGGGCCAGTTCGCGCCGCCCCGGTAGAACCGGACCTCGAAAACGCCGTCGGCTTTGCCGCTGTCCTGCATCTGCGGCGCCCCGTCAGCCGCGCTTGCGCTCGTGCTGCCACAGCACGTCGCTGCCGCCGGCGTGGCGGTTCAGCACGCGCGCCAGCACGAACATCAGGTCGGACAGGCGGTTCACGTATTGACGCGGCTGGGCGTTGATCGTGTCCGTCTTCGACAGCGCGACGATGCTGCGCTCGGCACGCCGGCATACGGTACGGCACACGTGGGCCGTCGATGCCGCGCGCGAGCCGGCCGGCAGGATGAACTCCTTCAGGATCGGCAGGTCGGCATTGTATTTCTCGAGCAGACCGTCCAGGCGCGCTACGTGCTCGTCCTTGATCATCTGGTAGCCCGGGATGCACAGCTCGCCGCCGAGGTCGAACAGGTCGTGCTGGATCGAGATCAGCTCTTCCCTGAGCTCGGCCGGCATGTCCTCGCACAGCAGCAGGCCGACGAAGGAATTCAGTTCGTCGACGTCGCCCAGCGCGGCGATGCGCGCGCTGTCCTTGCCGGTGCGGCTGCCGTCGCCGAGTCCGGTGCTGCCGTCGTCGCCGGTGCGGGTCGCGATTTTCGAAAGTCGATTGCCCATGCTTATGCCCTGCCTAGAAAAAAAGATAGCGCGAGCATACGCCAAAATAGTGCAATAGTGCTTACAATCGGCTTATGATTCCCGCCATTCCAGTCGACCCCGAGCGCCGCCGCCAGGTGGCCAGCGCCCTGCGCGCCGTGCTCCCCGATCGTTGCGTCCTGCACGACCCCGAAGATACCCGGCCGTACGAATGCGACGGCCTGGCGGCCTATCGCCAGCTGCCGATGATCGTGACGCTTCCAGACAACGAGGAGCAGGTGCTGGCCATCCTGAAGGTCTGCCGCGAGCTGAAGGTGCCGATCGTGCCGCGCGGCGCCGGCACCGGCCTCTCCGGCGGCGCCCAGCCGCTGGCCGACGGCGTGGTGATCTCGACCGCGCGCCTGAACCGCATCCTGCGCGTCGAACCCTATGCGCGCACCGCCGTGGTCCAGCCCGGCGTGCGCAACCTGGCGATCTCGGAAGCGGCGGCGCCCTTCGGCCTCTACTATGCGCCGGACCCGTCCTCGCAGATCGCCTGCACCATCGGCGGCAACGTCGCCGAGAATTCCGGCGGCGTTCACTGCCTGAAATACGGCCTCACGGTGCACAATGTGTTGCGCGTGCGCGTCTGTACGATGGAAGGCGATGTCATCGAACTGGGCGGCGAAGGCCTCGATTCGCCGGGCCTGGACCTGCTGGCCGTCTTCATCGGCTCGGAGGGCATGCTCGGCATCGTCACCGAAGTGACCGTCAAGCTGGTGCCGAAGCCGGCGCTGGCCCAGGTCATCATGGCTTCCTTCGACGACGTGGTAACGGGCGGCAACGCGGTGGCCAGCGTGATCGCGGCCGGCATCATCCCGGCCGGCCTGGAGATGATGGACCGCACCTCCTCGCGCATGGTCGAGCCCTTCGTGAAGGCCGGCTACGACCTCGAGGCGGCCGCGATCCTGCTGTGCGAGGCGGACGGCACCGGGCTCGAAGTGGCCGAGGAAATCGAACGCATGACGGAAGTGCTGCAGCAGGCCGGCGCCAGCGCCATCGCGGTGTCGCAGAACGAGGCCGAGCGCCTGCGCTTCTGGTCCGGCCGCAAGAATGCCTTCCCGGCCGCCGGCCGCATCTCGGCCGACTATTACTGCATGGACGGCACCATCCCGCGCAAGCATCTGGCCCACGTGCTGAGCCGGATCGAAGCGATGCAGGACACCTACGGCCTGCGCTGCGCGAACGTGTTCCACGCCGGCGACGGCAATATGCACCCCCTGATCATGTTCGACGCCAACAAGCCGGGCGAGCTGCAGCGCGCGGAAGACTTCGGCGCCGCCATCCTGGCCCTGTGCGTGGAGGTCGGCGGCACTATCACCGGCGAGCACGGCGTCGGCGTCGAGAAGATCGATTCGATGTGCGTGCAGTTCGGCGCGAACGAGCTGGAAGCCTTCTTCACGGTCAAGCGCGCCTTCGACCCGGCCATGCTGCTGAATCCGAACAAGGCGGTGCCGACCCTCCAGCGCTGCGCCGAAATGGGCAAGATGCGGGTCAGCGGCGGCGTGCTGCCGTTCGCGGACCTGCCGCGTTTTTGAAAGTGACGCTTTTGAAACTGACTATGCAGCAGACTCTTGAACGATTCCAGGACCAGGTACGGACCGCGGCCGCAGGCAAGAGCGCGCTGCGTATCCGCGGCGGCGGCAGCAAGGACTGGTACGGACAGCGCCTCGAAGGCGAGATCCTCGACACGCGCGCCTATGCCGGCATCGTCGATTACGAGCCGACCGAACTGGTGATCACGGCGCGCTGCGGCACGCCCCTGGCCGACATCGAAGCCGTGCTGGCCGAACGCAAGCAGATGCTGGCCTTCGAGCCGCCGCACTTTGGCGAAGGCGCGACCCTGGGCGGCACCATCGCCGCCGGCCTCTCGGGCCCGCGGCGCGCCAGCAGCGGCGCGCTGCGCGACTTCGTGCTCGGCGCGAAGCTGCTGGACGGGAAGGGCGACGTCCTGAGCTTCGGCGGCCAGGTGATGAAGAACGTGGCCGGCTACGACGTCTCGCGCCTGCTGGCGGGCTCGCTGGGCACCCTCGGCCTGCTGCTGGAAGTGTCGGTCAAGGTGCTGCCGCTGTCCTATCGCGAAGCCACGCTGCGCTTCGAGATGAACGAGGTCGACGCCATCCGCAAGCTGAACGAATGGGGCGGCCAGCCGCTGCCGATCTCGGCCAGCTGCTGGATTGACGGCGTGCTGGCGCTGCGCCTGTCCGGCGCCCGGGCCGCGGTCGATGCCGCCATCCGCTCGCTGGGCACCGCACACGGCGGCCACATCATGCCGGACTGCGAGGCCTTCTGGGCCAGCCTGCGCGAGCAGCGCCATGCCTTCTTCGACGGCGATGCGCCGCTTTGGCGGCTGTCGGTACCGTCCACCTATGGCGCCATCGTGCTGGGAGGTCCGCAGCTGATCGAATGGGGCGGGGCGCAGCGCTGGCTGCGCGCGGACGGCGATGCCGCGACAAGCGAGCGCATCCGCGCCACGGTGAAGGCCTGCGGCGGTCACGCGACCCTGTTCCGCGGCGGCGATAAAAGCGTCGGCGTGTTCCAGCCGCTGGCGCCGGCCGTGGCGAAGATCCATGAACGCCTGAAAGCCGGATTCGATCCGTCGAACATCTTCAACCCCGGCCGGATGTATTAAAGAACCATGCAAACGAACCTCGCCGATTTCATCAAGGGCACGCGCGAAGGAGAGGAGGCGGAAGCCATCCTGCGCGCCTGCGTGCATTGCGGCTTCTGCACCGCCACCTGCCCGACCTACCAGCTGTTGGGCGACGAGCTCGATRGCCCGCGCGGCCGCATCTAYCTGATCAAGCAGGTGCTGGAAGGCGAACAGCCGACCCGCAAGACGCAGCTGCACCTGGACCGCTGCCTCACCTGCCGCAACTGCGAGAGCACCTGCCCGTCCGGCGTGAAGTACGGGCGCCTGGTCGACATCGGCCGCAAGGTGGTCGAGGAGCGCGTCGCCCGTCCGCTGGGCGACCGCGTGAAACGCACCATGCTGAAGGAATTCCTGCCGCGCGCAAGACTGTTCAAGCCGGCCTTCAAGGCGGGCCAGGCGGCGCGTCCGCTGCTGCCGCACGGCCTGCGCGACAAGCTGCAGCCGGCGCGCAGCGCGGGCGTCTGGCCGCGGCGCGAGCATGCGCGCAAGATGCTGGCGCTGGCGGGCTGCGTGCAGCCGGCGATGGCGCCCGATATCAACGCCGCCACCGCGCGCGTTCTCGATGCGCTGGGCGTGCAGCTGATCGAAGCCCCCAAGGCGGGCTGCTGCGGCGCGGTGCGCTACCACATGAACGACCAGGACGGCGGCCTGCAGGACATGCGCCGCAACATCGACGCCTGGTGGCCCTACGTCGACGGCGGCAAGGTCGAGGCCATCGTGATGACGGCCTCCGGCTGCGGCGTCACCGTCAAGGAATACGGCCACCTGCTGGCCCAGGATCCGCAGTATGCCGGGAAGGCGGCGCGCATCAGCGCGATGACGAAGGACCTGTCCGAAGTCATGCAGGATTTCGAAGGCGAGATCGGCGCCCGCCTGGCCGGCAGCATCAATGAACGCATCGCCTTCCACCCGCCCTGCACCCTGCAGCAYGGCCAGCAGATCCGCGGCAAGGTCGAGGGCGTGCTGCGCGCCGCCGGCGTCGACGTGGTGCTGTGCGCGGACAGCCACCTGTGCTGCGGTTCGGCCGGCACCTATTCGGTGCTGCATCCGGAGATCGCGCATGCGCTGCGCGACCGCAAGGTCGCCAACCTGGAAGCCACCGGGGCAAAGGAAATCGTGTCCGCGAACATCGGCTGCATCACCCACCTGCAGTCGGGAACGCAGACGCCGGTCACGCACTGGATCGAACTGGTCGACCGCGCCCTGGCCGGGGCGCCGGGCCGATGAGGATCTTCGCAGCTTTGCTGCTGGTCTTGCCGATGGCGGCCCTGGCGGGGGAAGGGCAGGCGCACAAGCCTGCTGCCCATCACGCCGCCAAGCCGGCGCCCAAGCCCGCCAAGAAGAAGGCCGCCGGCGCCGACGAAGGCGCCGACGGCTTCCTGAACCTCTACGTCGAGCTGTGCGTGCGCCATTTCGGCGACCTCGACGAGTTCCGTGCCCGCCTGCTGCGCGACAAGGTGCCGAAGCTGCCGACGGAAGACGCCAAGCCGTTCCTGGCCGGGATGGACGGCGACGCCTGGCCGGTGCCGTACAAGGGCAAGCTGGGGAATTACGTGCTGGCCCTGCCGGCCGGGAAGAACCTGTGCCTGCTGCACGCGCACCGTGCGAACGCCGCCGCGATCGAGAAGGGCTTCCTCGACATCGTCGCCGATGCGCCCAAGCCGATGGTGGCGAAGCGCGGCCCCAGCCGGGACGAACTGAGCGCGGACAAGATCAAGATGCGCACCGTGTCGTCGACCTGGGCGCCGCCGGGCGCGCGCCGCAAGATGGAATTCATGCTCACCACCACGGCATCGCCCAAGGCCGAGCTGCAGGCGCTGGGTTCGGTGGCGATGATTGCCGACGGTCCGACGCGAAACGCGAGGCCGTGATAGGATCGGCGCCCCGAATTATGCAAGGCGGAGGTGCCATGAGTTTCGTGTTCCGGTTGATCTCGCAGGACGAGGATGCGGCGCCCTCGGTCGCGTTCCAGGACTCGATCGGCCCCGGCTACGTCGCGTTGTGGGAAGAAATCGGCGTCTACGATGCGCTCTACAACAGCGACGGCCGCGAGGCCCGCGACGTCTCGCGCGCGATCGCCTACGGCATCGACCAGTTGAACGACGACGAATCGCTGGGCCGCATGCTGCCGGCCACGGCGCGRCAGGGGGAGGCGATCCGCTTCCTCGAGAACGTGCACCGCGGCTGCACCATCCACGCCTCGGCGCTGGTCGAGACCCGCTAGAGCGCCGCTTCAAACATCATCAAGCATGTCGAAACAAACCATTACCATCAGCGGCGAAACCATCGGCCGCGACCGCATCGAAGAACTGCTCGCACAGGAAGCGCTGCTGGTATTCGAAGAATGCGATTTCCAGCAGGCCGACCTGTCGCGCCTGAACCTGCAGGACTGCGGCTTTGCCAACTGCGCCGTGGCCGAGACCTCCTTCTTTGCTGCCAACCTGGCGCGCACGCGCTGGCGGCGCTGCCGCGGCGGCCATGCCGATTTCGAGGCCGCCGACCTGGTCGACGCGCGCTTCGAAGCCTGCGACCTGAACAACACCAGCTGGCGCCGCGCCAAGCTGGCCTCCTGCAGTTACCGCGGCTGCAAGCTGACCGGCGCCAGCTTCGAGGAAGTCGGCCAGCTCGGCCTGTCCTTCGAGGATAGTCTGCTGATCGGCGCCGACCTGCGCCGCATGTCCTTCCGCAAGGCCAGGCTCACGGGCCTGGATTTTGCCGACGCCGACCTGTCCGGTTGCGACTTCCGCGAAGCCGTGTTCGAAGGCGGCAGCCTGCGCGATGCCCACATCAAGGACACGCGCTTCGACCATGCGGATTTGCGCGAGGCCGACCTCGGCGGGCTGAAGCTCTCGAACGCCAAGCAGTTCGCCGGCGCCACCATCTCGCCGCGCCAGGCGGCCGAACTGGTAAGGGCGATGGGCCTGAACGTCGCCTGAATCCGAACTCGGCTGTAGTAAAATTACATCTCTTTTGTGGAGGTGTCAGCGATGCGCGTTCGTCCCCGTTTCAAGCCGGATTTCCGTTTGTTCGCCACGGCCCTGGCGGCCGCCCTCAGCCTGGCCGGCCAGTCCGCCTGGGCGCAGGCCGTGGTGGCCAGCGCGGCTTCGCCGGGCGACGTGCTCAGCGTCGACGTCCGGATCGACGGCATGGGCAAGCTGGGTTACGACATCAAGCGCCGCGGCAAGGAGATCATCGGCCCGTCGCGCCTGGGCTTCAACCTGGCCAATGCACCGAAGCTGGAGGGCGGCTTCAGCCTGCGCGCAAAGCAGGTCAGCGAGCATGACGACACCTGGGAGCAGCCCTGGGGCGAGCGCCGCTTCGTGCGCAACCACTACCGTGAGCTGCGCGTCGAGGTCGAGCAGAAGAACCGTGCCAAGCGCGCGCTGGCGATCGTATTCCGCATCTACGACGACGGCGTCGGCTTCCGCTACGAATTCCCGGACCAGCCGCAGCTGCGCGACACCGAGATCCTCGACGAGCTGACCGAATTCGCGGTCGCCCAGCCGGCTACCGCCTGGTGGATCCCGGCCGGCGAGCTGCCGGGCCTCGAAGAACAGATCCAGAAGGCGCCGCTGGCGGAAATCGGCACCGCCAACACCCCGCTGACCATGCGCCTGGCGGACGGCACCCACCTCGCCCTGCACGAGGCGGCGCTGGTCGATTACGCCTCGATGTGGGTGCGCAAGGTCGAAGGACAGAAGCTGCGCGCCCAGCTGGCGCCGTCGAGCACCGGCCCGGCGGTGGTCCGGCATGGCGCCTTCACGACCCCGTGGCGCACGCTGCGCATCGCCGACGACGCGGCCGGCCTCTACATGTCCGACCTCGAGCTGAACCTGAACGAACCGAATAAACTGGGCGACGTGTCCTGGGTACACCCGTCGAAGTTCGTCGGCGTCTGGTGGAGCATGCACCTGCAGCACACGACCTGGAACGCGGGACCGAAGCATGGCGCCAACACGGCCAACGTCAAGAAATACATCGACTTCGCCGCACAGAACGGCTTCCGCGGCGTGCTGGTCGAAGGCTGGAACCGCGGCTGGGAAAGCGACTGGGGACACGGCGGCGCCGACTTCAGCTTCACCGAGTCCTATCCCGACTTCGACCTGCCCGCGCTGGCCGCCTATGCGAAGCAGAAGGGCGTGCGCCTGATCGGCCACCACGAGACCGGCGGCAACCTGCCGGCCTACGAAAAGCAGATGGACGCGGCGTACCGGCTGTATGCGAAGCTGGGCGTGGACAGCGTGAAGTCCGGCTATGTGCACGAAGCCGGCAGCATGCAGTTCCAGGGCCCGGACGGCAAGATCCACTTCGGCCATTACGATTCGCAGGAAGGCGTGCGCCACTTCCAGAAAGCGGTGCTTGATGCCGCGCGCTACAGGATCGCCGTCGACACCCACGAACCGGTGAAGGACACCGGCCTGCGCCGCACCTGGCCGAACTGGATCTCGCGCGAAGGCGCACGCGGCGTCGAATACAACGCCTGGGGCAATCCGCCGAACGCGGTCGACCACGAGGCCAAGCTGGTCTTCACCCGCATGCTGAGCGGTCCGATGGACTACACGCCGGGCATCCTCAGCCTGCTGGGCGCGGACGGCAAGGTGTTCAACTCGACCCAGGCCAAGCAGCTCGCCAACTTCGTCGTCATCTATTCGCCGATCGTGATGGCGGCCGACCTGCCGGAGAACTACGCCAGATATCCGGCCGCCTTCAAGTTCATCCGCGACGTGCCGACCGACTGGGCCGAGACCAAAGTGATCAACGGTGCGGTCGGCGAATACGCCAGCATCGCGCGCAAGGACCGCAAATCGGACGACTGGTACGTCGGCGCCGTCACCGACGGCCAGGCGCGCACGCTGTCCTTCCCGTTGTCCTTCCTCGACCCGGGCAAGCAGTATGTGGCCGAAATCTATCGCGACGGCGATGCGGCCGATTACCGCAACGAGCATCGTTTCGACCYGGTGACCGAGACGAAAACGGTGACGGCGAAGGACACCCTGCAGCTGAAACTGGCGCCGGGTGGCGGGCAGGCGATCCGCTTGACGCCGAAGTTGTGAACGTGATCGAGGCGATCCGGGACGGCTGGGCCTGGACCGGCATCGATCCGGAGGAGGTCGTGCTCGACAACGACTTCGGCAGCCTGATCGTGCGCGACACGCAGGGACGCTATTGGCGCATCTGTCTGGAGGACTGCTATTGCCGGATCGTCGCGGCGGACCGCTCGGAACTCGAACGCGTGTGCGTCGACCAGGCGTTCCTGCGCGACTGGCACATGTCGGCCCTGGTGGACCAGGCCTGCCTGAAGGTGGGCGCGCTGCCCCTGGGACGCACCTACTGCCTCAGGATTCCCGGTGTGCTGGGAGGCGAATATGGCGGTGACAACCTGGCGACCGCGCCGCTCGAGGACGTCATCCGCTTTGCCGGCGACGTCGCGCGGCAAATCGACACGCTGCCGGATGGCGCGACGATCAGGCTGAAGTCATCGACTGAGCGTGACACGTGACGATTCGATAGTTTTGCGCGCAGCCTTCCGTGCCATCATCAGGCCCATGCACCGCGCACTCTTCATCTGCACCCAGAACCGCCTGCGCAGCCCGACCGCCGAGCATGTGTTCTCGATCTGGCCCGAGGTCGAAACGGATTCGGCCGGCCTGGGCGCGGATGCCGACGTGCCGCTGTCCCTGACGACTACGAATACATGCAGCCGGAGCTGGTCCGGTTGCTGGAGACGAAAGTAAGGCGCTTCCTCAAATGACAACGACGTTCTGGATCAAGCTTGCGATGCTGCTCAGCGCTGGCATCGGCGCGAACGCGCTCTGCGCATCGATCGACTGCAGGGCGCCGAGGCTGGGCAACGTGGAAAAGGCAATCTGTGGCAGCCCGGAACTCATGTCATCGGACCGCGGCATTGCCGAGGTTTTCCTTCGACGCCTGGCGCAATGTCCGGCACCGCAACGCACCCTGTTGCGGCAGACCCAGAAGTTCTGGCTGCGCGACCGCAATGCCTGCGCCAATGCGCTGTCCGATGGGGAGGGCGCAATGACGCGTTGTGTGATCGAGAGAATGGCCGAGCGCGCGGCACAGCTCGACCGTATTGGCGAAGCCTGCGATCTGGCGTCGGTCGCCGGACAGTATCGCTACGTCGACTCCGATTATCTGGCCAGGTTCGCTTCGCGTTACGTGGGCAGGGAAGTGTCGGTATGGGGCGGCATCGCGCTGTCGAGTTGCGACTCCAGCTCCTCCAGCCTTACCGCGAAAATCAGTTCGATATCAGGCCGGAGCGCAGGAAGGAGCGACGGTTTCCCGGTCCGCTTCAAGGCGATGCCGGCCGGGAAGCGTGAATGGCTGTGCGGGCAGAATCCGGCCTCGCACTGGCAGGGGACGGTGCGCCAAGATGCCGGCGGGTTTTATCTGTACCTGACGGATATCCTGGGCGACCCCTTGTAAGCATATGCCGGGCGCGGCTCACCGCTCCAGCAGCTTCTCGATCTCCCCCGCAATCTCCTCCGGCTTGGTCTGCGGCGCATAGCGCTTGGCCACCTTGCCGTCGCGCCCGATCAGGAACTTGGTGAAGTTCCACTTGATGCCTTCGGTGCCCAGCACGCCCGGCGCTTCGCCCTTCAGGTGCTTGAACAAAGGATGCGCATTGTCGCCGTTGACGTCGACCTTGGCGAACATCGGGAAGCTCACGCCATAGTTCTTTTCGCAGAAGGCGCCGATCTCTTCTTCCGAACCCGGTTCCTGCGAACCGAACTGGTTGCAGGGAAAGCCCAGCACTTCCAGGCCGCGGCCGTGCAGTTCGCGGTACACGGTCTCGAGTCCCTGGTACTGCGGGGTGAAGCCGCATTTGCTGGCGGTGTTGACGATCAGGAGGACCTTGCCGCGGTACTGGGCGAGGTCGACCGGCTTGCCGTCGAGTGAGGTGGCCTGGAAATCGAAGACATTCACGAAGGACTCCTGTAGTCAGTGTTGATCAGAGGATATTACCTGACCAGCGCAGTGAACGGATAAACATAGGCCTGCAGTGTCACCAGCACGCCGACCAGGCAGGCCAGTGCGATCGAGTGGAAGAACACGTAGCGCAGGATCTCGCCCTCGTGACCGTACCACTTGGTTGCCGTGGAAGCCACCACGATGGACTGGGCATCGATCATCTTGCCCATCACACCCCCTGAGGAATTGGCCGCCGCCATCAGGACCGGGTTCAGGCCGAGCTGGGTTGCCGAAGTCTTCTGCAGGCCGCCGAACAGCACGTTGGAGGCGGTGTCCGAACCGGTCAGCGCGACGCCCAGCCAGCCGAGCAGGGTGCCGAAGAAGGGATACAGCACGCCGGTGTTGGCGAAGGCCAGACCGAGGGTCGAGTCGAGGCCGCAATAGCGGGTGGTATAGCCGAGCGCCAGCATGGCGGCGATGGTCAGCAGCGAGAAGCGCATCAGCTTGAGCGTGGCCCAGTAGACGGCGAACAGTTCGCGCACCCTGTAGCCCATCACCAGGCCGGAAATGATGGCGGCGGCCAGGATGCCGGAGCCGGTGGCGGACAGCCAGTTGAGCGTGTACACGGCGGCCTCCGCAGTCGGCTTGCTGGCCACCGGCGGCATCTTCTGCACCACCTTGTGCAGCGCCGGCCACTCGTACTTGAAGACCGAGATACCGTCGAGCAGCTTCTTCCACTCGGGTATGCCCCACAGGAACACCAGCACCGACAGGATCAACCAGGGCAGCCAGGCCCTCAGCACGGCCGAGCGTGGATGGTTGTGGACCAGCGGCGCGCGACCCGTTGCACCGCCGCCGCCGGTGCCGTTCGTATCGGAATCGGGATCGGCGCCGGCATAGGCGCCGCCGCCTGCACCTGCCCCTGTACCGGCGTAGGCTCCCATGCCTGCACCGGCGCCAGCTCCAGCTCCAGCACCGGTACCAGCGCCTTCATAGGCTTGGGTAGCGGTTTCCGTACTGGACTTGAGTTTGCCTGCGGCGTCATGCCAGAGCGTCGCCGGCTTCCACACTTTCAGGAATAGCGTCAAGCACAGCATCGACATGAGCGAACCGCCGACGTCGACCAGCCACGGGCCGTGAAAGTTCGAGATCAGGTATTGCGGGACGGCAAAGGTCACGCCCGCCACCAGGGCCGCCGGCCAGATCGCGGCCATGCCGGCAAAGCCGCAGAAAGCCCAGATCAGCCAGAACGGCACCAGCACCGAAAAGAAGGGCAGTTGCCGGCCGACCATGCCCGACAGTTGCAGGAGATCGAGGCCGGTGACGCCGGCCAGCGCGATCAGCGGAGAGCCGAGCGCGCCGAAAGCCACCGGCGCCGTGTTGGCGATCAGGGACAGGCCGGAGGCGGCCAGCGGCGCAAAGCCCAGGCCGATCAGCATGGCGCCGGTCACGGCCACCGGCGTGCCGAAGCCGCCGGCGCCCTCGAAGAAGGCGCCGAAGGAAAACGCCACCAGCAGCAATTGCAGGCGGCGGTCGGTGGTGATACCGGTAATCGATTCCTGCAGAATCTTGAAGTAGCCCTTACGCTCGGTGAGCTGGTACAGGAAGATCACGTTCAGGATGATCCAGCCGATCGGCAGCAGGCCGTTGGCGGCGCCATACAGGGCGGCCGATATCGCCGTCGGCGGCGGCATTGCATACGCGAAAATTGCCACCAGCAGTGCGCTGGCGAGGCCAAGCAGGGCGGCGATATGCGCCTTGATGTGGAAGAACGCGAGCGCCGCGAGCATCACGGCGACGGGGATGGCTGCCGCCAAGGTCGACAGGACGGCGTTGCCCAAGGGGTCATACACCTGATGCCACATGATCGTCTCCCGGGATGATCGATTGGCCTACGTGTATGACATTATGGAACGCGCTGGCGCGTTTTCATAGATACATTCTTTGTGCGCGTCGCCAGCCGGCCACTTCAGACGATGCCGAGATGCTCCGTCCCCGCCGACAAATCGCGGTTCTTCGCGTGTTTGCTGTTGAGCTTGATGTTCAGGCGCAGGTCGTTGACGGAGTCCGCGTTGCGCAGCGCATCCTCGTAGCTGATCTTGTCCGCCTCGTAGAGATCGAACAGGGCCTGGTCGAAGGTCTGCATGCCGAGTTCCCGCGACTTCTTCATGATCTCCTTGATCTCGTGGACTTCGCCCTTGAAGATCAGGTCGGAGATGAGCGGCGAGTTCAGCATGATTTCGATCGCGACCACGCGGCCCTTGGCTTCCTTCTTCGGGATCAGGCGCTGCGAGATCAGGCCCTTCAGGTTCAGCGACAAATCCATCAATAATTGCTGGCGGCGCTCTTCCGGGAAGAAGTTGATGATGCGGTCCAGCGCCTGGTTGGCGCTATTGGCGTGCAGGGTGGCCAGGCAGAGGTGGCCGGTTTCGGCGAAGGCGATCGCGTGTTCCATCGTTTCGCGGTCGCGGATCTCGCCGATCTGGATCACGTCCGGCGCCTGGCGCAGCGAGTTCTTCAGCGCGGCCTCGAAGCTGTCGGTGTCGACGCCCACTTCGCGCTGGGTGATCACGCAGTTGCGGTGCGGGTGGACGAATTCGACCGGGTCTTCGATGGTGATGATGTGGCCGTAGCTGTTCTCGTTGCGGTAGCCGACCATCGCCGCCATCGTCGTCGACTTGCCGGAACCGGTGGCGCCGACCATGATCACCAGGCCGCGCTTGGCCATGATCACGTCCTTCAGCACCCCCGGCAGTTCGAGGTCCTCGAATTTTGGAATCGTCGTCGTGATCACGCGCAGCACCATGCCCACGCAGCCCATCTGCATGAAGGCGGAAACGCGGAAGCGCCCCAGGTCGCCGGGGCTGATCGCGAAGTTCGCTTCTTTCGACAGTTCGAAGCCGGCGGCCTGCTTGTCGTTCATGATGGCGCGCGCCAGGTCGGCCGTGTGGCTGCCGTTCAGGGCCTGGTTCGAGACCGGCGTCATCCTGCCGTCGATCTTGATCGCGGGCGGGAAGCCGGCCGTGATGAAGAGGTCGGAGCCGCCCTTGCCGACCATCAGGCGCAGCAGGTCGAACATGAATTTGGAGGCCTGGTCGCGTTCCATGTCTGTTCCTTAGCCCGGGAAGTTTTCCGGGATCTTGGCCGCGGCGCGGGCGGCGGCGGACGAGATCACGTTGCGGCGCACCAGGTCGGTCAGGTTCTGGTCGAGGGTCTGCATGCCGACGTTGGAGCCGGTCTGGATCGCCGAATACATCTGCGCGATCTTGGCTTCGCGGATCAGGTTGCGGATCGCCGGGGTGCCGATCATGATCTCGTGCGCGGCCACGCGGCCGGCACCGTCCTTGGTCTTGAGGAGGGTCTGCGAGATCACGGCCTGCAGCGATTCCGACAGCATCGCGCGCACCATCTCCTTTTCTTCGGCCGGGAAGACGTCGACGATACGGTCGATGGTCTTGGCCGCCGACGAGGTGTGCAGGGTGCCGAACACCAGGTGGCCGGTTTCGGCGGCCGACAGCGCCAGACGGATGGTCTCGAGGTCGCGCAGCTCGCCGACCAGGATCGCGTCCGGGTCTTCGCGCAGCGCCGAGCGCAGCGCGTTGTTGAAGGACAGCGTGTGCGGGCCGACTTCGCGCTGGTTGATCAGGCACTTCTTGGAATCGTGGACGAACTCGATCGGGTCCTCGATGGTGAGGATGTGGCCGTACTCGTTCTCGTTCAGGTGGTTGACCATCGCCGCCAGCGTGGTCGATTTGCCGGAGCCGGTCGGGCCGGTCACCAGCACCAGGCCGCGCGGTTTCAGGGCCAGCTCGGCGAAGATCCGCGGCGCGTTCAGTTCTTCCAGGCTCAGGATCTTGGACGGAATCGTACGCATCACGGCCGCCGCGCCGCGTTCCTGGTTGTAGGCGTTGACGCGGAAGCGCGCCAGGCCGGGAATCGCGAACGAGAAATCGCACTCCAGCATCTCTTCGTACTGCTTGCGCTGGCCGTCGTTCATGATGTCATAGATCATGCCGTGCACGTCCTTGTGCTCCAGCGGCGGCAGGTTGATGCGGCGGACGTCGCCGTGCACGCGGATCATCGGCGGCAGGCCGGCCGACAGGTGCAGGTCCGAGGCCTTGTTCTTGACCGAGAAGGCGAGGAGTTCAGAGATGTCCATTTAGATATAATCCTTGTGCTGCATCGTCGTCGTCCCCGCGAAGGCGGGGATCCAAGTTCTGTTTGCGTCGACGATACTCATGCAAACCTGGGTTCCCGCCTTCGCGGGAACGACGTTATGCCGCTTTGCTTAGACCGAAAAATATTTCCTGTAGAAAACCATTATGTCCACAATCGCCGGGAACTTGCAAGCTGTCGAAGCGACAATCGAGACCGCCTGCCGGGCCGCAAACAGGCCGCGTTCGACGGTCCAGCTGCTGGCCGTATCCAAGACCTTCCCTGCGGAAGCCGTGCTCGAAGCGGCCGCCTGCGGCCAGCGCGCTTTCGGCGAGAACTACCTGCAGGAAGGCATCGACAAGATCGCGGCTGTCGCAAAAGCGCTACCGGATACGTCGCTGGAATGGCATTTCATCGGTCCGATCCAGTCGAACAAGACGCGCCCGATCGCCGCCAATTTCTCCTGGGTGCACACGGTCGAACGCCTGAAGATCGCCCAGCGCCTGTCCGAGCAGCGCCCTCCCGAACTTGGGCCGTTGAACATCTGCCTGCAGGTGAACATCAGCGGCGAAGCCAGCAAGAGCGGTGTGGCGCCGGAAGAACTGCCGGCACTGGCGCAGGCAGTCGCCGCGTTGCCGAACCTGCGCCTGCGCGGCCTGATGGCGATTCCCGAACCTCAGGAAGACCCGGCGCTGCAGCGGGAACCCTTTGCGCGCCTGCGCGAGCTGGCCCAGGCCATCGTCAAGTCCGGCATCCGGCTGGACACCCTGTCGATGGGCATGTCCGGCGACATGCGCGCGGCGGTGATGGAAGGCGCGACTATCGTGCGCGTGGGCAGTGCCATCTTCGGCGCACGCCATTACGAGTAAGTTTCCAAGGAATCGTATGAAGATCAGTTTCATCGGCGGCGGCAATATGGCCACCGCCCTCATCGCCGGCCTGGCCGGCAAGGTGGCGCAGGCCTCGGATATCCACGTGGTCGACCCCAGCCCGGAAGCGCTGGACAGGCTGCGCGCCCAGTACGGCGTGACGACCGCGCCCGAGATCGCCGCCGAAGTCGCAGCGAGCGAGGTGATCGTGCTGGCCGTGAAGCCGCAGCAGATGCGCGACGTGGCGCTGCGCCTGCAGTCGCAACTGGATGCGCGCCCGCTGGTGCTGTCGATCGCGGCCGGCATCCGCGGCACGGATCTGTCGCGCTGGCTGGGCGGCTATGGCGCCATCGTGCGCACCATGCCGAACACGCCGGCCCTGATCGGCCAGGGCATCACCGGGATGGTGGCGATGGCCGGCGTCAGCGAGGCGCAAAAGGCGGCCGCCGACAGCATCCTGCGTGCGGTCGGCAAGACCGTGTGGCTGGAGTCGGAAGAGCTGATCGATCCGGTGACGGCGGTGTCGGGCAGCGGTCCGGCCTATGTCTTCTTCTTCCTCGAGGCGATGCAGCAGGCGGCCGTCGAGATGGGACTGTCCGCCGAGCAGGGCCGGGAGCTGGCGATGGCAACCTTTAGCGGGGCAGCCCAGCTGGCGGCGCAGTCCAGCGAGCCGGCCGACGTGCTGCGCCAGCGCGTCACCTCGAAGGGCGGCACGACTTACGCGGCCATCACCAGCATGGAAGCGTCCGGCGTGAAGCAGGCCATCGTCGATGCCATGAAGGCGGCGGCGGCGCGCGGGCGCGAGCTGGGCGAGGAGCTGGGCAGGGGATAAGCGGCTTCTCCGCTTGATGTCCGTGCAGGGCGGCCTATACTTCGCTTGAATACCTCAAGCCAGGAGAGCGCCATGACGCGTAAATATATCGATTGTCGTGAGTTTCCGAGCGAAATGAATTGCAGCATCACGATCGCGTCCGACCGTGAAGATGAGCTCCTCGAAGCCGCTGCCCAGCATGCGGTTGCCGTGCACAAGCATGCGGATACGCCCGAATTGCGCACGCAGCTGAAAAAGATCATGCACGAGGGCAGGCCGCCCGATTAATCCGGGCTAGCACCGGCCATCGCACGAAATCGCCCGTTCGTCGTACCGCCCGGGGGTGGGGATACTGGCGTGCTAATGTTCAGTATCTACTAAGCAACCGGGCTATTTTCATGCGCGTCCCTTCTTTCCTGGTCCTGCTGGTCCTCGCCGGCAGCGTCCACGCCAACGATTCAATCAATGTGGGGCATAAGACCGATTCGGATGAAGCGAAGCCGATGGCATGGCGTTTCAGCCTGCTGGAAAAGGCCCGGAGCGTGTTCGAAAAGCGCGCGGCCGAACAGGCGCCGGGCGCCACGATGAGCTTCCGCCTGCCGAAAGTGGATGCCGCGCAGGGCGGCAACCAGGTCGAGATCGTCGGCGCGGATCACCGCCTTCCCTTGCCGATGGCGTCCAACACCACCTTCTCGCTGACACGCGGCACCCTGGCCGAGGACGACGGCGCCATGGTGGTCGTGAACCGCAATTTCCCGAAAGGCGAATTCAACCACCCGCTGGTGCAGGTGCGCTCGCCCGGACTGCCGGACGGCGTCCAGCGCATGGGCGACCTGCGCCTGGCCTGCGCGGCGCCGAAGGGCGCTTACGATAGCGTGACGATCGAGGACGGCGGGCGCCGCCTGGTGCAGTCGGCGAAGGACAAGCATCCGGCAAAACTGGGCGACAAGGCCTGGTCCRACAACGCCCGCATCAGCTACACGCTGGACGGCCACCTGGTCCAGTAAAAGCGGCCGGCTTCATATGCCGTCGACTTGTACCGGCATGTGCATGTGGGAGCGCACCTGGTTGCGCCCCCCGTTCTTGGCTAGGTAGACGGCAGCATCCGCCGCGGCAAACAGTTCACAGATGTTCTGTCCTGGCTCCATTGTTGCTACGCCAATCGACACCGTTGCCTGCACTCTCGGCTTGGTCAACAGGGGAGCATGTGCAATACCTCTACAGATACGTTCTCCGATTTCCAGCGCTGCGGCCAAGGGCGTGTCCGGCAGAACGACGACGAACTCCTCGCCGCCAAAGCGCGCACAGAAATCGTCCGAACGCAGGAATTCGCGTAGCCTCTGCGCGAAAGCACGCAGGACATCGTCGCCAACCATGTGGCCGAATTCATCGTTGATATTCTTGAAGAAGTCGATGTCGAGCATCAGGATGGAAAAAGCTATGCCGGAGGCAGCGCGCCGCTCGAGCTGGCGCTTGAGTTCTTCATCGAGTGCCCGGCGGTTTCCTTGCCCTGTCAGCGCGTCGGTCGCCGCGTCGAGTTCGACCTTGTGGAGCGCCGTGCGCAGTTGCGACGCCAGCGAGGCATTAGCGTGCTGCAAGCGAATTCCTTCGATCAAGCGTTGTGAGATCGCGCGCGTGTAGTAGGCGGTGAGGGCGATGAAAACGCTCAGGCCGGCAACGTAATCGAGCGCACCTTGGCTGCTGGTAAGCAGCAATAACCCGAATACCGCCATGCTCCACAGGATGCCGATCTGTCCGAAATAGGCCACCACATAGGTGCCATACACCTGTGCATTGATCGACGTGACGCCGCACAACAGCGCCATCAGCGTAGCGTCGAGCGTGGGGTCATACCCGATCAAGAACCAGGTAAGCAGACCCCAGCCAAAGCCGTCCAGCCCGGCGATCCAGCGAAGCCGGTTGCCATGCCGCGCCAGACTGGAGCCGACGACGATCATATGCTGCAAGACCGCCAGACTGCCAGCCCATACCGCGGCAGCACACCCCAGCCACAAGGCGATGGAATGGATGGGAACGCGGCCCCAGCAGAACCATACGGCGAGCAGCCATCCGACTGGCGTGGTGGTGAGTGCGCGACGAAGCGCAATCGCACATTCCGAAAAGCCGGTTTCGCGAGCGAGAGCCAGGTCCGACTTGCTGATTGACTGATGGGTGTTCACGACATGCCTTGGCGCTGGGTTAGAAGACACGCTTGTTGCGACCGTCCGCCGGTGGACGGGTCGCCGGTCTGTCCAGCATAACAGGTTGCCTGATTGAAAAAATCACAAACTATCACGTCGGGATGGAATCGACCCGATCGCGGACCTTGCGCGATGCGCCGGCTAACCCTTATTCGACCGGCAACATGCGCCGCAAGGTAGCATCGTGGCGGACGACATGGTGATAGAGCGCTGCCGCGGCATGCATGGCTACCAGGGCCAGCAAAACCCACATGGCGGTGGCATGCACGTCACCCGCAGTGAGCGCCCAGCGTGCTTTCGGTGCGGCAATCGACGGTAGCGTGATCAATCCGAACAGGCTTACCGTCAGGCGATGCGCAGAAGCCGATGCCCAGCCGAGCAAGGGACCGGTCAGCAGGATCAGATAAAACAGCCGATGTATCAACAGGGCGACCACACGTTCCCACGCTGGCGCCTGTGAGGCTTCCAGCGGCACCGGGTACATCAGACGGTGGACCAGGCGCGCCGCCATCACGACAAGTATCAGCACACCGATCGAAAAATGCAGGCCGATCCAGGTATCGGGCTGCGTGTGCGGGCCGATATCCGGCATCGCCAGCGCCGTCACGAACTGGATCGTGACCAGCAGGACGATCGTCCAGTGCAGGGCTTTCGCCGTCGGGGTATAGACTGCGGCGCCATGGCTTGTCATTTTCCGCCCAGTGTGCGGTGGAGCTCGTCGATGCTTTCCTTGTGCCTGGACACGGTATCGTAGGAGGCAGTCGCGAATTTCTTCAGGTCGGGGTCCGACGTCGCCTTCATTTCCTTGCCCTGGTCTTCGACGTCTTCCTTGTGATCCTTGGCCTCGTATTTCACGTATTCCTTGTCGAAATCCTTGCCGCTCAGCTTGCCTAGCTTGTCGAATTCCTTCTTCTGGCCATGATCCATGTCGTCGTGCAAGGTCACCTTCTTCTGGCTGGCCAGTTGCTTCAGCTTCGCCAGCTCCTTGCCGTGGTCGTCGATCATGCGCTTGCCAAACTGCTTGACGCGCTCATCGGCGGCATTCTTCTGGGCCATTTCACCCAGCGCAACTTCGGAGATCAATCCATGCGCGGTCTTGATCATGTATTTCTCATCCTTGTGGCTCAGGTCGGCAGCGACGGCAACATGGGCAAGAGACAGCGCCGCAGCGGCTGCGGCCAGGCGAACGACGACGTTGGACATGTTTTCCTCGCAGGAGTGTTCGGTAGTCAAACACTAACACGACAGGTATTTCGACGAGTTCCGATTGAAACTAGACACAACACCAAATGTAGTTTCTGCGATTCACTGTGGGCTTGCGTACGGTGTTTACCGGCGCAGCCGCGCCACCATCGCCAGCGCGCCCTGGGCCAGGCGCCAGGCCGAGGTGCCGGATGCGGCCAGCGCCAGCAGGCGCTTGCGGCGCAGCAGCGCCATGCCCAGCCCGGCGCCGAGGGCGCCCAGCACCAGTTTCTTGTGGCCGGCCACATAGCCGGCAAGCGGATGGTCGAGCACATTCGACGGCCGCAGCGACTGTAGTTCGTAGGCCAGGCCGGTACGCTGCTCGGCGCAGCGTTCGACGAGTTCCGCGCGGCGCGCGGCGAGGGAGGGTTTATTCATTGGCGGCCTCCGCGTGCGCGTGGGCCGTGTGGCGCACGTACTCGACGTCCTTGCGCAGTTCGGCCAGCGTGGCCGCGAACAGGGGCGTCTGGGCGTTCAGCCTGGCGCGTACGTTTGACACGATCAGGAAGGCAGCGGCGCCAAGCAGGACGGCCATGCCGGCCACCGCCTGCAGGCGGTAGGAGTCCCAGAACAGCAGGATCACGAACAGCGCCACCAGCATGAAGCTGCCGGCCGCCAGGAACACCGCCAGCAGCGCCCACGCGAGGTAGCCGAGCAGGCGGCGCGCGTCTTCCTGGAATTCGACGGCGGCCAGCTCCAGCCGCGTGCCGACCATGGCCACCAGGGTCGCGGTTATACGGCTTGCCGCCGCCAGGATCGCCACGGGGTCAGTCCGATTACTTACGGGCGATCAGCATGCCGATCACGACGCCGACGGCGCCGGCGATGCCGACCGACTTCCAGGGGTTTTCCTGGACGTACTCGTCGGTGGCCTTGGCGGCGACCTTGGTCTTCTCGACCACGACTTCTTCGAGGCGGATGATGTCGTCCTTGGCCTTGACGAGGGTGCGTTCGAACTTGGCCTTGGCCGCCTTCAGCTCTTCGCCGGTCAGCGAGCCGCTGTGGCGCAGCCAGGCTTCGGCGTCATGGATGACGGTCTTCAGGTCGGACAGCAGCTGGTCGCGTGCGCCGGTCTGGGTCGGGATTTTTTCCATCATGGTGAACCTCGTCGAAAGTGGGTGTGTATTAGTGTCAATATTAACCTAAAGCATAATCCAGCGCGACGCCGGCGAACAGTGCGGCGCCCAGCCAGTTGTTGTGGCGGAAGGCGGCGAAGCAGCGCATGCGGTCGCGTCCGCGGATCAGGGTGTAGTGATACAGCGCCATCGCGGCCGCCACCAGCACGCCGCCCACGAACCACCAGCGCAGGCCAAGCATCCAGCCGCACACCAGGTCGATGCCCAGCGCCGCCGCATAGCACAGCATGACGGCGACTACATCGTATTTGCCGAAGGTGATCGCGGAGGTGCGGATGCCGATCCTGAGGTCGTCGTCGCGGTCGACCATGGCGTACTCGGTGTCGTAGGCCACGGCCCAGAACACGTTCGCCACCAGCAGCCACCAGGCCACCGCCGGCACGCTGTCCTGCACGGCGGCGAAGGCCATCGGGATGCCGAAGCCGAAGGCGATGCCCAGGTAGGCCTGGGGAATGGCGAAGAAGCGCTTGAAGTAGGGGTAGCTGCCGGCCACGATCACGGCGATCACCGAGAGCTGCTTGGTGAGCGTATTCAGCGGCAGGATCAGCAGGAAGGACAGGATCGCCAGCACCAGCGCGACCATCAGCGCTTCCCAGCCCTTGATGCGGCCGCTGGTCAGCGGGCGGTCGACGGTGCGCTTGACGTGGCGGTCGAAGTCGCGGTCGGCGTAATCGTTGATCGCGCAGCCGCTGGAGCGCATCAGGGCCGTGCCGAGCACGAAGATGACGACCACCATCGGGTCGGGCCGCCCGCCGGATGCCATCCACAAGGCCCACAGGGTCGGCCACAGGAGCAGCAGGATGCCGATCGGCTTGTCTGCACGGATCAGGCGGAAGTAGAGCGCCAGCTTGTTCATCGCGGATTCTGAATTGAAAATTTGCAAGATCAGGATTTTAGCCTGTTCATGGCGCACGATCGACTATGCACAAGGTATGACGGGCTCGAGCGGGCTACGATGCCGGCTTTCGACAATAAAAAAGGGGGGACGAGATGCAGCTCGCAAGTATCGTGGTGGCGGCAGGAATCGGGCTCGGCTGTTGTGCGCTGGCCGATGCGGCTGCCAGGGCGGGCGCCGGCGCGGGACCGGGGGATGCGGATCGCGGCGCGGCCGACTGGACCGAGGCGCAGTCGCTGCGCGAGCTGCCGGCCGGCATCCAGGCCCTGCTGGGCGTGGGCCTGGGCGAGGAGGGCGGGATCGCCGACCGCGGCGACCGCTTCAATGCCGGCGACGTGCCGGGGGGCGGCCTGCCCCAGCGCCGCTTCGCGCTCGGCGCCGTGAATGGCGACATCGTCGTGGTGGCCGTCGAACAGGGCGGACACGGCTATCAGGTGCAGACGATGGAATTCCGGCTGACCGGCGTGACCTGGGAGCCGGTGCGCTGCACCGTGGGCGCCGCCGCGCCGCGCCGCAGCACGGAACTGCTGGAAAACATCCTGGCGCGCCAGCCGGCCGCGCCGGGCGCCTGCCAGCTGCCCGGCTTTCATCCCGAGCCGGCGGCCGCCGCTGCCGTCATTGCGGTGCCGGCCGTTCAGCCGCGTCTCAGGCCGCGTCCTGGAACGTGACCATCTCCACGCCCGGCAAGCCGCATTCGGCAACGGCATTGACCACGGCGTCGATCGCGGCGCGGCGCGTGAAGCTCTTGCGCCAGACGATCACCACGCGGCGCGACGGCGCCGGATCCTGGAAGGGTACGAAGGTCAGCATGCCGTTCGGGTCCTTCATGTCCGGCACCGAGGCGCGCGGCAGCACGGTCAGGCCGATGCCGCTGGCGACCATGTGGCGGATCGTCTCCAGCGACGAGCCTTCGAAGGTGCGCTGCATGCCGTTGCCGGTGCTGGGCGAGGAAAACTTGGCCATCTCCGGGCAGACTTCCAGCACCTGGTCGCGGAAGCAGTGGCCGGCGCCCAGCAGCAGCATGGTCTCGCTCTTGAGGTCTTCGGCGGAGATGTCCTTGCGCGTGGCCCAGGGGTGATTCTTCGGCATCGCGACCACGAAGGGTTCGTCGTAGAGCGGCTGCACCGCCATGCCGTGTTCCGGCAGCGGCAGGGCCATGATGGCGGCGTCGAGTTCGCCCTGGCGCAGCAGGTCGAGCAGCTTGACCGTGAAATTCTCCTGCAGCACCAGCGGCATCTGCGGCACCTTGTCGATCAGGTTCTTCACCAGCGGCGGCAGCAGGTAGGGGCCGATGGTATAGATCACGCCCAGGCGCAGCGGGCCCGACAGCGGATCCTTGTTCTGCTTGGCCAGTTCCTTGATGGCGGCGGTCTGTTCCAGTACGCGCTCGGCCTGGGCCACGATCTGGGCGCCCAGCGGCGTCACCGAGACTTCGGAGCCGCCGCGTTCGAACAGCGTCACGCCCAGTTCGTCCTCGAGCTTCTTGATGGCGACGGACAGGGTCGGCTGTGCAACGAAACAGGCCTCGGCGGCGTGGCCGAAATGCCTGGCGCGCGCGACGGCAACGATGTATTTGAGTTCGGTCAGGGTCATGAGCTTCAGGATTACAACGGTTGCCGCTTGTTAAGTAGGTGAACACTATTTTAGCGGGAAACCTGTCGATATAATGGGCCGCTCCGGGCGATGTTGCCCGCTGTTAATAAAAAGGCCACCATGTCCTCCACCTTCGGCCCGGCGGAAGCCCAGGCGTATATGCACAAGCTGCTGACCGTCATGCAGCAGCAGGGCGGATCCGATCTCTTCATCTCCGCCGACTTTCCTCCCAGCATGAAGCACCAGGGCGCCATGAAGCCGCTCAGCAGCCAGCGCCTGACCGGCGAGGTGACACGCGCCCTGGCCCTGTCGCTGATGAACGAGCGCCAGCGCGCCGAGTTCGAGGCCGAGATGGAGTGCAACTTCGCGATCTCGCTGCCGAACGTGTGCCGCTTCCGCGTCAACGTCTTCGTGCAGCAGCAGAGCGTGGGCATGGTGGTGCGCACGATCGCCTCCGAGATTCCGACCTTCGAAAAGCTCGACCTGCCGGATGTGCTGAAGGACGTCGTGATGACCAAGCGCGGCCTGGTGCTGGTCGTCGGCGGCACCGGCTCCGGCAAGTCGACCACGCTGGCGGCCATGATCGACTACCGCAACGCCAACTCGGCCGGCCACATCATCACGGTCGAGGACCCGGTCGAGTACGTCCACAAGAACAAGAACTGCCTGGTCACCCACCGCGAGGTCGGCGTCGACACCCACTCCTGGCACAACGCACTGAAGAACACGCTGCGCCAGGCGCCGGACGTGATCCTGATCGGCGAGATCCGCGACACCGAGACCATGGAACACGCGATCGCCTTCGCCGAAACCGGCCACCTCTGCCTCGGCACGCTGCACGCGAACAACGCCAACCAGACCATGGACCGGATCATCAACTTCTTCCCGGAAGAGAGAAGGCCGCAGCTGCTGATGGACCTGTCCGCGAACCTGCGCGCCATCGTCTCCCAGCGCCTGATCCGTACCGAGGACGGCAAGGGCCGCAAGGCGGCCATCGAGATCCTGCTGAACACCCCGACCATCAGCGAGATGATCCTGAAGGGGAACTTCCACGGCATCAAGGAAATCATGCACAAGTCGCGCGAACTGGGCATGTGCACCTTCGACCAGGCGCTGTACGAGCTCTACAACGCCGGCTACATCGGCTACGACGAAGCGATCCGCAACGCCGACTCGGCCAACGGCCTGCGCCTGCAGATCAAGCTCTCGGGCGAACGCCGCGCACCGGGCGGCGACGCCGGGGCCGCGAAGGCCGAGCTCTCGATGATGATCGAGGAAGAACCGGCAGAAGGCGCGAACTAAGATAAACTTGCGCATCGCTTAGTACCCGCCAACTCAAGACCGTCGTCCCCGCGAAGGCGGGGATCCAAGTTCCCATGCCCACCTTCGAACAAAAACTCACCACCCGCGCCGCCCTCCAGCAGCGCGTCGCCGCCCTGCCCAAACCCGTCGTGCTGACCAACGGCGTCTTCGACATCCTGCACCGCGGCCACGTCACCTACCTGGCCCAGGCCCGCGAACTGGGTGCCTCGCTAGTGGTCGCCRTCAACACCGACGCCTCCGTGAAACGCCTCGGCAAGGGCGACGACCGCCCGCTCAACACCATGGCCGACCGCATGGCCGTGCTGGCCGCGCTGGAATCGGTCAGCCTGGTGGTCGAGTTCGACGAAGACACCGCCCTCGAGGTGGTGCAGGAAGCCCGCCCCGACATCTACGCCAAGGGCGGCGACTACGTCATGACCGAGATCCCGGAAGGGAAGGAAGTCATCGCCCAGGGCGGCAAGGCGGTCGCGATCGACTTCGCGCACGACCGCTCGACCACCAGGCTGGTGGCCAAGATCCGCCAGTTCGGCGGATAAGCCCGGCAGCCAGGATTCAGCCGCCGGCGGCCTTCGCCGGCGCTCCCGTTTCCAGCGCCTTCAGGCGTTCGATGGAGTGGCCGATCGACGGATCGAGCGACAGTGCACGGCGGTATTCGTCGATCGCCAGCTGGTGCTCGCCGGCCGCCTCGTAGGCTTCGGCCAGGCTGTCGGCGATGCCGCCCCAGTCCGGCGCCAGCTTCGTCCCCAGGCGGAAGATCGGCACCGACTCCTTCACGCGCCCGCTGCGCAGCAGCTGGTAGCCGTACACGTTCAGCCAGACCGGTTCCAGGCTGAACTCCGGGCTGGAAGCACGCATCCTGTCGTAGACCTCCTGCGCATGCTCGTAGCCGCCGGTCTGCAGGGCGCGCACGAAGGCTTCCAGCGTCGGCGCCGTGCCCGCGCCCTTGCGGCGCTCCACCGACATCATGTGCGCGGGCGCCTGGTTGGCCGAGGGCTGCTTGTCGAGGAAGGCCATTGCCTTCGCGTCGTTCTTCAGGTAGGCGTCGAGGAAGCGTTCGACGTAGCGCGCGGTCCAGCTGTGCGCCATCGAGACTTCGTCGCGGGAGTACTCGCCGAAGCGCTTGTCGTTCACGAAGCGCAGGCCGTCCGACGCGAAGTCCGCATGCGCCATCGGATGCATCGTCACGACGGTCATGTCGGCATAGGCCATCTGGTTCAACAGGTTGAAGTCGAGCTTCTTCTTTTTCTTCGCCAGGGTTTCGAGCGAGTCGCGCTCACGGGCCACGAACAGCATCGGCACCGCCAGCCGCGCCGGCGTCGCATACTTGGCCGCGTCCTTGCCGCCGTCGACGAACTCGGGCCAGTAGCGTACCGAACCGTCCAGGCTCACCAGGGCGCGGATACGGTCGTCGCGGGCCGCCGCCAGCACGTTCGCCAGCCCGCCCCAGCTGTAACCGGCCACGGCGATGCGCGACACGTCGGCCTGCGGCATCCGGCTGGCCTGGCCGATCAGGAAGGCGATGTCGGCGGCCTGCGCCTCCAGGCCCTCGAGGTCGCTCGTCATGGCCCTGGTGCGCGCCCCCATCGAACTGCTTGCGATCACGATGTAGCCGTGGCTGGCCAGGTATTCGCACAGGTCGACGTTTTCGGTTGCCGAGGCGCTGAAGCTGGGTGCGTAGATGACGACCGGGAATTTGCCGGCGGCGGCGGGCGCATCCTTGCTGGCCCACATCGGCTGCGCCAGCGTGCGTTTCGCCGCGGCGGGCGCCAGGCCGGCGGTGTTGCCGGCGATGGTGGTCTCGGTCGYGGCCTGCACCTCGGCGGCGGAGAGCCAGGGTGTATCTTCGGTCGCCTTGGTCGCCATGTAGTCGCGCCAGGTGAGCGGCTTGCCCCTGGCGCCGGCCGGATACCAGGTGATAGCCTGGATCGGCCGCGCGCGCTCATGGGTTTCAAGCTGGCCGGTCACCATGTCGAAGGAGGGGCGGTAGACGCGGCTGTAGTCGTACTGCGACTTGACCTGCACGCCGACCGGCCAGGGCCCGGGGTCGTTCGAGAAGACGAAGGGGTCAGCGGCGCCGGCAGCGGCGCTGGCCGCGGCGCCGGCGGCGCCCGATGCGGCCAGCAGCAGGAGGGCAAGAAGTTTGGACATTGCGGAAAATGGATGAGATGGAAAGGCCCTCATCCTAGACGCTGGCCCGCGGCCGGCATAGCTGGCAGATTTACCAGCCCGGCGAGCAACTCAGGCGCCGCCCGCGTAGCCGTTCTGGCGCCAGGCTTCGTAGACCACCACCGCCACCGTGTTCGACAGGTTCAGGCTGCGGTTCCCCGGCATCATCGGCAGGCGGATGCGCTGGGCCGGCGGGAAGGATTCGCGCAGGGCCGGATCGAGGCCGCGCGACTCGGCGCCGAACACGAACACGTCGCCGGGCCTGAAGGCAGCGTCGCCGAAGGGAGAAGAGCCGTGGGTGGTCATGGCGAACATGCGGCTGGTGTCCGGCTGTGCGTCCGCCAGGAAGGCGTCCCAGTTCTTGTGCACCTTCATGGTCGCGTAGTCGTGGTAATCGAGGCCGGCGCGGCGCATCTTGGCGTCGTCCAGCGGGAAGCCCAGCGGCTCGATCAGGTGCAGCTGGGCGCCGGTGTTGGCGCACAGGCGAATGACGTTGCCGGTGTTCGGTGGGATTTCGGGTTCGACCAGTACTACGTGAAACAAATTCTTCTCCTTGAAGGCGACGGCAGGATGCCTTGAAAGCGGGAGCATAGCGCAGAACGGCATCGCTGTTGCAAAGTCGTCCTATCAGGATCGATGGGCAGAATTCGCCTGGCGTATTGACAGGCTCTGCCTATACTGAGTGGATTCGTTTTCGGCCCAACGGTGTACTTCGACACGAGGAGCAACTATGAACGGATCCGGTTTTTCCCGCCGCCATCGCTGGGCGGCCATCGTCCTGGCTTCGGCCGCTGCCCTGCCGCTGCTTGCCGGCGCCGGCCCCGGCAACGGTAATGCCAACGCCAATGCCAGCGCCAGCGCTGCCAGCCCCACACTGGACGACAACGACGGCCGCGTCCAGCGCGGCCGGGAAATCGTGCCGGCCGGCGTCATCCTGAACCTGAAGGGCAAGTCGCGCGGCATGGTCTGGCAGGGCAGCTATATCGTCAACACAATGGGCTGCGTCGATTGCCACACCCACCCCAGCTATTCCCCCGGCGGCGATCCCTTCCAGGGCCAGCCTGAGCGCATCAATGCCGAGCAATATATGTCGGGCGGCCGCATGTTCGGTCCGACCATCACCGCCGCCAACCTGACGCCGGACAGCAAGGGGCGCCCGGCGGGCCTGACGCGCGACGAATTCGTGCAGACCTTGCGCACCGGCCACAATCCCCACGATCCGGCAGGCCAGATCCTGCAGGTGATGCCCTGGCCGACGGTCGGCAAGATGACCACGCACGACTTGCGCGCCGTCTACGAGTACCTGAGCGCGCTGCCTTCGCTGCCCGACAATCCGCATCCCGGGCCCTGAGCTGTCCGCGCGCCGTGTCAACCGCCGCCGCCTCAGGCGCGCGGCGGCGTGCGCGCGAACACGAGATTGGTCACGCGCGCGGCGCCGAAGCGCTTGAAGGTGGCCGCCAGCTCGTCCAGCGTGCTGCCGCTGGTCATGACGTCGTCGACGATGCCGACGTGGCGGCCGTCCGCCAGGTCCGGGTCTTCGATGACGAAGGCATCGCGGATGTTGTCGGCGCGCTCGTGCGGCGAGACGCCGGACTGGGCGCGCGTATCGACCCGGCGTGAGGCCAGCGCCGGCTGCAGGGCCACGCCCAGCGAGGCGGCCAGCGGCCGCGCGATTTCGAGGGCCTGGTTGAAGCCGCGCTCGACCAGTCGGTTTGGGCCCAGCGGTACTGGACACAGCAGGTCGGGCAATGGGTGCCCGGGGCGGGCCAGCACGGCGTCCCTCAGCATGCGGGCGAACCAGGGGGCCAGCGGCAGGCGGGCGCTGAATTTCAGTTGCAGGACCAGGTGGTCCAGGGGTGGGGTGTAGTCGATGGCGAAGATGGTGGCGTCGTAGTGGGGTGGGTAGGTCTGGCAGGTGGGGCAGGTGCTTTCTTTGTTGTCGTTATGCTCGCGGAACTGAGGTCCCCGCCTTCGCGGGGACGACGGGGTAGGGCGCGGGGACGACGGGGTAGGGCGCGGGAACGACGGGGTAACTAACGGATTGCCGCAGCGGGCGCAGCGATTTTTTGCCGGTTGGCAAAAATGTTCCCGACAGGGTGCGCAGACGACGTCGTCGCAGCCGCCTCCGCACAGGGCGCACTGCGAGGGCAGCAGCAGATCCAGCATGGCGCGTGGCCAGCGGCGGAGCGGGGGCAGCGGGTGTCGGAGCATAAGGAGCCTGTCGCCAAACGGTTCAGGCCCCATCATGTACACTGCCGCCATGTCCCAATTTGACCGCAGTTGACCCATGGCTTCGCCCCAATCCCCCTCCAAGATGAGTGCGCCGATCGACCCGGCGCGCATCAAGCAGCTGTTTGCCGACCCCGCCCGCGTGGCGCCCTCGGATTTTCTGCGCCGCGAAATCGCCGGACGCATGTTCGAGCGCCTGTCGCTCGTGAAGAATTCTCCGCAGCAGGTGCTGGATGCCGGCTGCGGCACCGGCGCCGATCTCGCCGCGCTGCAGAAAGCCTATCCCGCTGCCCAAGTGCTGGGCGTGGACGCGGTGCCGGCGACGCTGCGTGCCGCCGCCGGGGCCGGCCAGGCGCCGCGCTCCCTCCTCAGCCGTTTGCTGCCGGCCAAGAGCGGCATCGATCTCGTTTGCGCCGACTTCGGCCAGCTGCCTCTTGGTCCGAACTCGGTCGACCTCGTATGGTCGAACCTGGCGCTGCACTGGCATCCGCAGCCGGACCGCGTGTTCGCGGAATGGCGGCGCGTGCTGCGCGTGGACGGCCTGCTGATGTTCTCGAACTTCGGCCCGGATACCTTCCTCGAGCTGCGCAACGCCTTTACGGCGATGGACGAAACCCCGCACACCTTGCCCTTCGTCGACATGCACGATTTCGGCGACCAGCTGGTGGAGGCGGGCTTCACCACGCCGGTCATGGACATGGAGCAGATCACGGTCACCTACGACAGCGCGCAGGCCCTGCTGCTTGACGTGCGCGCCTTCGGCGGCAATCCGCTGGCCACGCGCCGCCGCGGCCTGGTCGGGCGCGCGGCCTGGCAGCGCATGCTGGATGCCCTGGAAAGCCAGCGCCGTCCGGACGGCAAACTGGGCCTGACCTTCGAGATCATCTACGGCCACGCCTTCCGGCCGGCGCCGAAAGTCACGGCGGCGGGCGAGGCGATCGTGCGTTTCCAGCCACGCCAGTAAGCGCCGCGTCCGCAGTCAGCGCGAGAAATTGCCGCAGTGCATCATGCATCATCATGCGGTTGAGGTAATTTTCCTTGAATAAAAATTAGCGATTTCAGTATAATCAATGACACTTTTTTCGACTTAAGCAGTCATCACGCTAAAAACTTCAGCAAAAACAGCGTGTAGTCGAACTGGTTGCAGCAACACCAAAGGCTTCGGAAACCGCGTTTTGCGGTCCGGGGCCCGAGCAAAAGCGTTCATCGAGGTCGCGTAGTCCCTGATGGTCGAAGTTTGCAGGAAGGATTTCGGAGCGGCGGCAGTTCGTTCATGGAGTGCCGGCCTCTTTAAGAAAATTCAATTTTTTTGGGTGGTTGGGGACAACATGACTTATGCAAAGCGATTAAAAGCGGCGATGTCCGGTCTCGCGGTAGGAGCCGGCATGCCGGCCCTGGCGTGGGCCGAGCCCGAGGTCATCGGGCGGCCGGTCGAGCACCAGCTCAACATGCAGCCTGCCGTAACGGGCATCGGCGACTATATCTACAGCCTGCACAACTGGATGATGATCGTCTGCCTGATCATCTTCATCGGCGTGTTCGGCGTCATGTTCTATTCGGTGTTCAAGCACCGCAAATCCCTGGGCCACAAACCGGCCACCTTCCACGAATCGACCGCCGTCGAGATCGCATGGACGGTGGTGCCCTTCCTGATCGTGATCGGCATGGCGCTGCCCGCCACCCACGCGGTCGTCGCCATGAAGGACACCTCGAATCCGGACCTGACCATCAAGGTCACCGGCATGCAGTGGAAGTGGGGCTATGACTACCTGAAGGGCGAGGGCGAGGGCATCGGCTTCCTGTCGAACCTGTCGACCCCGCGCAGCGCCGTCGGCGAGCCGGGCGTGGCGCCGACCACAGCGCGCACCGAGACCTACCTGCTCGAAGTCGACAACGAGATGGTGGTGCCGGTCAACAAGAAGGTGCGCCTGGTGCTGACCGCCAACGACGTCATCCACTCCTGGACGATTCCGGCCTTCGCCGTCAAGCAGGACGCGATCCCGGGCTTCGTGCGCGACACCTGGTTCAAGGCCGAGAAGATCGGCACCTACCGCGGCAACTGCGTCGAGCTGTGCGGCAAGGAACACGCCTTCATGCCGATCGTCGTGAAAGTCGTATCAAGCGAGGACTACACCGCCTGGGTCAACACCAAGAAGAAGGAAATGGCGGCCCTGGCCGACGATCCGAACAAGGTCTGGACCATCGACGAACTGAAGACCAAGGGCGAGAAGATCTACGCCGCCAACTGCGTGGCCTGCCACCAGGCCAGCGGCCAGGGTGTGCCGAACGCCTTCGCCTCGCTGGTCGGTTCGCCGGTCGTGCTGGGTCCGAAGGCCGAGCAGATCAACGTGCTGCTGAACGGTAAGCACAGCGGCAAGTATCCGAGCGCCATGCCGGCATGGAAGCAGCTGTCCGACACCGACATCGCGTCCGTGATCACCTATACCCGTAATAACTGGACCAACAAGGCCGGCGAGAACATCGTCCAGCCGTCGGAAGTCCTGGCCGCCCGCGGCAAATAAGCGCTTGGAATCGGAGACCCTGAAATGAGTTCCACCATCGATCACGCACACAATCACGATGACCGGAGCGCGCACGACCATGCGCACGATCACGCACACGACCATCCGACCGGCCTGCGCCGCTGGCTGTTCGCCACCAACCACARGGACATCGGCACCCTCTACCTGTGGTTCTCGTTCACCATGCTGCTCTCGGGCGGCGTGCTGGCGCTGATGATCCGCACCGAGCTGTTCCAGCCGGGCCTGCAGTTCTTCCGTCCCGAGTTCTTCAACCAGCTGACCACCATGCACGGCATCGTGATGGTGTTCGGCGCGATCATGCCGGCCTTCGTCGGCTTCGCCAACTGGATGATCCCGCTGCAGGTGGGCGCCTCCGACATGGCGTTCGCGCGCATGAACAACTTCTCGTTCTGGCTGCTGCCGCCGGCCGCGATCCTGCTGGCGACCTCGTTCTTCGTGCCGGGCGGCGCCACCGCCGCCGGCTGGACCCTGTACGCGCCGCTGTCGACCCAGATGGGCCCGGGCATGGACATGGCGATTTTCGCCCTGCACATCATGGGCGCCTCGTCGATCATGGGTTCCATCAACATCATCGTCACCATCCTGAACATGCGCGCGCCTGGCATGACCCTGATGAAGATGCCGATGTTCTGCTGGACCTGGCTGATCACCGCCTACCTGCTGATCGCCGTGATGCCGGTGCTGGCGGGCGCCATCACCATGACCCTGACCGACCGCCATTTCGGCACCTCCTTCTTCAACGCGGCAGGCGGCGGCGACCCGGTCATGTACCAGCACATCTTCTGGTTCTTCGGCCACCCCGAGGTCTACATCATGATCCTGCCGGCCTTCGGCATCGTCTCGCAGATCATCCCGGCCTTCGCCCGCAAGCCGCTGTTCGGCTACGCCTCGATGGTGTACGCGACCGCTTCGATCGCGATCCTGTCCTTCATCGTCTGGGCCCACCACATGTTCACCACCGGCATGCCGGTGACCTCGCAGCTGTTCTTCATGTACGCCACCATGCTGATCGCGGTGCCGACCGGCGTGAAGGTGTTCAACTGGGTCGCCACCATGTGGAAGGGCTCGATGACCTTCGAAACGCCGATGCTGTTCGCGGTCGGCTTCATCTTCGTGTTCACGATGGGCGGCTTCACCGGCCTGATCCTGGCCGTGACCCCGATCGACATCCAGGTGCAGGACACCTATTACGTGGTGGCCCACTTCCACTACGTGCTGGTGGCCGGCTCGCTGTTCGCCCTGTTCGCCGGCTTCTACTACTGGGCCCCGAAATGGACCGGCCACATGTATCCGGAAGGCCGCGGCAAGGCCCACTTCTGGCTGTCGCTGATCACCTTCAACATCACCTTCTTCCCGATGCACTTCCTGGGCCTGGCCGGCATGCCGCGCCGCTATGCCGACTACGCCGTGCAGTTCACCGACTTCAACCAGATCGTGTCGATCGGCGCCTTCGGCTTCGGCCTGAGCCAGGTCTACTTCCTGTTCTTCGTGGTGCTGCCGACCATCCGCGGCGGCCAGAAGGCGGAAGCCAAGCCCTGGGAAGGCGCGGAAGGCCTGGAGTGGACGGTGCCGAGCCCGGCGCCTTTCCACACCTTCGAGCACCCGCCGCTGGTGAAGTGAGATGATGACGGCTGAATCAAGCCAGGAGCGTGCCGCCCGGCTGCGCAGGAAAAACCTGCGCACGGCCTGGCTGGTAGGCGGGCTGGCGCTGTTCTTCTTCGTGCTGCTGTTCGTCAAGCGGCTCTGGCTGAGCTGAGATGAGCGACGCACCACGAGCCGAACAGCGCGGCCGCCTGGCCCTGAACCGCACCACCTTCGCCAAGCTGGTGGTGGTGGCCGGCATGATGTTCGGCTTCGGCTATGCGCTGGTGCCGATCTACCGCCAGGTCTGCGAAGTCCTCGGCATCAACGTGCTGACGCAGAAGGACGGCACGGTGGAGCGTCCGGCCAACACCCAGGTCGACCTGACGCGCACCGTCACCGTCGAACTGGACGGCAATGCGCAGGGGCCGTGGCGCTTCCGTCCGACCCAGCGCAGCATCGACGTGCACCCGGGCGAGATGGCGACCGTGGTCTACGAGGTCGTAAACACCCAGGCGCGCACCGTGAAGGCGCAAGCCATCCCGAGCTACGCGCCGCAGTCGGCGACGCCGCACTTCAAGAAGGTCGAGTGCTTCTGCTTCAAGGAGCAGGTGCTGGGCCCGAACGAGGCGCGCCAGATGCCGGTGGTGTTCTTCATCGACCCGGCGCTGCCGCGCGAAGTGAAGAACATCACGCTGTCATACACCTTCTTCGAGATCGGCGGCGGCACGGTGGCAAAAAATGAATGAGGAACGCAAAGCAAGCTTCGGCGCCACCATGAAGGCCGTGTTCTGGTCCTTCTTCGGGGTCCGCAAGCGCAAGGATTATGACCACGACGCCGCCAACCTGAACCCGATCCACGTGATCGTCGGCGGCTTGCTCGGGGCGGCAATCTTCATCGGCATCCTGTTGTTCGTGGTGCGGATGGTGGTGGCGAAATAAGGAACAAGCAGCAAGCAGGAATTCGACAAATCAAAAAGTTCGTTTGAGGAGATGAGAATGAGTTCGCCACAAAATGCGCCGTACTATTTCGTCCCTGGCCCCTCGCGGTGGCCGATGGCTGGCGGCCTATCGATGCTCGTCACGATGGCGGGCRCCGCCGGCTGGGTCAACGGCACGTCCTGGGGTCCCGGCGTCTGCACGGCCGGCATCCTGGCCATGCTCGTGGTACTGTATTTCTGGTTCGGCGACGCCATCGGCGAATCGGAATCGGGCAAGTACGGCGCCCGCATCGACAGCTCCTACCGCTGGTCGATGAGCTGGTTCATCTTCTCGGAAGTCATGTTCTTCGGCGCCTTCTTCGGTGCACTGTTCTATGCGCGTTCGATCAGCATGCCCTGGCTGTCCGACCTCGACCACAAGGTCATCTGGCCCGACTTCGCCGGCCACTGGGGCAACGTCGGCCCGGCCGGCACCGTCGAGTCCTTCAACACGATGGGCCCGTTCCCGATCCCGACCATCAACACCGCGCTGCTGCTGAGCTCGGGCGTGACCCTGACCATCGCCCACCACGCCCTGCGCGCCGGCCACCGCAGCAAGACCGCCTTCTGGCTGTTCTGCACCATCCTGCTGGGCGCCGTCTTCATGGGCTTCCAGGCCTACGAATACCACCACGCGTACACCGAACTGAACCTGAAGCTCAGCTCGGGCATCTACGGCTCGACCTTCTTCATGCTGACCGGCTTCCACGGCTTCCACGTGACCATGGGCGCGATCATGCTGTCGGTGGTGCTGTACCGCGTACTGAAGGGCCACTTCACGCCGGAACACCACTTTGGCTTCGAAGGGGCGGCGTGGTACTGGCACTTCGTGGACGTGGTGTGGCTGGGTTTGTACGTGGTCGTCTACTGGCTGTAAGAAGTCCCGCAAGCCTTGAATCGTCGTCCCCGCGCAGGCGGGGATCCAAGTTCTGCATGAACTATCGAAACGCAAGCTGACTTCGGTCCCTGCCTTCGCGGGGACGACGTTTATGGGCTAGCGTAATCCCGTCGGCTGAATCCACCCCATCTTGTAAGAAAACAGCACCAGCAGAAACAGCGTGATCGACAGCCCCACCCGCATCGCCAGCGCCTGCACGGTGCGGTTGCTGCGGCCCTTGTCGCGCATCAGGAAGAACAGTGCGGAGGCCAGGCTGGCGATGATGAGCACGAAGGCGATGGCGACGACGATTTTCATGACTGGCCCCGAGTTGGAATAGTGACATTGTATGCGACTTCGCTTCCATTTCAGGACCGTTCCCTTCCTTGCCACCCTCGTCCTCGTCGTGCTGGGGATCGTGCTGGGCAACTGGCAAACCCGCCGCGCGGCCGAGAAAACCGTCTTGCAGACAAGACTGGAACAGGGCATGGCGGCGCCCCCGCTGAGGCTCGATGGCGGCGCCGTCGATCCCGCCACCTTGGAGTTTCACCGTGTCATTGTTACCGGGGAATTCGTCCCCAACTGGCCGGTGTTCCTCGACAACCGGCCGCAAGATGGCCGCAGCGGATTCGTTTTGCTGATGCCGTTTAAAATAGCGGGGTCGAGCAAGTCCGTACTGGTCGCGCGCGGTTGGCTGCCGCGTAATACGGCCGAGCACGACAAGCTGCCGCCCTATACGACGCCCGCGGGCCAGGTCACGCTCGAGGGCAGGGCGGTGCGCCAGCTGGCCCGCGTGATGCAGCTGGGGACGGCGGCGCCGCTCGCGCCGAACGCGATCGTGCAGAACACGGACCCGGCCGACGTGGCGCGCGCCAGCGGCCTGGACCTGCTGCCGGTCGTGGTCGAACAGACCGGGCCAGGCACGCCGGGCGACGGCCTGACGCGCAACTGGCCCATGCCCAGCCTGGACATCGACCGCCACAAGGGCTATGCCGTGCAGTGGTATGCGCTGGCGGCGATGGCTTTCCTCTTTTTTGTGATTACAGGATTTCGACGTGGAACCAAACAAGCCGGCTAAACCCCAACAACGCAAGCGCGGCCGCTGGATGCTCTGGCTGGTGCTGCTGGTGTGCGCTTCGCCGTTGATCGCGTCATACTTCACCTTTTACGTGCTCAAGCCGGAAAAGCGCAACAACTACGGCACCCTGATCGACCAGCGCGCCCACCCGATACCGGCGATGGCGACCACCACCCTGGACGGCAAGCCGGTGGCGCTGGACCAGTTCAAGGGCAAGTGGGTGATGCTGATGGTGGCGCCCGGCGCCTGTGGCGAGGCCTGCCGGAAGCAGCTGTTCGCGATGCGCCAGTTGCGCCTCATGCAGGGCAAGGAACAGGACCGCATCGAGCGCGTCTGGCTGATCGACGACAAGGAGCCGCTCGACACCATCGTGATCCGCGAATTCGACGGCACCCACATGCTGCGCGCCGATGCCCAGGCCGTGGCGAACTGGCTGCCGGCCGAGCCGGGGACCGGCGTGACCGATCACATCTACATGATCGACCCGCTGGGCCATTTGATGATGCGCTTCCCGAAGGATCCGGAACCGCGCAAAGTGTACAAGGATATCAACAAGCTGCTGAAGGCTTCTTCGGTCGGCTGATGCAAGAATCATGGAAGTCTCGAATTTCATACTGCTGGCCCTGACCGGCATCCTGGCCGCCAGCGTGCCGCTGTCCGTCGTCTGGATGGCGACCGGCGGCAACCGCTACCGCAAGCTGGCCTGGGTGATCGCCTTCTTCACCTTCGACCTGATCGTGTTCGGCGGCTTCACCCGCCTGACGGATTCGGGCCTCGGCTGCCCCGACTGGCCGGGCTGCTACGGCGAAGCCAACCCCTTCCTGGCCCATGCCCACATCGCCGCCGCCGAGGCCCTGATGCCGACCGGTCCGGTGACGAAGGTGAAAGCCTGGATCGAGATGATCCACCGCTTCCTGGCGATGGGCATCGGCCTCATGATCATCGGCCTGATGGTGGCTTCGTGGGTGCAATGGCGGCGCTCGAAAGGGCGCTCGCATTCGCCCTGGCTGCCAACGCTCCTGTTTTTCTGGGTGTGCGTGCAGGGCGCGTTCGGCGCCTGGACCGTGACCATGAAGCTGCAGCCGGTGATCGTGACCCTGCACCTGCTGTTCGGCATGACCCTGCTGGCCCTGGCCGTCTGGCTGGGCGGACGCGAGGACAATCTGCTGCATCCGATGCCGGTTCTGGCGCCGCCGGACGCCCAGAAAATGGCCGATGCGCTGCGCCGCCTGCGTCCGCTTGCCTGGCTGGCCGGCGCCGTCGTGCTCATCCAGTTGGCACTCGGCGGGTGGGTGAGTACCAATTATGCGACGCTTGCCTGCAATGACTTTCCACTCTGCCAAGGACAAATTGTCCCAGAGATGGACTTTCAACACGGCTTCACCTTGTGGAGGGAACTGGGCAAAACGGCCGCCGGCCATTACCTGCCGTTCTCGGCCCTGACCGCCATCCACTGGGTGCACCGCAACTTCGCGGCCGTCGTGGTGCTGGTGCTGGGCCTCACAGCCTGGCGCGCCTGGCGTTTGCCGGGCCTGCACGGCGCCGCCCGGAATATTGCTTTAGTATTATTGGCGCAGGTCCTGACGGGGGTCGCGACCGTGTTTTTTAATTTCCCGCTTGCAATTGCTGTGCTGCACAACGCAGGGGCGGCCCTCCTTGTCTTGCTGGTGACCATGATAAACTACAAGGTACAGTATCAACTCGACCTGGTGCGCTCCCCCCGGCATGAAGCGGAGGCGGCGCCCGCGGGCCACTCATGATTACCCAAACCGCAACCCATAAACCGCCCAGCCGCGTCTCGCAATACTGGGCGCTGACCAAGCCTCGCGTCACCCAGCTGGCCGTCTTCTGCGCCGTGATCGGCATGTTCCTCGCCACCGACGGTTTCCCCGGCTGGCACGTGCTGTTCTGGGCCACGCTCGGCATCTGGCTGCTGGCCGGCGCCGCCTTCGCCGTCAACTGCCTGATCGAGGCCGAAGTCGACGCCCGCATGGCCCGCACCGCGCGCCGCGCCACCGCCATGGGCGAGCTGTCGACCACCCAGACCCTGTTCTTCTCCGCCATCCTCGGCGGCGCCGGCATGGGCATCCTGTACACGATGGTCAATCCGTTGACAATGTGGCTGACCTTCGTCACCTTCGTCGGCTATGCGCTGATCTACACCGTCCTGCTCAAGCCCAACACGCCACAGAACATCGTGATCGGCGGCCTGTCCGGCGCGATGCCGCCGGCCCTGGGCTGGGCCGCGGTGGCGAACACGGTGCCGATGGAAGCCTGGCTGCTGGTGCTGATCATCTTCGTCTGGACGCCGCCGCACTTCTGGGCGCTGGCCATGTACCGCCGCGACGACTACGTCCGTTCCGGCCTGCCGATGATGCCGGTCACCCATGGCATGAAGTACACCGGCCAGCAGGTCTGGCTGTATTCGATCGCGCTGGCCGCCTGCACCTTGTTCCCGTTCGCGGTCGGCATGAGCGGCTGGCTCTACCTGCTGTCCGCCATCGGCCTGAACGCCGTGTTCCTGCGCCACGGGTGGCTGGTCCACAAGCACTACAGCGACCAGGTCGCGCGCAAGGCCTTCGCCTGGTCCGTGATCTACCTGTCGCTGCTGTTCGCCGCGCTGCTGGTCGACCACTATGTGAAGCAATACCTGACTTTCTGATTCCTTCGACATGAAAAAACTGCTGTCCGCACTTGTCGCCGCCACCCTGGCGTTTTCCCTTGCCGCCTGCGACAAGCTGCCGGGCAAGCAGGCCAGCTTCCAGAACACCGACGTCACCGGCCTCGATTACGCCAAGGGCTTCAGCCTGACCGACTTCAACGGCAAGCCGCGCACCCTGGCCGACTACAAGGGCAAGGTCGTGGTCGTCTTCTTCGGCTACACCCAGTGCCCGGACGTGTGCCCGACCACGATGGCGGAAATGGCCAGCGTGATGCAGAAGCTGGGCCCGCAGGCCGACCAGGTGCAGGTGCTGTTCATCACCCTCGACCCCGAGCGCGATACCCCGCAGCTGCTGGCCAGCTATGTGCCGGCCTTCGACAAGCGCTTCATGGGCCTGTACGGCACCCTTGAACAGACCGCGAAGACGGCCAAGGACTTCAAGGTGTTCTACTCGAAGGTGCCGGGTTCAAGCCCCGGCAGCTACACCATCGACCACATGGCCGGCAGCTATGTGTTCGACCGCGACGGCCGGCTGCGCCTCTTCATCCGCCACGGCGGCAGCGCCGATTCGATCGTCCACGACGTCCGCCAGCTGCTTAGCTAAGCCAAGGAAATGGACCAGCGGCCTGGAAAGAACACCACCCGGGCTGCCGCCGTCATCCTCCTCACGCTCGGCTGCCTGTATGTCCTGAGGCCCTTCCTGGCCGCGATCCTGTTCGCCGCCGCCGTCGTCATCTCGTCCTGGCCTTTGTACCTGAGGCTGCGCCGGCGCATGCACGGACGCCGCACCCTGGCGGCGCTGACCATGACGCTCACGCTGACCCTGCTGGTCGTGATTCCGCTGGCCCTGGTCGCCTACAACCTGGCCGACAACGCCGCCGCCGCCCTCGAGGAGCTGCGCAAGCTCAGTCGCGGCAACCTGCAGTCGCCGCCCTGGATCCGCGCGATCCCGCTGCTCGGCGAACAGATCGACATCTATTTGCGCGAGCTGCTGGCCAGCCGCGACCGCATGATGGAACTGGCGCGCCGCATGGCCGAACCTGCCCGGCACTACCTGGTGGCCGGCGGCATCGTGCTGGGCGCGGGCGTGGTCCAGATGGCCCTGGCGGCCTTCGTCAGCTTCTTCTTCTACCGCGACGGCGAGGCGCTGAACGCCGTGATCGCGGCCGCCATGAAGCGCATCATGAACGAGGAAGCCGAGTCGGTGACGGAGACCGTCAGCCAGACCGTGCGCGGCGTCATGTACGGCCTGCTCGGCACCGCCCTGGCCCAGGCCCTGGTGGCGGCGATCGGCTTCGCCATCGCCGGCGTGCCAGCGGTGCTGCTGCTGTCGGTGCTGGTGTTCGTGTCCTCCTTGATTCCGGTCGGCCCGCCCATCATCTGGGGCGGCGCGGCGATCTGGCTGTTCGCCCAGGGCAGCACCGGCTGGGGCATCTTCATGCTGGTATGGGGCTTCTTCGGGATCAGCGGCGTCGACAACGTGGTGCGGCCGATGCTGATCAGCCGCGGCTCGAGCCTGCCCTTCCTGCTGACCTTACTCGGCGTGCTGGGCGGGGTGATCGCCTTCGGCTTCGTCGGCCTGTTCATCGGACCGACCCTGCTGGCGGTGGGCTATTCCCTGATGAGCGGGTGGACGCAAACGAGGAATCCTATCGTGAGGCGGGACGCCGAATAGGTTGGCGCTGTTCGCGCCAAGTGTGGAATCTTTTCTGCAAGCCTGCGGTCCAATGTCGACCTGAACCGTTGACGGAGGCCCCATGCAAGCACGGCAGTTCGAACAGTTCCTGCAACGCCTGTCCTCTCTAACGCGGCGCCAGCGCGACCGCCTGCTCGACCTGCTGCAATCGGCGGCCGGCCTCGACCGTGTACTCGAGATCGTCGAGCAGCCCGGCATGCCACTCTGCTGCCCGCACTGCCAGGCCGACAAACCCTATCGCCACGGTCATGCGCACGGACTGCAGCGCTACCGCTGCCTCAGTTGCCATCGCACCTTCAATGCCCTCAGCGGCACGCCGCTGGCCCGGCTGCGCTACAAGGCACACTGGCTCGACTACCTCGGCTGCATGCTCGATTCCCGCAGCGTGCGCCGCTCGGCGCGCGAGATCGGCGTGGCCAGCGCGACCAGCTTTCGATGGCGTCACCGTTTCCTGGCCTTGAGCAAGGATGACCGGCCGCAACGGCTGAGTGGCATCGCCGAAGCCGATGA
>NZ_JBFTMX010000032.1:0-71055 GCF_056397205.1 Massilia sp. 05N420
CGGCAGCGCACCGGCAGGCGGCGCGCCGCGTAACGGCGGCCAGCCCGRCGCCAACCGCGGCGGCAATGGCGGCGGCGCACGCGGCAACGGTGGCAATGGCGGCGGTGGCGGCCGTGGTCCGCGTCCGGCCAATGCACGCAGCGGCGGTGGCCGCTAAGCCGGACAGACGCCTCAGGGCCTGAGAAACCGGGGCCGCGCAAACTTCCCTGTTGCGCGGCCCCGGTTTTTTTACGCCCTGATAAGATAGTTGAGCACTCAAGTACTTTACAAGCGTTGCGAAACTCTATATATTTGAGTAGTCAAGTACTTTTCAAATATTGGAGGACCATCATGAGCGACACCCTCACCACCGAATTCTGCCTGCGCATGGGACGCGCCTGGGCCACCCTCTCGCGCCGCCTCGACAGCGCCCTCGGCGGCCACTTCGGCATCAGCTTTGCCGACTACCAGATGCTGCTGCACCTGCAGCGCGCGCCCGGCGGACGCCTGCGCCGCGTCGACCTGGCCGAGAAGCTGGGCCTGACCGCTTCCGGCGTGACCCGCTCGCTGCTGCCTCTTGAAAAGATCGGCCTGGTCGACCGCCAGAGCGATCCGCGCGACGCCCGCGTCGGCTACGCCATCATCACGGCCACCGGCAACGACATGGTAAGCAATGCCACCGCCGTGGTCGACGACATCAGCCGCGCCATGCTGGGCGCGCCGTCGCGGACCCAGCTGGAAGCGACCTCGGCCTTGCTGGCCCAGCTGGCGGGCGGCGGCCAATAATCCTTCTTCAATCGGAACGCCATGCACAACAAGGATCAACACCATCGGCGCGGCGCCCTGCTGCGCGACCCCAACTTCGCCTGGCTGATGAGCGGCGGCGTGATTTCCGCCCTCGGCGACCAGTTCACCATGATCGCCCTGCCCTGGCTGGTGCTGCAGCTGACCCACGATCCGCTCGCGCTCGGCATGATGGTGGCCGTGCTGGGCGTGCCGCGCGCCATCCTGATCCTGTTCGGCGGCGCCCTGGTCGACCGCCATTCGCCCAAGCGGGTGCTGATGCTGACCAAGCACGTCAACACGGTGCTGCTGGGCCTGCTTGCGGCCCTGGTGCTGAGCGGCCGCGCGACTTTGCCGCTGGTGACGGCGCTGGCCGTGGTCCTGAGCATCGCCTCGGCCTTCAGTATCCCGGCCGGCACCTCGATGCTGCCGCAGGCGGTGGCGCCGCAGCACCTGCAGGCGGCCAACGGCATGATGATGGCGGTGCGCCAGGTAACGATGCTGGCCGGGCCGCTGCTGGCCGGCCTGCTGTTCCTGCTGGCCGGCGACGGCAGCGCCGGCGTTCGCGGCGGCGCTGCCGCCGGCCTCGGCCTGGCCTTCGGCTTCGACGCCTTCAGCTTCGCGCTGTCGGCCTGGACCCTGGCGAAAGTCAGGCCGCTGGCGGCAAGCGCGCCGCAGCAGGCACGCGAGCCGGTGCTGCGCGCGGTCGGCGCCGGCCTGGCGACCGTATGGCGCGACACCACCCTGCGCACCGCCTTCTTCTACTGGGGCCTGTGCGCCTGCGTGACCGGCGGCGTGATGCAGGTGGCGATGCCGCTGCTGGCCAGCGAGCGCCTGCACGGCGCCTCCGCCCTCGGCCTGCTGATGGGCGCCCACGGCGCCGGCGCGCTGGCCGGCATGGCCCTGTCCGGCAGCTTCGGCAGGCGCCGCCTGGGCAGTCTCGGCCTGACCCTGCTGCTGGTCGACGGCCTGGCCGGCTTCCTCCTGATGCCGCTGGGGCTGGTCACGGCGAGCTGGCAGGGCATGCTGATCCTCGCGGCGATCGGGGTGCTGGGCGGCTATGTGCAAGTGGCCGTGTTCACCTGGATCCAGCAGCGCGTGGCGCCGAGCATGCTGGGACGCATGATGAGCATCTTCATGTTCGTCTTCATGGGCCTGGCGCCGCTGGCCGCGGCGGTCGCCGGCTGGCTGGCCAGCGCCGTCACCCTGGCGAGCCTGTTCGTCGGCGCCGGCCTGGGCCTGAGCGTGGCGGCCCTGGCGGCCTGGCTGTTCACGCCGATGGCGAAGATGGCCGACGCCGCGCCGCCGGCGTCAATAAGCTAAAATTAATCTTATGCCAAAATTCGCCGCCAACCTGAGCCTGATGTTCAACGAACTCGGCTTCCTCGAACGCTTCGCCGCGGCGCGCGCGGCGGGCTTCGACGCGGTCGAGTTCCTGTTCCCCTATGCCTTCGAGCCGGAACAGATCCTGGCCCGCCTGCAGCGCTACAAGCTGCAGCTGGTCCTGCACAATTTCCCACCCGGCGACTGGGCCGCGGGCGAGCGCGGCTTCGCCTGCGATCCGCGCCGGGTCGGCGAATTCCAGGACAGCGTCGAGCAGGCCCTCGACCATGCGACCGAACTCGGCGTGCCGCGCCTGCACTGCATGGCCGGCAAGCTGCCGTCGAACGTGGCGCCGGCGCGCGCCCACGCCACCTTCGTGGCCAACCTGCGCTTCGCCGCCGACGCCTGCGCGCGCCACGGCATCGAGGTCCTGATCGAGCCGATCAACGATCGCGACATGCCCGGCTACTTCCTGACGCACAGCAGCCAGGCCGCCGCCATCATCGAGGAATGCGGCGCCCCCAACCTCTTCCTGCAGTATGACGTCTACCACATGCAGCGCATGGAGGGAGAACTCGCCAATACCTTGCGCGAGCGCCTGCCGCTGATCCGCCACATCCAGATCGCCGACGTGCCGGGCCGCCACGAACCGGGCACCGGCGAGATCAACTACCCCTTCCTGTTCCGCCTGTTGGACCAGCTCGGCTACGAAGGCTGGGTAGGCTGCGAATACATCCCGCAGGGCGATACCGTGGCGGGCCTGGGCTGGCGTGAGGCTTTCGTCCGCTGACTTGATCCGAGGCAAGGTAGCCAGCAGGCAACTTTGAAAGAATGGGTTTTTCGAGCGCGGCCTTTTGCCGGCTAGAAAGGACCCATGGACATCTGTCGCACTCTCACGCGTTACCTGCTTGTCCTTGCCGCCGGCCTCACGCTGGCCGCCTGTGCCGGTCCCGGCGGCCAGGTCAGCCTGGCTGAAGTCCGGCAGTTCGCCGACGCTTCGGCCCGCCTCGGCGGCCATGCCGAGCTGTCCAGGCGCTACCGCGACACCTACGAGCGCGAGCAGCCCTACCTGTCGCCGGCCGCCGACCGCATCGCGAAAGAGAACGATGCGCGCCGCAAGGCCGTCTACGAAGACTACATCAGCATCCAGAAGAGCCTGGTGCTGTATATGCAGACCCTGAGCCTGCTGGCCGGCGATGCCCGCTATGACCTCTCGCCCCAGCTCGACGACCTCGGCAACGGCCTGAAGGCGAATGCCGAGTCCGGCCTGCAGCAGCGCCACATCGCCGCCTATACCGGGCTGACCCGCCTGCTGACCCGGGCGATCGCCTCCGGCTACCAGAACCGCAGCGTCGAGACCATGGTGCGCGACGGCGACGCCGACGTGCAGATATTGCTTGACGCGATGATCGCCCTGACCCGCCTGTACGCGAAGACCAACGAGAACGAGAAGAAGACCATCCTCGGCATCTTCGACGTCGAGATCCCGTTCTCGACCAGGAATTCGGACCGCATGCTGGTGACCCTGGCCAAGGTGCACTACATGAGCAAGGCCAACGAATACAAGCTGATCGACAAGCGCTACGACGCGGCCATGCAGGGCCTGACCAAGGTGGCGCAAGGCCACCAGAAGATGCGCGAGAACCTGCACAATCTGACGTCGCCGGAGGTGCGCGCGCTGCTGTCCGCCTATGGGCGCGACCTGATCGCCCTGCGCGACGCCCTGTCCGACTCCCCCTGATTCCCGAGCCCGAGGAAACCCATGGCAAACGACAAGCCCACCCCGCCCAAGGCGCCGCCGACCCCGGCCGAGGCCCTGTCCACCGCGAAGCAGGTCGAGGAACTGGCCGACAAGCTGTCCGCCTGCGCCGACAGCATCCACGAGCGGGTGATGCGCGACATCCACCAGAGCCAGGAACAGCACCACGGCGAGGTGCCGGAATCCGAGCAGGCCGTGGCCCGTACCCTCCTCGACGCCGAGATCGAGCTGCGCCAGCGCGCCAACCGCCTCTACGACGACGCCGCCGCCTGCGTGGTCGGCTCGCTCGGCCAGTCCCAGCAGCACCTGGTCGCCCTCACTCTGGACGCCGCCGACAAGATCCGCAAGATCACCCGCATCGGCGACGGCATCACCCTGGTCGCCCGCCTGCTGGGCCTGGCCGCGGCGGCCAGCACCGGCCAGGTGTTGCCGATCCTGGCCGCGGTCGACCAGCTCAAGACCCAGCTCGACGTCATTGCCGTGCACGAGGCGCCGCCGGCCGCGAGCGTCTGACAGAAGCCCCAGGGTTTTTGTTAGGCGCTCGAAGTTTGCGCTACACTGGGTTCTCGCGCAGCATCCATCGGAGGGCCCTTCCATGAGCGTCAATCCAAGCGTCCAGTCCGGCGGCGCGGACCTGGACCTGCTCGCACGTCTGAAATCGATGCTGGAGCAGCGCCTGCGGGCGCTGGAGAGCGCGGCGCCGCCCCAGGCCGCCGAGGGCGAGCTGCCGGTTTCGGAAGTGGAAAGTTCGCCGCTCGACCGCGCCACCGTGCGCCTGCTGAACGACCTTTCGCGCGAAGCGGCGGGCCACCATGCGGCCGAGATGCAGGTGCTGCGCCACGCGCTGGCCAAGTTCGAAGACGGCAGCTATGGCTTGTGCGAAATGTGCGGCCAGGCTATCGGCGAGTCGCGCCTGCTGGCGAAGCCCGAAGCGCGCCTGTGTATCGCCTGCCAGACGCGCGCCGAGCGCTCCCGCTGACGATCCCGACGATCAGTACATGTGCTGGCCGCCGTTGATGGCAAAATTCGACCCCGTCATGAAGCCGGCATCCTCGGACACCAGATAGGCCACCAGGCCGGCCACCTCGTCCGGCTCGCCCAGGCGGCCCATCGGAATCTGCGGCAGGATCTTGCCGCTCATCACATCCGGCGGCACCGCCTCCACCATGCGGGTACGCAGGTAGCCGGGCGACACCGTGTTGACGGTGATGCCGTGGCGCGCCATCTCCAGCGCCAGCGCCTTGGTGAAGCCGTGCATGCCGGCCTTGGCGGCGGCGTAGTTGGTCTGGCCGAAGGCGCCCTGTTGGCCGTTGACCGAGGAGATGTTGACGATGCGGCCCCAGCGCCGCGCCATCATCGGTTCGATGGCCTGCTTGCTCAGGTTGAATACGCTGTCGAGGTTGGCGCGCAGCACGGCCTGCCAATCCTCCAGGCTCATCTTGCGCAGGCTGCGGTCGCGCGTGATGCCGGCATTATTCACCAGCACGTCCAGCCGGCCCATCTCGGACAAGAGCTTCTGCATCATCCACTCGCAGTCGCCGTAGTCGGTGACGTCGACCTTGTAGGCCTGGAAGCGGTAGCCGTCGTCGCGCTGGGCCGCCAGCCAGGCTTCCGGCGCGGAGTTGTGCGGCGACCAGGTCGCCGCCACCTGGAATCCCTCGTCGTGCAGGCGCCGGCAGATCGCCGTGCCCAGCCCGCCCATTCCACCCGTTACCAAGGCTACTTTTGCAGCTGCTTTGTCTTCGTGCATGTCTGTCGTCTCCTCGCCGGTTAGGCCGCGCCGTGAGCGCGGCGGAAACACCGAGTCTAGAAGCGCTGCCGTACTCAGCGTTGACAAATCTCAACAGCCCTGCCCCGGCGGAATGTCCGGGAAATGCTCAGCGGATGATGTCGGGGGTGCTGCACGGCTCGAAATCGGCCCAGTCGCCATCCACGATATTACCCCTTGCGCGCTCGATCTGGGTGGCACCCAGGCCACGCAGCACGTCCACCGCCCGCGCCTCCATGCCGGGATCGTCGAAAGCGACCGCGACCAGCATGCCGGCATGCCGGATCTCGGCCGGCGCCTCGCCGCCCTGTTCACGCTCGCCGGCTTCCTTCATCTTCGAAAAGCTGAACAGCGAGCCGACGTGGGCGCCGACCAGGCCGCCGACCACCGGCCCCAGCGGCCCGGTGAACGGGATCGTGGCCGCGCCCGCCACCGCGCCGATCACCGCGCCAGCGCTGGCGCCCTCCACCACGCCTAAGGGCGTTTCCTTGGCGCCCGGCGACTGGATGTGGTCGCCGCCGATCGGGGTCTGGTCGTGCTGGCCAGGCTGGCTCAGGTAGAAACCGCTGATACGCTCGCCCGCGAAGCCGGCGTCGAGCAGCGCGCGGCGCGCCTGCTCGATGTCTTCCAGCAGCTGAAAGTGCCCTGCAATGATCATGGACATTGGTCAACCCTCCTGGATTCGTTATTACTGCAGAGCATGCGCGAGCGGCTGCCGGCGCTCTGTGCGCAAACGCACGCAGCCTGGCGCAGTCAGCGCCACTGGCCGTAGACCACGCCCTGCGGCTCCGCTTCCTGCCATAGCGGCTGCGGGAACCAGTCGCGCGGATCGACGCGGAAATAACGCCTGAATTCGGCGTACAGGTCCGGATGGCGCGCCGCCAGCGCGTGCGGCTGCTCGAAGAAGCTCTCGGTGGCGACCGCGAAGAATTCGGCCGGGCTGCTGGCGCCGTAGGGATCGAGCACGTCGCGGTAGCCCCAGTAAGTATCGCGGCGCAGCAGCTCGAAGTCGCGCGACAGGATCGCCGACCAGCGCTGGTAGCTTTCCGTGCTGCCGAGGATGGGCGCACCGTTGGTGCTGCCGGATTCGCTGTCGAGCTGGTGCGCGAACTCGTGCAGCACCACGTTCTGCGCGCCTTCCGGCTGGTGGCCGGCGCGCTGCACGTGGTCCCAGGACAGGATCACGCGGCCGTCGCCCCAGGATTCGCCCAGCAGGTCCTGGCGCGTCTCGGTGACCACGCCGCCGGCATCGACCTCCTTGCGCGGCACCAGGAAGGCGCCCGGATACACCAGCACCGCGTGCAGGCCCGGGTACACCTCGGTAGTGCGGTTGAGCAGCAGCAGGCAGGCCTGGGCCGCGATCGTCACCCGCATCTCCTCGGTGATCTCGAGCCCGGCGCAGCCGACGAAGGTCTTCTCGTGCAGGAAGCGCTTGACCAGGACCTGCAGCTGCTCGCGCAGCGGCGCCGGCATGCCGCGGTACTGGACCACGTTGCGCTCGATGAATCCCAGCTGGGCGGCGTCGAGCGGACGCGCCAGCGCCCGCCCCAGGCGCCAGCGCGGCAGGCCCCAGGCCAGCAGCAGCCCGGCCGCGATGGCGGCGCAGGCGATGGCGGCGCCGGTCTCCATCACGCGGCCTGGGCGCCCGCCGGCGCGCCGGACTGCCCGAAATGCGCCTCGACCGCATCGGCGCCGCCGATCCGCGTGCCGCCGACGAAGACCTGCGGCCAGGTCATCTCGCCCGAGACGGCACGCAGCACGCTGGTGGTGATCTTCTGGTCCTGCGGGATGTCGGTGAAGGCGATGCCGCGCGCCTTCAGCACCGCCTTGGCGCGTGCGCAGAACGGGCAGCCGGGTTTCGAGAACATGACCACCGGCTCGATCGGCTTCGCTTCCGGATTAATATGGCGCAGCATGGTGTCGGCGTCCGACACTTCGAAGGGATCGCCCTCCTTGTCCGGCTCGATGAAGATCTTGTCGACGATGCCGTCCTTCACCAGCATCGAATAGCGCCAGGAGCGCTTGCCGAAGCCGAGCTCGCGCTTGTCGACCAGCAGTCCCATGCCTTCGCTGAAATCGCCGTTGCCGTCCGGGATCATGGTGATATTGTCCGCTTCCTGGCTGCGCTGCCACTCGTTGACGACGAAGGGATCGTTGACGGTGATGCAGACGATGTCGTCCACGCCATTATCGCGCAACACCGGCGCCAGTTCGTTATAGCGCGGCAGGTGGGCGGAAGAACAGGTCGGCGTATAGGCGCCCGGCAAGGCGAACACGACCACGGTCTTGCCCTTGAACAGCTCGTCGGTCGTGATGTCGCGCCACTGCTCGTCGGGCCGCGCCTTGAACGTGACCTGGGGGACGGGCTTTCCTTCCAGCGATTCGGCACTCGGTAACATGGGATCTCCTGTGGTTGACGGGTGCGGCGACTTGCCGCTTCCCGCCGCATATGGGAGCCCTTATCGACTTTTCAATTGGTAAAAAAAAGCCACCGCCCGGAGGCGGTGGCGCGCATCGTGCCGTTTCCCCGCATGGCGGCTGTCTGGGCCGCGTACGGGATCAGGGCAGATTCGGTGCCGGCCGGCTTATTTGGCGACCTGGCTCGGGGCCGGGCCAAACAGGGCGGCGACCAGCGGATCGCGGGAGACCGGGCTGCGGTTCACGCGGATCGCGTAGTGGGTGTCGTCGGCCAGGATGTGGAAATGGCGGCCGGTGCCGGCCATGCTCTGTTCGCGCAGGCCCGGGCGCTCCTTGCGCGGGGCGGCGCCTTCGCGCTTCGGCTGGCAGATCGCGGCCAGGAAGGCCTTGACGCGTTCCGGATCCGGGGAGATGCGGTACACGGCCTTGCCCAGGTAGGTGGCGGTACCCTCGATATAGCGGGCCAGTTCGATCACGCCGGCTTCGCGCAGGTCGCGGATGTATTTGCGGGCGCCCGACGGCGAGAATTTCAGGAACCAGGCGATTTCGTCGGCCAGCATTTCGTGCGTCTGCAGCTCGCCAATCAGCTTCTGCATGTTCTCGATGCGGCGCTGGGTGGCCGAGGTCGACCGCACACGCTCGATCGGCGCCAGCGAGATGGGCGCGCGTTCGGTCGGTTGCGGCGGGACACGTTCGATCAGTGCAGAGTTGCTGGAAGTGTGCACTGCGCCGATGTCGCCTTGCACCGCATTGTGGTGAGTCGCTGCATGCATGTTGGTTTACTCCATTTAATGAGACTGTGTTCTGTGTGGCCCGGACCGGCGTTTTTCTGTATGACCCCCAGACAACTCGCCGGTTCCGCTTAACTGGATACAAGGTTGCCTGCGTCAGACCCGGAGTTCTGTGCGCCAGCCAACATTGCCGAAAATTTCTCAAAGTTATTAAGTGAGCCAGCGTATTGACGCGGCACAAGCGTTCAATTGAGAAAACGGGAAAGAACAGCGGTTTTTATGACAGCCACGGTAGTAAGTGACCGGGTGTCCCAGGCTGTATGTCCGGGGAAGAAGATAAAGATCGTTACACCGCGATCGAACAACTATTACAAAATGAAACAGTTAGTGATAACACTTTCTCTATTTTTCTTGCGTACGGGGAATTTATCGACGACATAGCCGAAGATGAGCCCATCTTAAGCCACCCTTTGTGGCTGAGCAGGAAAAAATGGAACTGTCGCGTTGCGAATTTGTCACAAACACAGTAGCCTTTGTGCGGTAGCGCACGGACCTTGGGAAACGCGGTCTTGTATTGTTGACTACAACATCACTGTTTAGGCACGCGATGTAAGTACATTTACAACCTCTGGGAGTTACCTGTGAATAATATGAAGAAGATCGCTCTGGCTGCCGCCCTGCTCTGCTCGGCTGGTTCGACGCTGGCTCAAGAAGTCATCAATCCGTCGTGGTACGTTGCGCCGACCCTCGTCGATATGAAGCCCGACCACGATTTCGGTGTCGGCGGCAAGCACCTGGGCGGCGGGTTGAAATTCGGTAAGCCGGTGCACCCGCTGTGGGACATCCAGGTCGGTGCGAGCAATGCACGTATCTCGAACAATGGCACCGACTACCGCCAGACCTTGGTTGGCGTCGACGCGCTGCTGATGTTGTCGCGCAAGGAAGTGCGTCCTTTCCTGCTGATTGGTGCCGGCGGCGAGCGTGACCACGCCAGCCGCGCCGGCTTCAATGCGTCCGGCTGGTCGCCGTACTACACCGCCGGACTGGGCCTGCAGTCCAGCATCAACGACCGCTGGGCGGTCCAGCTCGACGCCCGTGCGGTGAAGAGCAACCTGCGCCACGACGATGAGTTCGGCTTCTCGAAAGCCCTGACCAAGTACGTGAACTTCAGCCTGATCTACTCCTTCAACCCGCCGCCGGCACCGCCGGCACCGGCCCCTGCGCCGGTCGTGGAAGCCCCGGCACCGGCACCGGCCCCGGTCGTGGAAGCCCCGCCGCCGCCGCCGCCGCCGGCCCGCTTCGAGAAGGTGACCCTGTCGGCGACCGAAATGTTCGCCTTCGACAGCGCCACCCTGTCGATGCCGCAACCCAAGCTGGACGACATCGCCGCCGCCCTGCAGGCGGATCCGTCGATCACCGACGTCGACATCACCGGCTACACCGACCGCATCGGTTCGCCGAAGTACAACCAGAAGCTGTCGGAGCGCCGCGCCAACGCCGTGCGCGAATACCTGGTCGGCAAGGGCGTCGACGCGAACCGCCTGAAGGCCTACGGCAAGGGCGAGAAGAATCCGGTGGTCACCGACTGCCACCAGAAGAAGCGTTCGGAGCTGATCGCGTGCCTGGCGCCGAACCGTCGCGTGGAAGTCGAGCAGATCACCGTCGAACGCCGCGTGCAGTAAGCAGTAGGGTGAACATGAGCGGGAGCGCACGCGTTCCCGCCGGCCCGGCCACCCGCAGGGCCCCGACCCGTGCTGGTCACTCGACGCGCCCTCGGGCGCGTTCTTTTTTTGGAGAAGCGATATGGATGTAAAAAACTGGGCACCGTTTTCGCGCAAGGTCATCCACGTGATGCGCTGCGCCGTCACCGAATGGATGGAGCACCGCGCATCCAGCAAGGGCGCGGCCCTGGCCTTCTATTCGCTGTTTTCGCTCGCGCCCATCCTGGTGCTGGTGATCGCCGTCGCCGGCTTCTTCTACGGCGCCGAAGCGGCCCAGGGCCAGCTGATCGGCGAACTGCGCGGCCTGGTCGGCCCGAAGGGCGCGCAAACCATCGAAGCCATCCTGGCCGGCGCCCAGAACAAGGACAGCGGCCTGTTCGCCACCATCGTCGCCACCGTGCTGCTGGTGATCGGCGCCACTACCGCCTTTGCCGAACTGAAGGACAGCCTGGACGAGATCTGGGGCGTGCCGCCGCCCAAGGACGCCAGCTTTTGGGACACGATCCGCACCCGCCTGCTGTCCTTCGGCCTGATCCTGACCCTGGCCCTGCTGCTGATGACCTCGCTCGTGGTATCGGCGGCGCTGACCGTGGCCGAGAAATTCCTCGGCGGCTACTGGCATAACGCCACCGTCATCTTCGGCTGGGTCGCCTGGGCCTTCAGCTTCCTGGTGATCGCCACCCTGTTCGGCGTGATCTACAAGCTGCTGCCGCGCATCAAGCTGTCCTGGCACGACGTCACCATCGGCGCGCTCGGCACTGCGGTCCTGTTCACCTTGGGGAAATACGTGATCGGCCTGTACATCGGCAACAGCGGCACCACCAACAGCTTCGGCGCGGCCGGCTCCCTGATCGCCCTGCTGCTGTGGGTGTACTACTCGGCGCAGATCTTCTTCCTGGGCGCCGAATTCGCCCGCCAGTACGCGATCCAGATGGGCAGCCTGAGCAAGAAGGAAGGCAAGGAAGTGTCCCCGCTGGGCGACCTGCCGGATGGCCGGCCGGAACGCCGCATCCGCGAACGCCGTAACGCGGGCTCGCGTGATCGGCGCATGGGCGGGGCGCCGGATCGGCGGTTGGGAGTGGCTGTCGGCCACAATGCCTGAACACGTCAGCGTCTTTCCGGACATTGCCCGAAACGACTCCCCGCGCCGGCGGGGATCCATGCTGAACAACCGGATTCAGGCCCTCCGATATCCCTGCCGCGTTTCGGAGAGTACCGGCTTCGGCCGCTCGGCGTGGAGGGAATGACGGGGAGGTGCGGGAACGACGGGTGRAATCACTCCCCCAACAACTCCGCCACCACCTCCATCCCTTCCACCCGCTCGGCCACAACCTTCACCACCACCACCACCGGCACGCCGAGCAGCAAGCCCCACATACCCCACAGCCAGCCCCAGAACAGCAGGCTGACGAACACGGCGGCCGGGTTCATCTTTGCGATCTTGCCGGTCATCCAGGTGGTCACCACCATGCCCACCAGGGTCGCGATCGCCAGCGAGGCGCCCGCCACCAGGATCACCATGCGCAGCGATTCGAACTGCAGGAAGGCGACCAGGCCGGTTGCCGAGGTGATCAGCAGCGGCCCGAAGTAAGGCATGACGTGGGCCACGCCGGCGAAGATGGCCCAGGCACCGGCGTTCTCCAGGCCGATCATGCGCAGCACGCCCCACATCAGCAGGGCCAGCAGGGTGTTGGTGACGAGCAGCATGAACATATAGTTCTGGATCGAGGTGTTGATGTCCTCGAGGATGTGCACGGTCACCTTCTTGCGCGTCAGCGAAGGCCCGGTCAGCTTGACCAGCTTGCGCTTGAAGGTGTCGCCCGCCAGCAGCAGGAAGAACACCAGGAAGACCACCATGGTGGCCTGGGAGATGAAGCTGGCCAGGCCCACCGACCCGGCCAGCAGCCAGTCCATCACGCGGAAATTGCTGGCCCCCGGCACGCCGGCCGGCGCCGGATGCTTTTGCTGCTGGGCGCGGCGCGCGTCCGCACCGGCGGCGTGGGCGGCCGCCTGCTCGATCTCGGCGGCGGCGGCCTGCACCTGCTGGATGGTCGAGGGCTGGCCGTCGGAATTCTGGGTGATCAGTCTGGTGACCTTGTGGGTCAGCGCCGGCAGGCCGTCGACGATATTGAAGAACTCGCCCTGCAGGCGCTGGGCGGTGAGCGCCATGCCGGCCAGGATCGCGGCCGTGACCAGGGTGGCGCCGATCGCGCGCTTGACGTGCCAGCGCTCCAGCCAGCGCACCACCGGGCTGAGGGTGTAGGCGAGGAAGATGCCGAGCAGGAGCGGCACGAGGAAATTCTTGGCCCATTGCATGGCGAAAATGAAGGCGACGGTGGCCAGGATGCCGAGCGACATCCCGCGTGCGTTGACGTGGACCGGCAGGCGCAGGGCGCCGTGCTGGGCCCCCAGCTCTTCGCCGGTAGGGGCGCCTTCGGCGCTCAGCAGGCCGGTTTCGCGCGCCGCCTCTTCCGGCGAGCGCGGCTCCTCGGTGGCTGACGCCGGGGTTGGGTGGTCCGATTGCTCGGCCGAAGTCTTGGCGGGGGGAGCGAGCTGCATGTCGATACCTGAAAAAAGAAAGGCCAACCCTGGGGCTGGCCGATATGTTGCTGTCCAGCCGACGCGCCCGGGCGGACCCCCTGGTGAGTCAAACAGGGATCCCCCGCGCGGCCGGAACACACCATCCGGCGTCAGCTCATTCTACGCGCCGGCTTACTTCACGCGAATGTCGTTCTTGACCGAGGACACGCCTTTCACGCCGCGCGCGATGTCGGCGGCGCGCTGGGCGTCGGCCGGATTGGCCACGAAGCCCGACAGCTGGACGGTGCCCTGATAGGTCTCGACGTTGATCTCGGTTGCCTTGACGTTCGGGTCGGCGGCGAAGGCGGCCTTCACCTTGGTGGTGATGCCGGCATCGTCCAGGTACTGGCCGGTGCTTTCGTGGGTGGCGGTCTGGGCGCAGCCGACGACGGCGAAAGCGATAGTGGCGGTGAAGACGGCGGTGGCGATACGTTTGGTCATGGTCATGATGAGCTCCTTGTTGTCAATGCATCACACGGGTGATACGGGATGGCCTTGAGGCCGGTTATAAATCGGGTTGTGGTTCGCGTTTACATCATTTGCCGAACTGGGCTTTGGCGTCCGACATGCACTGGTCGCGGGCGGCGCCGGCAAAGGCGTCGCAGCGTTCCTTGGCGACTTTCCATGCGGCTTCCAGCTTGTCGTCACGGGCCTCGTTGCGCGCTTCGATGGTCTTCTGGTCGGCCTTGGCGTCGGCGCGCGCGGCCACCAGCGTGGCCTTGGCCTGGGCCTGGCAGACGTCCCTGTCGTTGCCGGCCAGGCCGGCGCAACGCGTCTTGTCGCGGTCGTAGTTGGCATCCGCGATCTTCAGGCGGGCGCGGGTGTAAGCCTTCAGCGTGTCTTCGTATTTCGCACGCGCCTCTTCCTCAGCCCGCACGCGCACCGCCTTGGCTTCTGCCACGCACAGATCCTTCGGATTGCCGGTCACGGCATCGCACTGGGCGCGCGCGTTCTTGTAATTGGCGGCCGCCTGTTCACGCGCCTGCTGGTAGGCGAGCTTGGACTCCGGGGTTGCCGCCCGCACGTGCGCTGCCCACAGCATGGCGGCGCCGAGCAATAAAATCATATGGGGTGTCCTCATTGTTTTTCTCCTTTTTCAACACTCAGGTGATGTTTTACTCTGCCGTAACGAAGAGTTCTGTTCGGTGCCGAACACAGTCAAAAGGTGTTGTAAGGACATGGATCAGATGCAAGGAGATAGGGTGCGTCATCGCACAGACCTCAGGCATGCCGCTGCTTAATCTGGGCTTACATCTTTGCCAGGAGAACAAGTCATGAAAGCTATCCGAACTATCGCCGCCCTGGTCGCGGCCGGTGCAGTCCTTGGCGGTTGCGCCAGCAGCAGCCCTGACCCCTATTACGGCAATAATGGCTACCGCGGTGCCGACACCGGCTACCGCAACGACGGCTATCGCAATGACGGCTACCGCGACAGCGCCTCGGCCGGCTACGGCACCATCGAATCGATCCAGGTGACGAATGCGGAAGCCCGCACCAGCGGCGCCGGCGCCATCGTCGGCGGCCTGGTCGGCGCACTAGCCGGCAACCAGGTGGGCAGCGGCGGCGGACGCACCGCGGCCACCGTGGCCGGCGGCGTGGCCGGCGCGGCGATCGGCAACAACGTCGAGCGCAACCGCAATGCCGGCGACGGCCAGCAGACCTATGCGGTGAATATCCGCATGGACAACGGCGAATACCGCACCATCGTGCAGGACAATGTCTACGACCTGCGCGTGGGCAACCGCGTGCGCATCGTCGACGGCCGCGTGTATCGTTATTAAGCGTAATGAGAGTGCCGGCGCGTGTGCGCCGGCTTTCGTTCGTCCAGAGAATGGAGGTCCCATGAGACAAGCACAAGCGATCGCGATGGCCGCCACACTCGCCGCCCTGTGTGCGGCCGGCGCCCAGGCGCAGACCCAGGGCCAGCCCTTCAACGACAGCACGGTCGACAAGAACGTTGCCGTCAAGCAGGCCAGCGAGATCCGGAAAGGCGACCCGGCGCGCTGGCACAGCGAAGACACGAGCCGCCAGGCGCGCCTGCGCATCCTGCAGAAGGAGATCGGCGCGGCCTACGAGGAAGCGAAGAATGCCTGCCGCGGGAGCGCGGCGTCGGGGCGCAGCGCCTGCCTGAAGGAAGCGCGCGCCGGCTACGAGCGGGATATGAAGAATGCCCCGGCGCAGCTCGACAACGCGCCGAAAGGGTCGGTCGAGACCACGGTCCAGACCGTCCAGGGCCCGGCGCCGGCACCGGCACCGACGCCGGCTCCCATGCCGAACTCGCATTGAGAAGGCGCTGAGAAGGCGCTGAGCAGGTCTGCAAAAAGACGGCGTCCAATCCGAGGATTGCGACGCCGCTCAAGCCCCACCATATCCTGTCACGCGGACCGGCCCTTCATATTCGAAGGCCGGCCGCGATTCGCCTTCAGTATGCCATGTGTTGCGCGCGTTTGCGCTGTATATACCAAGCGGCAACACCCACCAGGGCTGCGATGCCCAGCGCCGGTTTACCGAGACGCCGCCTACGAATGAAGCCTAGCACGGTTAAGGCGTAAGGCGCCAGCACCGATACACTTGTGCCGGAAGGTTTCAGCAGCATGTCGGCGCGCGCGCGCAGAGCCCAGGTCGCGTGATCGATGACCGAGTGGAACATCACCTCGGGCCGCGCCGCGTGCCTGATCTGGGCGCGCGAATGGGCCACGCCCGCGCGAAAGAACTCGGCGTCGCGCAGCAATGCGCGCTTCTTTTCCTCGTGACTGCGATGGTCGTTTTTCTGCATGTTTTTCCCCTTTTGGCTGGCATGCTTACATCAGCATGTCGCGGTCGTTGCGCAGTTCCTTCATCGTCTCCGGGAACGCAAGCTTGCCCTGCTTCAGCATGGACAGGCCCCTGGCCACCAGGATGCCGGTGATGACGAGGAAGACGACGAACATGACCAGCAGGATCTTCCAGCCCATTTCGTCCCATGCCAGCGCGACGATGGTCGCCGTTCCGTAGGCGAGGGCGAACCAGGTCGCGAGCACGGCCATCGCGAAGATGGCGACGAGTTCGATCAGGTGGTTGCGCACCTCGGTCAGTTCGAGGGCGGCAAGCTCCACACGCGACACCACCAGGCCGAACAGGTTTTTCGCCAGGCCCGTGATCCCACCCATGAGGCCGGGGCTCTGCACGACGGTTTCGTTATTTTCCATGGCTGCCCCCGGCTCGGATTATTTGCGGCCCAGCAGGACACCGATCAGCAGGCCGACACCGGCCGCCGCGGCAACGGTGCGCCACGGATTGTCCTTCACGTAGACATCGGCATTCTTCGCCAGTTCCTTGCCCTTGACCATGGCTTGATCCTTGTACTCGCTGCCCTTGCCCAGCGCCGCATCCAGCATGCGCATGCCACGTGCGCGCAGCTCGTCGGCCTTGGTGCCGGTCAGGGAAGCGGCCGCGGTCAGCAGCGACTGGGCATCCTTGACCAGGGTTTTCATGTCGGTGCCGGCATCGTCCAGCTTGTCGTCGATGTCGGCGGCGTTGGCTTTGGCGCGTACGGAATTGGCGTTGGCGCGGATGGAATCGAGCATGTTGTACTCCTTGTTCTTGGTGGGTTATGGAAAGCGTTCGTGTCAGGCCAGCAGGTCGCGCATGTCGTCGGCGTGTTCCTCTTCGGTGGCGAGGATCTCGACCAGCATGTTCCTGGTGGTCGGGTCCTTGTCGCCGATCGCCTGGATCATCTGGCGGTAGGACTCGATCGCCACGCGCTCGGCGATCAGGTCGGCGCGGATCATCGCCTGCACGTCTTCGGAGTCGTCGTACTCGGCGTGGCTGCGCTGGGTCAGCGTGGCCGGATTGAAGTTCGGCGAGCCGTTCAGCTGGACGATGCGCTCGGCGATGCGGTCGGCATGGTCCTGTTCCTGCTGGGCATGCTCGAGGAACTCGGCCTTGATGTGGCCGGTGTTCGGGCCGCTGACCGTGTAATAGTGGCGCTTGTAGCGCAGCACGCACAGCAGCTCGGTGGCCAGGGCGGCGTTCAGCATCGCGATCACCGCCTCGCGGTCGGCGGCGTAGCCTTCGGTGACGGCGCCGTCCTCGAGGTTGGCGGCCGCACGGCGGATCTCCGCGATGTCGAAGCCGTGGGCCAGCTTGGAAGTCGTCTCGTTCATGGTCAATCTACCCCTTTATCAATAAAACTCAAGCAAAAATCAACGCACCGCCGCTCGCGGCGGAATCGGCGCGTTCTCGTTCGACAGCACGATCTCGACGCGGCGGTTCAGCTGGCGGTTGGAGGCGCTGTCGTTGGACGCCACCGGATAGGCTTCGCCGTAGCCGCGCGTCGCGACGCGCTGGCGCTCCACGCCGAGGCTGGTCAGGGCCTGGGCCACGGATTGCGCACGGCGCTCCGACAGGTCCTGGTTGTGGGCGTGGCTGCCGGTGCTGTCGGTAAATCCTTCGACCAGCACAGTGCGGTCGGGGTTCTGCATCATGACCTCGGCCAGTTTACGCACGGTCGCCATGCCGTTCGCGTTCAGTTCGGCGCGGTCGGTGGCGAACAGCACGTCGCCGATCGTGACCACCATGCCGCGCTCGGTCTTCTGCGCATGCAGCTCGACCAGGATGGCTTCCAGGCGCGCGGCGCGCTCGGCCAGCTGGGCGTTCTGCTGCTGGGCCGCGGCGGCCTGGGCCTGGGCATCCTGGGCCTGCTGCTGGGCGGCGGCGGCCTGGGCATTGGCGGCGGCGGCTTCGCGCTTGGCACGTTCGGCCTCGGCGGTACGGGCTTCCAGCTGCACGCGGTCGCGCTCGCGGCCGGCGTTGGCGATGTCGGCTTCCGCGCTCTTGGCCTTCGCCACTTCCTGGGCGGTGGCGATGCGCTGCTTGGCCACATAGGCCAGGCGGTCGATGGTGTCCAGGCTCTCGCGCTTGGCGGCGGCCTGGTTGGCGCGGTCGAGGGCTTCGCTGGCCTGGCGGAATTCCAGCGGGGCATTGGCCGACACCTGCGGATTATTGCTGGCCGCGACGTAGTCGGCGCGCGCCTCGTCAAGGGTCGGGGTGGTGGTCGGCACGGTGCTGCAGCCGGCCAGCAGCACGGCGCCGGCGAAGATCGCCGATGTCAGAAAATGCGATTTCATCGTGGGTCCTTTCTTCTTATGTGCGCCTGGCGGGCGCGGTTGTCATGAAGCTCGGCTTACTGCTGCTGGTCCGAATTGGCGCGGTCGACTTCCTGGCGCAGCACGCGCAGGTCTTCGTTGAGCTGGTTCGAGGCCGCGGTCGCCTTGGCCGAACTGGCCTTGGCCTGGGCCAGCTTGGCATCGGCCTGGGCCTGCACGGCAAGTTCGCGCGCCAGCTTGTAGTCCTTGGCGGCCAGCGCCTGGTTGGCGCGCATCATCTTGGCGCGCGCCGCGCTGATTTCCTCGGGCGCCAGTTCGGGCGCGCCGGCGCTCACTGCGTTATCGACGGCGTTGTGCGACACCGCGACGGCAGCCGTGGCCGGGGTCTTTTCCGGGCTGGCGCAAGCGGCCAGGCCCAGGACCGCGGCGACCGCGCCTGCCCGCAGCAGCACATTCATCGATTTCATGTCCATCGTGGTTCTCCCTTGAAGAAAGATTGTGTTGGTAACGTTATAAGCCTCATGCGTAAAGTGTTCGGTTCGCTGCCGCACATTGGGCGGTGTCCGGGCAAGACCCATGCCAGTAGGGTGCGGCATCGCACATAGATCGGCGAACCTTTACGTTAATCTGATCTCAACACATCCCACCCGAAGGATTGCCCATGACAACCCGACAGCATGAGGAGAACAAGCCGGCGGACCAGGACAGCCACGGCAAGGCAGCCGGCAAGCACCACGGCGGGCGCGCCATGTCGCGCACGATGAAGACCGTGCTGTGGATCCTCGGCATCCTCATCGCGATTCCGGTGATCGCCATCATCATCCTCCTGACCTTCGACTGGAACCGCGCCAAGCCCTGGCTGAACGCCAAGGTCAGCAACGCCATCGACCGCCCCTTCGCCATCGTCGGCGACCTGTCGGTGCACTGGGAGCGGCCGTCGGAAAGCATCGTTCCGGGCCAACGCACCTGGCGCGACCACATTCCCTGGCCCCACCTGTACGCGAACGACGTGCACGTCGGCAATCCTGAAAACATGCCGAAGGGCGACACCGCCAGCGTACGCCAGTTTTCGTTCTCGCTGAATCCATTTGCCCTGCTCAGCCACACGATCAATATTCCGGTGCTGCGCTTCGACGGCCCGCAGGTCGAGCTGCTGCGTACCGATGCCACGCACTACAACTGGGTCTATAAACACGAGGAAAAGAAATCGACGTGGAAGCTGGACCTCGAGCGCCTGGTGCTGTCGAAGGGCGTGGTCCACATCAAGGACGCGGTCACCGATGCCGACATCACGGCCGACGTCGACACCATCGCCAACGACCCCACCTACGGGATCGGCTTCAAGGTCCATGGCAGCTACAACAAGGCCCCGGTCACGGGCGGGGGCAAGCTAGGGGGCGTGCTGACCCTGAGGGACCAGGACGCGCCCTTCCCGGTCCAGGCCGACGTGCATTCCGGCCCCTACGCGCTGGCGGTCGAAGGCACGGTCACGCGGCCGGCCAAGCTGGCCGGGCTCGACCTGCGCCTGAAGCTGGCCGGTCCCAGCATGGCGCGGCTGTACGCCTTCACCGGCGTGGTACTGCCGGAAACCCCGCCGTTCTCGACCGAGGGCCACCTGATCGGCTCGCTGGGCGGGGCCTCGGACCGCAAGGGTGGGCGCTGGAGCTACGAGAAATTCAAGGGCCGGGTCGGCGAGTCCGACATCGCCGGCAGCCTCACTTTCCAGAGCCAGAAGCCGCGCAACAAGTTGAGCGGTACCGTGCACTCGAACCAGCTGCGCTTTGCCGACCTCGGCCCGCTGATCGGCGCCGACTCGAATGCCAGCAAGCGCAAGCGCGGCGTGGCGCCGGTGCAGCCGGCAAACAAGGCCTTGCCGGTCGAGAAATTCCATACCGAAAAGTGGAAGGTGCTGGACGCCGACGTGCACTTCTCGGCCGACCGCATCGTGAAGACCGCGCAACTGCCGCTCAGCAAACTGAAGACCCACCTGACCCTCGACAACGGCGTGCTGCGCCTGAAGCCGCTGGACTTCGGCATGGCCGGCGGCAGCGTCACCTCGACCGTCACGCTGGATGGCAGCGGCGGCGGCGGCAAGGATGCGATCAAGGCCACGCTCGAGGCCACCGCGCGCGAGATCGAGGTCAAGCAGCTGTTCCCGCAGATCCAGAAGATCCAGCAGGCCACCGCCGGCGACGTGTATGCCCAGGCCAAGCTGACCGCCACCGGCGATTCGGTGGGCGAGATGCTGGCGAAGTCGAACGGCGAAGTGAAGGGCCTGGTCAGCCAGGGCGTGGTCAGCAAGTTGCTGCTCGAGGAAGCCGGCCTGAACGTTGCCAACGTCATCATCACCAAGCTGTTCGGCGACAAGCAGGTGAAGCTGAACTGCCTGGCCTCCGACCTCGACGTCACCAACGGCGTGGCCAAGACCAATACCTTCGTGCTCGACACCGAGGATGCGATCGTCGACATCAATGGCACGGTCAACCTGAGCAGCGAGCAGATGGACCTGCGCGTCAAGCCGGAGACCAAGGCGCTGCGCATCTTCACCCTGCGCACGCCCTTCTACGTGCGCGGCACCTTCAAGCATCCGGACCTGCAGCTCGACAAAAAGGTGCTGGCGCTGAAAGGCGGCGCCGCGGCCGCGCTGGCCATCGTGGCCGCGCCGGCCGCCGCCCTGCTCCCGCTGATCAACACCGGTCCGGGCAAGGACAGCCCCTGCGCCGCACTGCTGGCCGAGGCCGGCGCCAAGCCGCAGGCGCCGCCGCCGGGCAAGCAGAAACGTTGAGCACGGTAGTGTGAGATGTCGTACAGACCATGGATGTGTGCGGAAGTAATCTGTCATCACTGCATCACGCAACAAGACCAGGAAGGAAGATGAAGCAATTCGGATGTACCGCGACGCTGCTGGCCGCCTTGGTGCTGGGCCCGGTGACCGTCTCGGGATGCGCCTCGACCGGGGAACATGCCGGCCAGGCCATCGACGACGCCACCATCACGACCGGAGTCAAGGCAGCCATCAACGGGGATCCGAACCTGAAGGTTTCCGAGCTCGAAGTGGAAACCGGACAGGGAGTCGTCCAGCTGAGAGGATTCGTCAGCTCGGCGGACGATGTGGCGGCAGCAGCAGCGGCTGCCCGCACAGTAAAGGGCGTGAAGTCGGTCAGGAATGACCTGCGCTTGAGATAAAAAACCCACCGTAAGGAGATCATCATGAAAACCATCAAACAACTCGTCGTGACCGCTTCGCTGGCAACCGTCGCACTGGGCCTGACCGGCTGCGCCGGCATGTCCAACCAGGACCGTAACACCGCCGTYGGCGCCGGCGTCGGCGCCGTGGCAGGCTCGGTCCTGACCGGCGGCAGCGCCGTCGGCACCGTGGGCGGCGCAGCCGTCGGCGGCGTGATCGGCAACCAGACCAGCAAGACCCACTAAGCCGATCCGCGGTCCGGTTCACGCAAAGGCAAACGCCCCGTTTCGACGGGGCGTTTTACTTTTGGAAGCCGCCCTCCGAAAGAAAGGCTAAAACAGTTTATACGATTTATACGGTTTATACGAACAGCGGCGCGGGTATGCCGGCGCCGGCTTCGCGCACGATCTCGTAGCAGGTGCAGGCCGCCTGGGCCAGCCCTTCCGGGTCGAGGATCTCGATATTGCCGCGGCTGTAGTTGATCAGTCCCTGCTGCTGCAGGGCGCTGGCGGCCTTGGTGACGCCGACCCGGCGCACGCCCAGCGCGTGGGCGAGGAATTCGTGGGTCAGGTGGAAGCGGTCGGACTGCAGGCGGTCGCGGGTGACCAGCAGCGAGCGCGCCAGGCGCGCCTCCAGCACGTGGTAGCGGCTGCAGACGGCAATCTGGATGGCCTGGGCCAGCAGGGTGTCCGTGTAGCGGTACAGCACGCGCTGCAGGGTCGGGCTGCGTGCGAAGGCTGCGCGGAACAGGCTGGCGTCGATACGGCTGGCGCTGCCGGCGCGCTGGACCACGGCGCGCACCTGGGTGGTGTCGTGGCCGAGGGCGACGGTGGCGCCCAGCATGCCTTCGCGGCCGACCAGGCCGACCTCCAGGGTCATGCGCACTTCGGCCACCGCCATCATCGAGATCAGGCAGTCGTGCGGGAAGTAGATGTGGCGGATGGCGTCGCCGGGCTCGCACAGCACGGCCCCGACCTCCACCTGGACCTGGTCGAGCGCCGGGAGCATGCGGGCCAGGTCTTCCGGAGGAAGCGCGGCCAGCAACTGGTTGGCGTTATGCTCAGCGACCATGGGTGCAGCAGGAGAATTCATCGGACCCTCGCGGTTGGACGCCAGGGCAATTCTGCGGCTGACGTCGCGGTATCATTTGCTAACAACTTTTGGTCAGCGTACCGGCCCGGCCGGGGGAAGTATGTACGGTGACGCACGGAACCTGGTGTTGTTGACAGGGACAATGGTCAAACCGGACTGAAGAAAAAAAGGACCAGCCATGAACACACACCAGACACCCCCAACACGCGTCGGACAGCACCCTCTCCTGATCCTGGCGGCGCTCGCCGTGATCCTGTTCTGCGCGGTCGGCACCGCGGCCATCATGGGCTGGCTGCCGTCGTCGAAAGGCGGCACGGCGCGCGGGATGGCACCCGCCAGGAGCGAATTGAGCGACGCCGACCGCGCCGCCCTCAACGCCAGCCTGCAGCAACCCGGCCAGCCGGGCTACACGGCGCCGGGCACRCTGCCGCCGGCCTACCCGGCCCAGGCCGCGGTCGGCAGCTATGTGCCGGCAACGCCCAGCACCACCGCCCCGCTGCCGGCCGCCCCGGCCAGCTCGATCGCACCGACCACCGCCAGCGCCTACCCGCCGGGCTATGCGGCGCCGGCCACCGGCGCATACGGCACTAGCGCCGCGGGCAGCGCCGCCTCCGGCTACGACGAACCGGCGCCGGTGCGCGAGAGCTATCCGAAAGCCAGGACCCCGGCCCGCGTGGCCCAGGCGGAATCCGCGGGCAACTGGTGCGGCAACTGCGGCAACGTCGAATCGATCCGCCAGATCACGACCCGCGCCCAAGGCAGCGGCGTGGGCGCGGCCGGCGGCGCCATCCTCGGCGGCCTGCTGGGCAACCAGGTCGGCAGCGGCCATGGACGCCAGCTGGCGACGGTGGCCGGCGCGGTCGGCGGCGCCGTGATGGGCAACCAGGTCGAAGGCAATATGAAGGCCAGCCACAGCTACGAGATCCGGGTCCGCCTGGACGACGGCACCCTGCGCACCTTCCACCAGCAGAACGCGCCCCAATGGCGTACCGGCGACCGCGTCCGCATCGTCAAGGGGGCGCTGCGCGCCGCATAGTCGAACCGGATAACGCACCAGAACAGTGCCCGGCCATGCAGGACGGGTCATGGAAAACGGGGCTGCGGCCCCGTTTTTGTTTTCTTTTTCGCAATGTGCGCTAGCGCACGGAACGCGGCCGTACGGCGGTCAAGAATCGATTCACGCCGGCAGGACGGCGGAGAACATCCACACGAAAGGGAGTCCAATGAACAGCATCGCATGGATCGGGATCATCCTCTGGGGTCTGCTTCTCACCTGTTTCGGCCTCGTCAGCGCCGGTCCGGCGCCCCAGCCCGGCAGCGCCGACATCGCCGCCCACGACGTGTTCTTCGTGATCACCGGCGGCATGCTGACTTGCCTGATCGGTTTCATCGGCCTGATGGGCTTCATGGGCTGGGTTCCGGGATTGCGAAAAGAACAAAAAAGCGCAGCTTAATGTACGTCAGCGAACGGAGCATATGGATGGATCCCGGGATACTGAACTCACGGCAAAGACATCGCCGGTTCATTCGAAGAGGACACTATCATGCTCTACACTATCGCTGTCATTCTCATTATTCTGTGGCTGCTTGGTCTGGTCACTTCCTACACCGTCGGCGGCTTCATCCACATCCTGCTGGTCGTTGCCGTCATCATGATCCTGGTGCGCCTGATCAGTGGACGCGGAATATAAGACCCGTCACGCAACATTCTGCAAGACCGCGCGGTCCGTTTCGCGGTCGTGCCCTGTTGACGGGCGCGACCTCGAAACGGATATTTCTTTGTAAGGAGAACACCATGCACACTGCTTTCATCCGGTCGACATTGTGCGCGACCGTATTCRCCGTCGCCGCCAGCGGCTGCGCGGACATGAATGCCACCCAGCGCGGCACCGCCACCGGCGCCGGCGTCGGCGCGGGCCTCGGTGCCATCCTCGGCGCCAGCACGGGCGGGGGCGGCAGCGGCCGCGCCACCCGTGGCGCAGTGCTGGGCGGCCTGGCCGGCGCGGTGGCCGGCAACGTCTGGTCCAAGCACATGGAGCAGCAGCGCCAGGCGATGGAACAGGCGACCCGCGGCACCGGCGTGCAGGTCTCGCAGACCGCCGACAACCGGCTCAAGCTCGAGATCCCGAGCGACATCTCGTTCGACACCAACCGCGCCGACATCAAGCCGAATTTCCGGCCCATCCTCGAGCGCTTCGCCACCACCCTGAACGAGAATCCGGGCACCTACGTGACCATCATCGGCCACACCGACAATACCGGCGGCGACCAGATCAACCAGCCGCTCTCGCTCGACCGCGCCGCCCATACGCGCGACTACCTCACCGCGCGCGGCATCGATCCGAACCGCATCACGGTCGAGGGCCGCGCCGCCCGCGAGCCGGTCGCTTCCAACGACGATCCTGCCGGCCGCGCGCGCAACCGCCGCGTCGAGATCTTCGTGAACGAGCCGAACCGCGCCGGCTGAACCCTGCCGGGCGCCGTGCCGCCAGGGCGGCGCCCGCTGTACCCCAAACGCATAAGTTCACATTTTGCGGCGCAGCGCAAGATCCTCTCCCCCCTCGTCGTTCCGCCTCCGCACACAAGCAAACATCCAGGCTCCGGCAGACATCTCCGGGCAGCTTGATATATATGCATAAGTTTTTCTTATGCATATACGGAAATATTTACATCTGCGCATAGCATCATTACCTGTCTTTATACCTGTTGCAAGATGCACACAAAAAAAGTCCTCCGATTTGACTTTTTCACATGAGAAATGTTCTTATCGTCCCCCTTGGCTGGTCTTTACCCGCCGAGGTCGATAAGAGAAGCCCCCGGCTTCGAGATTAAGTATTGGAGAGATTTTGACTAAGCAAATCGCAGTTAAGCACAGCGTCCTCGCTGTCGCCCTCACCCTGGCAGCGCCAGGCTTCGTGTTCGCGCAAGCCGAACAGGCGTCCGTCCAGAAGGTGTACGTGACCGGTTCGAACATCAAGCGTGCCGACAAGGAAGACTCCTCGCCGATCACCGTGATGACCGCCAAGGAAATCACCGCGACCGGTGCCAACACCGTCGCCGAACTGCTGCACAACATCCCGGCCTTCGGTTCGGGTACCGCGAATGACATCCGCGACGACAACGGCTTCTCGAAAGGCGCGTCGACCGCGTCCCTGCGCAACCTGGGCACCTCGTCGACCCTGATCCTGCTGAATGGCCGCCGCATTGCCGCCTCGGCCTATGCCGATCCGAACCAGGGCAAGTCGACCATTTATGACCTGAACAGCATCCCGGTGTCGGCCATCGCCCGCGTCGAAGTGTTCAAGGATGGCGCCTCGGCCGTGTACGGCTCCGACGCGATCGCCGGCGTCGTCAACTTCATCACCAAGGATGACTACCAAGGCGGCGAAATTTCCGCCTCGGTCGCTGCCAACGACAATGGCGAGTTCAACCGCAACAACATCAGCGGCTCGGTCGGCTTCGGCGACCTCGACAAGGACCGTTTCAATGCCCTGCTCAGCTTCGACGTCTCGCAGCGCGGCCGCACCGGCATCAAGGATGTCAAGGACATCGAGCAGGACCAGTACGCGGCGATCAACTACCGCCTGAACGACTACAGCAGCTACGTCTCGAACAACCCGTTCATCTTCCGCCAATCGGCCCCGGGCGCAGCCTTCTCGACCAGCGCCGCCGCCGGCCGCTACATCAGCAACAGCACCGCCGGCTGCGTCGGCAAGGTCATCACCGGCGGTCCGGAGCACGGCATCGGCATCACCAACACCTCGATGCTGACCGGCCGTTCGTTCTGCAGCTTCGACACCAACGAGTACCAGGAAGCGCAGTCCAAGGGCACCGACGTCAACCTGCTGTCGCGCATCACCGTCAAGCTGGGCGAGAACGTGACCTCGTTCACCGAGATCGGCTTCTCGCGCGTCGAGCGTGAATACACCGGCGCACCGAAGACCATCGCGTCGACCACCCCGACCACCGTGTTCCGCGTCAACGGCCTGCCGACCAGCTACCAGCTGCTGCTGCCGTCGGGCCACCCGGACAACCCGTACACCGGCTACAGCGCTGCGGCAGCGTTCCGCTTCGTCGGCACCAACGGCGGCTCCGAGACCGTCAACAAGACCTACCGCTTCCTGACCGGCCTGAAAGGCACCGCCGGGGCCTTCGACTGGGAAACCGGCCTGCTGTACAACCGCGCAGAGCGTGACGACCTGGGCCATGGCTACCTGTACTTCCCGGTCGTCAACCGCATCGTGACCGAAGGCCGCACCATCGCTGCGACCATCGCCGATCCGAACGCGGTGCGTGACGTCGACAACACCGGCTTCTCGCAAGTCACCCAGCTGGACGCCAAGGCCTCGACCTCGTTCGGCAAGCTGGCCGGCGGCGAAATCGGCCTGGCCTTCGGCGGCGAAATCCGCCAGGAAAAACTGGGCCTGACCTCCGATCCGGAACTGGCAAGCGGCAACATCATCGGCCTGTCGAACTCGGTCCTGCAAGGCCAGCGCGTGGTCAAGTCGGGCTTCGTCGAACTGCGTACGCCGTTCACCAAGACCTTCGAGATGGACTTCGCCGGTCGCGTCGACAAGTACCCGACCGCACGCAGCTTCGTGCCGAAGGTCGGCGCCAAGTGGGAAGCGACCGACAAGGTCACCTTCCGCGGCTCCTTCGCCAAGGGCTTCCGCGCACCGGCGCTGTCGCAAGTGTCGCCGGGCGGCGTACAGTCGTTCAACAACGGCTTCGCCGATCCGATCCGCTGCCCGGACGGCCGTACGCCGGTAGCAGGCGCCGATCCGCTGGACTGCTCGCGCAGCATCTCGTCGATCTCGGCTCCGAACCCGAACCTGAAGAACGAAACCTCGAAGAGCTACTCGTTCGGCGCGATCATCAACCCGACCAAGAACGTCGACCTGCTGATCGACTACTACCGCATCCGCAAGGAAAACGAGACCGCGCTGCTGTCGTCGACCTTCGTGGCCCAGCACCCGGACCTGTACCCGGGCCTGGCCGTGCGTGACAACAACAACCTGGTCGACGCGAGCGGCAAGCCGATCCCGAACTCCGGCCAGCTGCTGGCGATCAACCGTACCTTCGTCAACCAGGGCAGCACCGACACCTCGGGCATCGACGTCGAAGCCGCACATCGCCTGAACCTGGGCGAGATGGGCCGCATCACGACGCGCGTGAACTACAGCTACACGCTGACCTTCAAGCGTGCCGAGCGTCCGGGCGAAGTGTCGCACAACCTGGTGGGCACCAACGGCGGTCTGTCCGACTGGGCCACCTCGGTCGGCGACATCCCGCGTCACCGCCTGAACGTCGCGTCGACCTGGACCTACGGCAACCACGCAACGACCCTGTCGGCCGACTACGTCTCCGACATCTCGCTGATGCGCCGCTACGACAACGACGTGACCTACCCGCAGCCGTACTGCCACTACGGCAAGGGCCAGCCGTCGACCGCTTACTCGCTGGGCGGCCTGCCGAACTTCGGCCTGACGAACGCGGATTGCAACGTCGACGAATGGCTGACCTTCGGTGCCGCCTACTCGTACACCGGCTTCAAGAACTGGACCCTGTCGGCGAACATCCGCAACCTGTTCGACACCAAGGCCCCTTACGATCCGCGTGAAGCAGTCACCGGCTTCAACACCCAGCTGCACAATGGCATGGGCCGTTACTTCCGCCTGACCGCTTCGTACAAGTTCAAGTAATCTGCTGAACGCTTGAACGTCTAGTACGATCGAAAGCCGCCCCGCGCAAGCCGGGCGGCTTTTTTCGTGGCCGCGGTGTATGCTCGGCCGGCATATCACCAGGAGACGCCATGGCAGAACCACGCATCCGCATCGCCGGCGAGGAGATCCTCTCCGACGATTTCTATCCGCTCAAGAAGGTCACCTACGAACAGCTGCGCCGCGACGGCGGCTGGCAGGAGCAGCAGCGCGAAGTCTACGACGCCGCCAGCGGCGCCGCCGTGCTGCTGTACAACCGCGAACGCCGCACCGTGGTGCTGACGCGCCAGTTCCGGCTCGGCGCCCGCCTCAGTGCGCCCATCGGCGGCCACGACGGCTTCTTGCTGGAGGCCGTCGCCGGGGTGCTGGACGACGATGCGCCGCCCGAAGAGCGCGCCAGGATCGAGGCCCGCGAGGAAACCGGCTACGAGATCGAGCGCCTTGACGCCGTGATGCAGCTGTTTCCGAGTCCCGGCTCGCTGACCGAGAAGATCCACCTGTTCGTCGCCGAGTACGATCCGGCGCGCCGCAGCGGCGACGGCGGCGGCAAGGCCGAGGAAGGCGAAGACATCGAGGTGATCGAGATGGACTTCGACGATGCGCTGGCGCTGATCGACACCGGCGGCATCGTCGACGCCAAGACCGTGCTGCTCATGCTGCACCTGGAGCGCCGCGTGCTGGGCCGGCACGAAGCCTCCTGACCCGTTTCCCCCCATTGGTGGTGCTGCCGGGAAACCGGCGCGCCCGCCACAATGCATTCCAGTTACAGGAGAACATCCCCCATGAAGACCCTTGCCCTGATCCTTTCGGCTTGCGCGGCCGCACTGGCGCTGCCGGCCGGCGCCCAGAACCTCAATATGAAACCCGGGCTCTGGGAGCTGAGCAACAAGGTCAGCTCCTCCGACGGCCAGATGCAGTCGGCCATGGCCGAGATGCAGAAGCAGCTCGCCAATATGTCGCCGGAACAGCACAAGGCCATGCAGCAAATGATGGAACGCAACGGCGTGCAGATGAACGTCGGCGCCGGCGGCGCCCTCACCTCGCGCATGTGCATGACCAAGGAAATGATCCAGCGGAAGGAATTTCCAGTTCAGGAAGGCGACTGCAAGCAGAAACTGACGCCGGTCTCCGGCAACAGGATGAAGGTCGCCTTCAGCTGCAGCAAGCCACCGGCCAGCGGCGAAGGCGAAATGAGCTTCGACAGCGACACCAGCTACCGCGCCCAGATGCACGTCAAAGGCAACGACGGCGGCAGGCAACAGACAGTGGACATGGACGTCGCCGGCAAATGGCTGGGCGCCGACTGCGGCAATCTCCGACCAATCAGCATCCCGCAAGCGCAATAGCAGCAACGACCCCCACGGGATTTGGCCAGGACTGGTTCGCCAGCCTGGCCTTTTTTACTCCCCAAATTCGGGGTCAGAGCACATTATTCCGCTAATTCGGGGTCAGAGCACTTTTTGGGCAATATCTCAGCCGTAAAAAATGATGCCCCTATGTTGCCCCTGGCCTGGTGGCGCCCCTGCTCCGCCCGATGTCTTAGCCGCATGGCCATTGATCGAAAAAGCGCTCTGACCCCGAATTGAAGGCGAAATGTGCTCTGACCCCGAATTACTGACCCCGAATTATGGGCTCAGGTGGTTTCGCTGAAGGCGAGGTAGAGGTCGCGCGCCTGTTTGGCTACCGGGCCGGCCGGGAGGTCGCGGGTTTCGTAGCGGATGCAGGGGGTGACTTTGCCGTAGTTGCCGGTGCTGAAGATTTCGCGGGCGGTGTCGAGTTCTTCCGGCTTGACCGTGCGTTCCTCGACCGTCACGCCGGCGTCCTTCAGCAGCGCGATGACGCGGGCGCGGGTAATGCCGGCCAGGAAGGTGCCGTTCAGGGCCGGGGTGACGACGGCGCCGTCGGCGGTGACCAGGAACAGGTTCGAGGAAGCGAACTCGGCCACGTCGCCGGCGGCGTCCAGCATGATGGCGTTGTCGAAGCCGCGGGTCCTAGCTTCGCGCAGGGCGCGGGCGGTGTTGGCGTACAGGGCCGAGGCCTTGGCGTCGGTCGGCGCCATGGTCGGCTGCGGGCGCTGCAGTTCCGACAGGCAGGCCGAAAAACCGGTAAACGGCGGCAGCGGCGCGTCGAACAGGGTCAGGGCGAAGCCGGCCTTTTCCGGCACCGGGATCAGGAAGCCTTCGGAAGCGAACACCAGCGGACGAATGTAGAGCTCGGCATCGGCCGGGAACCTGGCCAGGCCTTCGCGCACCAGCGCTTCCATCTGGTCCACCGACAGCGGGCAGCGCAGGCCCAGCTTCTCGGCCGAGTCGATCACGCGCTGCAGGTGAGGACGCAGGTCCGGCAGGTGGCCGCGCAGGGCGCGCGCGCCGTCGAACACGGAAGAACCCAGCCAGACGCTATGGTCCATGGCGCCGAACAGCGGCGTATTTCCTTCGGCCCATTCGCCGTTGTAATAAGTCAGGTACATTGGTTTTCCCTAGTAAAAAGCGATGACGTAACGCATCAAGTTTAACCCAGGCGCCGGCATCCGGTACGCCAGAGTCCACGGCCGCTCAGTTCGTTGGCGTACACAGCTTTCACATATCCACGAGTACACTACGCTTTCCGGGCAGTCCTTTCGCCCAGCACTACAAGTACTTCATGCTCGACATCCTAGAACGTATCGACCCGGACAGCGATCGCATCGACCTGCTGATCGACCTGGTCGACAAACTGCGTCCACGCCGCGCGTCCGATTACGACTACGCGCGCGCCCAGGTGCGCACGCTGTGCCAGCTCCTCAAAGGCCATCCCGGCCAGGCCTGGGCGCTGCGCCGCTACCTCGCCACCCTGCTGGAAACCCGCCGCCACACGAGCCTGTATTCCGATGTCGGTATTCTCTCGAACGACGGCTTCTTTACCGAACTGAAGCGCCGCATCGCCTACCGCATCCTGCCGCCCGCCCTCGACGACCACTACCTGTCCGATACCCTCGAACGCCTGCTGTGCCGCGAGGACGATTACCTGTGGATCCGCGCGATCCCGAACGCCGACTGGCTCGAGCTCTTCGACACCATCGCCAACGCCCCGCCGCCCGCGGACGCTGTCCCGGACCGCGCCCGCCAGGTGACGGTGCTCGGCCTGCTCGACGCGATCCGCACCCTCTCCTGCCGCGTCTGCGCACTGGGACTGGAGCCGCGCCTGATCCACGCCCACATGGAAATCGAGGAAGTCGATTCGCCCTTCCTGATGCAGAACATCGAGGCCAACAACTACCTCGACCAGTACGGCCGCCTGCTGGCCGGCGAGATCGAGCAGATGGAAGACGCGCGCCACCTGCTGGTGATGCTCGACCAGTGCGAAGAAGTGGTATTGAAGGTCCGGCGCCGCGCGCTGGGGGCCGGCACCAGCGTCTCGCTGACCTATCTGCTGGTGGCGGTCACCCAGAGCATCGACCGCCTGCGCAAGCTCCTGTTCCTGGTCGACGTCAGCGGCGAGCTGCCGGGCGCGCCGACCATCGACCTGCATGCGCTGGCCAACGAGGCCACGCCGCCGTCCGAGCCGCCGACCTCGCTGCGCCGCGCGGCCGCGCTGTCCCTGGCCCAGGAACTGGCGGAAGCCCACAACACCAAATACCAGGTGCGCGGCCTGGTGCGCGACAACGTCGACCTGCTGGCGCGTAACGTGACGGAGAACGCCAGCCGCACCGGCGAGCATTACGTCGCCGAGGACCGCGGCGCCATGCGCCAGATGTTCAACCAGGCCGCCGGCGCCGGTTTCATCATCAGCGTGATGGCGGTCATCAAGATCTTGATGTCCTATCTGCACCAGGCGCCGCTGATCGAGGCCGCGCTGTACTGCATGAACTATTCGTTCGGCTTCATGCTCATCCACGTGCTGCACTTCACGGTCGCCACCAAGCAGCCCGCGATGACGGCCGCGCGCATCGCCGCCGCCCTCCACGAAAGCGACCAGAAGGGCAAAGGTTACCGCCAGGCCGACGTCGACAGCATGGCGGCCCTGGTCAACAAGGTGTTCCGCACCCAGGTGGTGGCCGTGCTCGGCAACCTGGCGACGGTGATCCCGATCTCCTTCCTGCTCGCGCTCGGCTACCAATACCTGAGCGGCCACCATCTGGTGAACGTGTTCAAGGCGCGCCACCTGATCGAGGACAGCCATCCCTGGCATTCGCTGGCCCTGCTGCATGCGGCCATTGCCGGGGTCTGGCTGTTCGTCTCGGGGCTGGTATCCGGCTACTACGACAACAAGGCGCTCTACACCCGCATGGGCCAGCGCGTGCAGCAGCTGCACGGCCTGCGGCGCCTGCTGGGGCGCGAGCGCCTGGAACGCTTCGGCCGCTACGTCGAGGACAACCTCGGCGGCCTGATGGGCAACGCCGTGTTCGGCATCCTGATGGGCACCACCGCCCTGGTCGGCTTCCTGCTCGGCCTGCCGCTCGACGTCCGCCACGTGACCTTCTCCTCGGCCAACCTGGCGATCGGCTTCGTCGGCCTCGACTACCAGCTCGACTGGGAGACGGCCGGCATCGCCCTGCTGGGGATTGCCCTGATCGCCGTGGTCAACCTGCTGGTGAGCTTCGGGCTCGCGCTGTGGGTGGCGCTGCGCGCCCGCAAGATCCGCTTCTACCACGGATTCCGCCTGCTGCGCGCGCTGGGCCGGCGCCTGCGCGCCGCGCCGCTGGACTTCTTCATCGGGCCCAAGGCCGAATCCCTGGGCCAACCACTGAGAGGTATCGAATGAGATCCCCAAGCCTGCCCTCCTGGCTCCTGGCCCTGTGCCTCGGCCTGGCCCTGGCCTCCTGCAAGGCCCTGCCCGAGGTCGATCCCGGCGCCCCCGCCAAGGGCACGCCCACGGTCGCGGGCACGAAGGGAGCGCTGCCGCCGAAGGTGGCGTCGTCGCTGGTGCAGAAGCGCTGGGCGAACGCCTCGACCGACCTGACCTCGCTGGCGCTGCTGGAAGAACAGGTGACCGGCGTGCCGCTCATCGCCGGCAACCGGGTGGGCCTGCTGTTCGACGGCCCCGCCACCATGCGCGAGATGATGGCCGCGGCGCGCGCCGCCACCAGCTCGATCAATATGGAAACCTATATCTTCGACCAGGACGAGATCGGCAACGAGTTCGCGGACGTGCTGATCGACAAGCAGCGCCAGGGCGTGGCGGTGAACATCATGGTCGACGCCGTCGGCGCCATCGCCACCCCGGCCGCCTTCTTCGACCGCATGCGCGCGGCCGGCATCCGGGTTCTGATCTTCAATCCGGTCAACCCGGCCAAGGCCAAGCGCCACTGGGACCTGAACAATCGCAACCACCGCAAGCTGATGGTGGTCGACGGCCGCATCGCCTTCACCGGCGGCATCAACATCAGCTCGACCTATGCCAACAGCTCGCTGTTCCGCTCGCGGAGCAAGCCGGACAACGTCGACGAATCGAAAGTCGGCTGGCGCGACACCCACGTCAAGATCGAGGGCCCGGCGGTGACCGCCCTGCAGTACTCCTTCGTCAAACTGTGGATCCAGCAGGAAGGCGGCGAGCTGCCCAAGGCCGAGTACTTCCCCCGCCTGTCCCGCGAGGGTGACAAGCTGATCCGCGTCCTGGCCGGCAATCCGGAAGGCGATTCCGACATCTACAAGGCGCTGGTGGTGGCGATCTCGGAAGCCAGGCAGAGCATTCACATCACGTCCGCCTACTTCGTCCCCGACCAGCAGATCGTCGACGCCCTCGCCAATGCGGCGAAGCGCGGCGTCGACGTCAAGCTGGTGCTGCCGGGCGTGTCCGACCACAGCCTGATCCGCTACGCCGGCCAGGCCTTCTACGACCAGCTGCTAAAGGCCGGCGTCAAGATCTACGAACTGCAGATCGCCGTGCTGCACGCGAAGACGGCGGTGATCGACGGCGGCTGGTCGACCATCGGCTCGGCCAACATCGACCGCCGCAGCTTCCTGCACAACTACGAGCTGAACGTGGTGGTGATGGACCCGGCCTTCGGAGGCGACATGGAGAGCGCCTTCAACGAGGACTTGCGCGATTCGAAGGAAGTGACCCTGGAGCGGTGGCGGCACCGGCCGTGGAAGGATCGGCTGCGGGAGTGGGTGGCGCGCCTGGGGGAGTACTGGATTTGAGCAGGCTGCGCTGAACCGCCGTTCCCGCGCTGCCCACAGTCGTCCCCGCTTCCGCGGGGATGACGGTTCAAACGGCGGCGGCTTAAATCCCCGCCGCCAGCAAGCCCTCGTTCACCTCCGCCCACACATTCCCGCTGCGCATGAACTTCTCGGTCGCCAGCAGCTGGAACTGCTTGTGCACGGAATCCCAGCCATAACGATCGACCTCGATCTTCTGCGGCTCGGTGCGGATCACGTTGAAGGAGTTCACCTCGCCGCGGCCGCGCGTGGACGTTGCCGTGCCGGCCTGCACCACCAGGGCCGCGTACTCGCTGATCTTGTAGCGCGCCTGGGTGTTGCCGGCGTGGCTCTTGTGCAGGTGGCCGGCCAGCAGCAGGTCGACGCCGACGTCGGCGAAGGCATCCATCGCCATGTGGGCGCGGTCGACCAGGTCGTCCTCGTCGGTGGAGCCTTCGGGCAGGTCGAAGGGATGGTGGGTCACCACCACCCTCACGATATCCTTCGGCATGCTGGCCAGGGTGGCGCGGATCTTGTCGACCTGCTCCTTGTTGACGCGGCCGTCCTTCCAGGTGAGGGAGCGTGCCGTGTTCACGCCCAGCACCGCGACCTCGTCGTCGATGAAGACCGGGTCCAGATCGTCGGTGATGTAGCGCTTGTAGCGTTCGAGCGGCAGCGCGAAGCGGCGGAACACGTTGTACAGCGAGATGTCGTGGTTGCCGGGGACGACGATCTGCGGACCGGGCAAGGTGTCGAGCCAGGCGCGCGCCTCCTCGAACTGCTCGCTTTTCGCCCGCTGCGTCAGGTCGCCCGACACCACCACCACGCTCGGGGCGATGCGGTGGACGAGGTCGCGCAGTGGGTCGAGCAGTTCCGGATCGACGCGGCCGAAATGCAGGTCAGAGAGGTGAACGAGTGTGCGCATGATCTTCCGCTTCCTTTCCTGGTGTCGCTGTTAGCGTTGTGATGCTGGTTCCTTCCATTGTCGCCGCGGGAACCAGCACCGTCAGTGCGCCAGGCCTCACCCGGTAGCGCAGCGGCGCATGCATCTGCGTGACTTCGCCGTCGGTGGCGACGTGCAGGTGCGCGTGGTGGGTGGCGATCTCGAATTCCGCCGCCTCCAGGATGTCGAAGTCGCGCTCGCTGCCCAGCCTGCCGAGCAGGGCGTCGATGGCGAAGCGCAGCAGGCCCAGGCGGGTCGGATGCTGGGCCACGTACAGGCTCAGCACGCCGTCGTCGAGGCGCTCGCGCTCGCCGATCGCCAGGCCCTGCATGGTGTAGCGGTTGTTGCCGATGAAGACGAAGGGCGTGCGGCGCGCCAGCGTTTCGCCATTCACCATCAGGCGCATCGACAGGAAAGGATAGCGGCGCAGCGCCGCCAGCGTCGCCCACAGGGCCGCCGGCCATTTGCCGCGCCCCAGACGGCGCTGCTGCTTCTCGCGATCGCGCACGATGTCAGGGTAGATCCCGAGGCTGGAATTGTTGAGGAAGATGCGGCCGTTGACTTCGCCGACGTCGACCTGGCGCGGCACCCCGCTCGCCAGGTTGCGCACGGCTTCGTCGAGCTCGAGCGGAACACCGAGGTCTTTCGCGAAATGGTTCAGGGTCCCCAGCGGCAGCACGCCGAAGCGCACGCCGCTGCCCACCATCACGGAGGCGACCGCGTTGATGGTGCCGTCGCCGCCGCCGGCCGCGACCAGTTCGGCGCCCTGCTCGAGCGCGCGCCTGGCGGTGGCGATCATCTCCTGGCCGTCCTTGGCCAGTACCAGTTCGGCGTCCAGGCCGGCCTCGCTCAGCTTGGCGCGCAGTTCCGCGCAGGCCTGGTCGTCGTGGCCGTGGCCGGCGCCGCCGTTGACAATCACGGTCACCGGCTTCATGGCGCCACCTCCCTGCCCTGCGCACCCGCCCTGCGGCGGCGGTGCAGGGTCGACACCGCCGTGATGCAGATCGCCAGCCAGGCCGCGCCTTCCGCGCTGGCCGCCAGCACGTCGGACAGGTAGTGCACGCCCAGGTACATGCGCGACAGCGCCACCAGCATCACCATCAGCACGCAGGCGGCGACGATCGCGGCGCGCGCCGGCCAGGCATGCACGCGGCGCACCAGGTAGCAGGCCAGCAGGCCGTAGAACACGGTGGCGGCCGCGGTGTGGCCGCTGGGGAAGCTATAGGTCGACAGCGTCAGCAAGGGGTCCTCCAGGCTGGGCCGGGCGCGGCGGAAAATGTGTTTGAGGGCGACGTTGAGCAGCATCCCGCCCGGCACCGACACCAATACCACGACCAGCCAGTAATGCGCCTTGCGGTACCAGAACCAGAGCGCCAGCAGCAAGCCCATGATGCTGGAGCCGAGGATGCCGTTCCAGTGCGTGATGAAGAGCATGGCATCGGTGAAGCCGGCGTTGGCGTGGGCGCGGAACCAGTGTGCCAGGCGGACGTCGATCAGGGTGATGGTGTCGCCCTCGATCAGGTCCTCGGCGATCTCGCCGAAGGCCCAGGCGGCGCACAGGATCAGGATCACGCCGATGGTGAGATGCAGGCCCATCTCCTCCTTCGGAGAGAAGCGCCGGGCGAGGAATCGATGAACTGAGCGGTGGACGGATGTCAGCATGCGGCTCCAGATGGGGCCAGTTGGTGAAAAAACCACAGTTGCGAAATAGAACTGGATTTTTGTACAGTAACTGTGGATTTATACAGTAGTTGTGATATTCTGAATGCACTTGAACAACACGTTGACCAACAACACTCGACAAAGGGATCGTCATGACTACTCTGAACAGCTCTTTTGGCCTTGAATACGCACCGACTCCGTTCCTGGTCCGCCTCGGCCGCCGCGAGATTCTCGTTACCCGCGATTTTCGCAAGCGCTTCTACGCAGTCAATCCGGTCATCGAATTCGATACCGGGGTCGTGCCGGGCCACCTCGAAGTGCTGCTGTTCCGCCGCTGGCTGCTGATCCTGTCGAAGGCCAAGTGAAAGTCGGCGCGTTATAAAGCGTCGCATTAAAAAGCGCATAAGGTTCATCGTTTAAATTCGTTTTCTTTCGCTGAGCAGGCACCTAAGCTGAGGCTTCCTCACCTGCCCGAAAGAAAACGATGTTTCATAAAAAAATCGCCGCCACGCTGGCCCTCGTAGCGCTTTTCAGCTCCGCCTTGGGCCAGTCCGTCGCCTTCGCCGCGGACATCACCCTGCTGAACGTGTCGTACGACCCGACCCGTGAGCTCTACCAGGATTTCAACCAGGCTTTTGCCCGCCAGTGGAAAGCCAAGACCGGCGACAACGTCACCGTCAAGCAATCGCACGGCGGCTCCGGCAAGCAGGCGCGTTCGGTGATCGACGGCCTGCAGGCCGACGTCGTCACCCTGGCGCTGGCCTATGACATCGATGCTATCAGCGAACGCGGCCTTATCGCGCACAACTGGCAACAGCGCCTGGCCCACAACAGCACGCCCTACGCCTCGACCATCGTGTTCCTGGTCCGCAAGGGCAATCCGAAGCACATCAAGGATTGGGCCGACCTGATCAAGCCGGGCGTCTCCGTGATCACGCCGAACCCGAAGACCTCGGGCGGCGCGCGCTGGAACCACCTGGCCGCCTACGGCTACGCCCTGCGCCTGCCGGGCGGCACCGACGCCAGCGCCCGCGACTACCTGGCCAAGCTGTACAAGAACGTGCCGGTGCTGGACTCCGGCGCCCGCGGCGCCACCACCACTTTCGTCGAACGCGGCATCGGCGACGTCCTGCTGGCCTGGGAAAACGAAGCCCTGCTGGCGGTGAAGGAACTGGGCCCGGACAAGTTCGAAGTCGTGGCCCCGTCGGTGAGCATCCTGGCCCAGCCGCCGGTGTCGGTGGTCGACAAGGTCGTCGACAAGCGCGGCACCCGCGCGGTGGCCGAAGCCTACCTGCAATACCTGTACAGCGCCGAAGGCCAGCAGATCGCCGCCAAGCACTATTACCGCCCGGTGGTCGAGCCCTACGCCAAGCAATACGCGGCACAATTCCCGGCCGTCAAGCTGTTCACCATCGACGAGATCGCCGGCGGCTGGACCAAGGCGCAGAAGGCGCACTTTGCGGACGGGGGGATTTTCGATCAGATTTATCAGCCGGGTAAGAAGTAAAGATAGAAACACCGCCCGCAACGGCGAGGCGCTCGACCAGGCGTGATCGGCGATGGGCAAGGGTGCCTGCGCCGGCCGCGCCCACCCTACGAAAAAACCGGGCAACGCCCGGTTTTTTACCATCCGTAAAAACTTCGATCATTTGCCCGGCGCCGGCCCCTTCGGCGGCTGGCTGCCGAGGAAGTCCACGTCCTCGTCCGTCAGCGGCAGGTCCGGGATCGATTCGATGTGGTCGGTGTCGATGTCGTTGCCGTCCCTGACGCGCAGGTCGCGGCCGGCGGCCGCACGTTCGCCGGTGCCGCCGAAATCGCTGTCGCTCTCCAGGTTGGGGTCGCCCATGTCGGCCCCGGCGGTATCGTGGGCATAGCTTTCCTCGTTGTCCGAGGTGGTGCCGGTGTCCAGGTCCAGCACCTGGTCGTCGTCCAGATTGGCCGCGAAGCCCGGGCCGCCGACGACGTCGCTGCCGCTGTCGGTCACGTCGCTCGGGCCAAGGGCATCGATGCCGTGGCCTTTGCCAAGGCTACGGTCTGGTGCTCCGGGAAAGTTATCCGGATCAAGTGTGCTCGAGCCAGTCATGTGTCCTCCGATTCAATGCAATAAGTCATAAAGTCAGGCTACCCCAAATTCAAAACGCATGGCGCATGCCGACGTTCACTGCGGAACTACCGGGATGCGCCGCGCCGCCGATCAGTACCCCGTTGCCCTTGGTAGTGACCGTGTGGGAGATGGCCGCGTAGAAATCCGTCTTGCGCGACACGACATAGCTGGCGCCCACCGCGAACTGGTTGGCGTCGCGGTTGGCGAGGTCGCGGTCGTCCTTGTGGATATAGGAGGCCAGGAAAGTCGTGTTGCGCGTCACCGGCACCGCCACCCCCGCCAGCGTGTCCCGGCTGTCCGTCGACGAGGTGCTGGCGACCCCGGCACCGTAGGGATTGTCCGGGTTGTACAGGGGCGAGCTGCCCCAGCCGCGGTTGGCCGCATAGGCCGCGTAGGCCGTGCCCCAGCGCATGCGCAGGTTGGCGGCGATCAGCGAGTTCTTCGCGTCCATGCTGCTGCCGACCAGGTCGAACAGGCGGATCTGGGCCACGTGGCGGTTCTGGTGGGCGGCGCGCAACGAGAAGCTGCCCATGTCGACGCCTACCGTCATGCCCCAGGCGCGGTCGGCCAGCGGGTCGCCGCCGAGGGTGTCGACGGTCCAGGAGCCGCCGGTGCTGAAGCCGTTCATGCTGCTGCCGTAGTAGCGCACATTCTCGTTCGACCGCATGCCGTTGCGCCCGACCAGGTTGCTGGCCCGGCCGGCCGTGCCGGTGTGGAAGGGATCGCCGACATCGGCCAGCGACAGGTATTCCAGGTTGTACTGGCGGCCGAGGGTGAAGCCTTCGATGTCGCCGAAGGCCGAGCGGCCGAACTGGCCATAACCGCGGCGCGGCGGCGTCCCCCAGTCCCCGCCGCGGGTACGGGTGGGAACGCCGGTGAATACCGCGATGTCGTGGGCGCCCGTCGCGCCCTGCGTGGTGCCGGCGGGTGCCGCGGGTGCGGTTCCGGTGCCGGCATCCTGCGCGAACGCAAGGCGGGCGGCTCCGCAAAATACGATGGCGATGATGGGCGGCGTCTTCATGGCGAAATCCTCAGTACGCCTACAGTATTCCCACTCTACTGCTTCGCTCTGTCCAGAATCGCACAATATGCACGACAACTTGGCTCGTGTTTTTGTCGGTGTATTCCGACGTAGCAATCGGGCTCGTGCGTTGCGCTGGTCACTACCGGGTTTCCAGTTTAGAATCTGTCGACCGCTGTAATTAAACTACATGAAAGCGACGATAATGAGACAGCTTACCCGTACCCTTGCTACAGCCACCCTCGCCATGAGCGGCGTGTTCGCCTCCTTCCCCAGCCTTGCCGCCGAGCCTGCCCCCGCAAGCGCAGCGCCGATGGCCCACGTGGCCTGGTCGAAGAATGCCAACATCTACGAAGTCAATATTCGCCAGTACACGAAGGAAGGGACTTTCAAGGCCTTCGCCGCCCACCTTCCGCGCCTCAAGAAAATGGGTGTCGACATCCTGTGGCTGATGCCGGTCCAGCCGATCGGCGAAAAGAACCGCAAGGGCACGCTGGGCAGCTATTACGCGGTGCGCGACTACACGGCCGTGAATCCGGAATTCGGTACCCTGGCCGATTTCAAGGCCCTCGTGAAGCAGGCACACGGGCTGGGCATGAAGGTGCTGATCGACTGGGTCGCCAACCACACGGCCTTCGACAATCCGTGGACGGTCGAGCACAAGGACTGGTACCTGCTGAACGACAAGGGCGAAATCTTCCCGGTCACCTACACCGACGGCGCCGAACCGGAATACTGGACCGACGTCACCGGCCTCGACTACAGCAAGCCGGCCCTGTGGAAAGGCATGACCGAGGCGATGGCGTACTGGGTGCGCGAAACCGACATCGACGGCTTCCGCTGCGACGTCGCCGGCAAGGTGCCGACCCCGTTCTGGAACCAGGCGCGCGATGCCCTCGACCGCATCAAGCCCGTCTTCATGCTGGCCGAGGCGGACAAGCCCGAGCTGCACGAACACGCCTTCGACATGACCTATGGCTGGGATACCAAGGACCTGTTCAAGGACGTCGCCAAGGGCAAGAAGGATGCGCGTGCGCTGAAGGACTTCCTGGAGCATCCGCCCAGGGCCTATCCGCCGGGCGCCTACCGCATGCGCTTCACCTCGAACCACGACGAGAACTCCTGGGCCGGCAGCGACGTCGAACTCTACGGCCCGGCCTTCAAGGCGATGGCCGTGCTGGCCGCCACCCTGCCCGGCATGCCGCTCATCTACGGCGGCCAGGAAGCCGGCCTCGACAAGCGCATCGAGTTCTTCGAGAAGGACCCGATCCAGTGGAAGAATTACCAGTACGCCCCCTTCTACGCCAGCCTGCTCAAGCTCAAGCACGATAATCCGGCACTGTGGAACGGCCAGTACGGCGGCGGCACCGAGGTGCTGGCGACCGGCAACGACAAGGTCTTCGCCTTCCAGCGCAAGCGCGACGGCAATATCGTGAAGGTCAGCGTCAACCTGTCGAACGCGGCGCAGAAGTACACCCTGCCCGGCGGCAGGCAGCAGTCGCTGGCGGCCTGGGATTACCGCATCGAGGCGCCGGGCTCGGCGCGCTGAGAACGCCACGGGTCGCCCGCTTTGTTCACATAGTGGGCGACAAGGTAGCGCCAGGGCAGCACGAAGGGAATGATCAGTGCCAGGGCGCAGTCGAAGACATTCGCCTGCGTCGCCTCGTCCATCGTTCCGCTGCGCCAGGCCGGCAGCGCGACCGCCAGCAGCCACACCATCTTCCACACGAATTCCCACAACAGCACGGGCAGCATCTGCAGCGGATAGCGCACCCCGAGGATGGCCAACATCCAGAAGGCGACCAGCATGCAGTTGACCACGCCCTGGGTCAGCGCCCACGGGCCCTGGTGGTGCAGGATGCCGGGCAAGATGAAGGTCCCGAAACCGACCACGATGAACAGGTACATTGCGCGCAACAGGTACAGCCGGAACAGGGATACCTCGACCATGACAGCCTCCGTAGAATGAAGTTTGTGTTTGGAGCGACCGCTCCTACTCGACTTGCTTCAGAATCTGCTCGACGCTGGCAGTACGCGACTCCAGCCGCGCCAGCGTGGCGCTCATGGCGGCAAGCTGGGCGGCCGTGTCGGCCTGCGATTGGGCCACCTGGGCCGCCAGCTGGCGCCAGGCCTCGTCGTGGGCCAGCCGGCTTCTCGCCTGCTGCACGGACGCAAAATACTTCATGCCGAAGACCAGCAGCACCGTGACGAGCGGCAGGCAGAGAGTCARCAGATAAACGCTAGTGGACATGGCAACCTCTACTCTTCCTTGTTGTTCAGGGTCTTCACGGCTTCGGCAATGAGGCCGGGCGCCAGCGGCACCGCGAACGCCGCCACCTCGAAATAATTCAGCGCCTTGCCGTCCGCCGACAACTCCATCCGGCTGGTGACCAGGCCCGCCTCCGCCAGCTTCTGCAGGTGCAGGTGCAGCAGCGGCCGGCTCAGGCCGATGTCCCGCGCCAGCTGGCTGACATAGTTGCGTCCGCCCGTCGCGAGCGCCGCGACGATGCGCAGCCGGTGCGGATTCGCGAGCGCCGCCAGCATCAGCAGCAGGCGGTCGCCATCGATCTTTTTAGTTTCGTCTTTCACGTGTCAATAATTCCTTACACGTGAAAACAAGTCAAGCGAAATCATGCCGTCACCGGCATGCGGGCATTCGTCCCACCGCGCTTGCCGGCCACCGCAAGCGGATCGCATACTTTTTTCATCCAGAAACCATGCGATCCGATGAAGACACTCCGAACCGGCACTCCGGCGGCGCTCCTGCTCGCCGTCCACGCCTGCGCCAGCGCGCAGGCCCAGGCTCCATCACAGTCCCAAGCGGCGGTGCAGCAGGTGATGGTCAGCGCCAGCGCCCTCCAGCAGCGCGCGCAATCGACCACCACCGCCCTCGTCGTCACCCGCGACGAGATCGTGCGCCAGGGCGACGCCAGCCTCATCGAAGTGCTGAAGCGCCAGCCCGGCATCACCATCGACGGCGCCCCGGGCAAGCCGGCGATCCGCATGCGCGGACTCGGCAGCGGCTATGTGGCCATCCTCCTCAACGGCACGCCCGCGCCCGGCGGCTTTTCGCTGGAAGAGATCGATCCCGAGCTGGTCGAGCGCATCGAGATCCTGCGCGCGCCCACCGCCGAGACCAGCGGCCAGGCGGTGGCCGGCGCCATCAACATCGTCCTGCGCAAGGCCGGCAAGCTTGCCGCGCCGCAGACCGAGCTGAAGGCCGGCGCCTCGATTGCCGACGGCCACCCGGCGCCCAGCCTGAGCCTCCAGCACTCCGGCCGCGCGAACGCGCTGGCCTACACGCTCGCGGCCACGCTCAAGCGCCGCGACGAGACCTATACCGGCGTGACGACCGACGAGCGCCGCGCGCATCCGCTGCTGCGGCATACGGCCTGGGAAGACCGGCAGATTAACGACCAGCTAGAACTGGCGCCGCGCCTGGATTGGCAGCCGACGGCGAACGACACCCTGTCTTCGCAAAGCTGGGTGCGCTGGAAGCGCATCGACAACGCCAAGTCCGAGCTGGAGAGCACGGAGATCGGATCGCCGAGCAGTTTCCCGCACGGCGCCAGCAGCTACCGCGCCCACTCGCCGCCGCAAGCCTATGCGGACCTGTCGTGGACCCGCAAGCTGGACCAGGGCGCGCGCCTCTCGGCCAAGCTGTCAGGCTATACGAAGTCGATCGGCGCCGGCTTCCTCTACCGCGGCATGGACCTTGCCGATACCCTGCTCGAAACCCACCACGTGGACTCCGGCCAGTCCGAGCGCGGGCTGACGTTCAACGGCAGCTACCGCCGGCCGCTCCTGAAGACCCACGCGCTGGCCCTGGGCTGGGAAGCGGGCCGCACGCGGCGCGAGGAATTCCGGCGCGAGCACCAGGCCGATGCCGCCGGCCGGCCGCTGCTGGACAGCGACGAGGACTACCGTGCCAAGGTGGTCCGCACCGCCTTCTGGATCCAGGATGAGTGGGACATCGATGAGGGCTGGTCGGCCTACCTGGGCCTGCGCCGCGAAGACTTGCGCACCACCGGCGAAGGCAGCGCGCACGCGCCGGTGGACGTCGATTCAGGTGTCTGGAGCCCGATCTTCCAGACCCTGTTCAAGCCCGGCGGCCAGGATAACAAGGGTGACCAGTTCCGCTTTGCCCTCAGCCGCACCTACAAGGCGCCGCAGATCGTCCAGCTCATGCCGCGCCGCTACACGGTGGACAACAACAACAGCGCCACCAACCCCGACCAGCAGGGCAATCCGAACCTGCGCCCGGAACTCTCGCTTGGCGCCGACCTGGCCTGGGAACATTATGCGGGCAAGGACGACATGCTCAGCATCAGCGCCTTCGCCAAGCGCATCCGCGACATCACGCTGGACCGCGTGATCCTGCAGAACGGCGTCTGGATCGTCACCCCGGACAATGCCGGCAGCGCCACCGTGCGGGGACTGGAATTCGAAGCCAGGACCCGGCGCGGCGCGCTGGCGGCACGGGTGAATGTCGCGCGCAACTGGTCGCGGCTGGAAGCGGTGGCGGGGCCGGACAATCGCATCGCCGGCCAGCCGGCATGGAGCGGCAACCTGGGACTCGATGTCGGCGCGTCGACACTGCCGCTCGATCTGGGCGGGACGATGAGCTACCGGGGGCGTGTCGCCTCGCGCCAGAGTCCCCTGCTGGCCGACTATGGCAGCCCCAAGCGCCAGCTCGACCTCTACGCGGTGTGGAAGCGCGACCGGAAAAGCAAGCTGCGGCTGTCGGTGTCCGACCTGCTGCATAGTAACTCCTTCGGCCGCAGCGTCTACGGCGGCGAGGATGACCTGGCGACCAGCTACGTCTACCACGCCCGCACCACTTTGCGGCTCCAATGGGAGCAGAACCTCTAAGCCGGCTTAACGGCGGAGCGCCGTGAACGCCGCCGGCTCCCACTCGCGCAAGGCCAGCAGCAGCGCGCTGCCGCGGCGCTTGGGCAGCGGCGACGCCAGGCTCTCTTCATGCAGCTCGGCGAAGCGGGCGCGCAGCTGGCGCAGCTCGGCCTGCATGCGGGCAAGCGCGCTCTCGGTCAGCATGCCGTGGGTGAAGGCGAGCGACTGCTCGGGCTTGTCGAAGCCGCTGTCGAGGAAGTCGTTCAGGCCTTCGGTGCGGAAGTACTGGCGGATCGGCCCGTCGGGCAGCCAGTCGAAATCGCGCGCCACGTTCAGGCGTATCCGGTTGCCGGGCATCAGGGCGATCAGGTGCAGGCGGTCCAGGTGCAACAGCTTCTGCAGGCACTCCGGCTCGCTCAGCTTGTAGACGGCCAGGATGTCCTGCAGGGTCCAGTGGTTCAGCGCGCACACGGCCACCAGCAGCAGCCGCGTATCCGACACCAGCTCCTTTTCCTGGGCCGGCGTGAGGGTGCGCACGCGGCTTTCCGTCACCGCCGCTTCCTGGGCCAGTTCGGCCAGGGTGAAGCCGAGCATATTGCTGATCTCGACCACGCGGTCGACGCCCAGGTTATCCGAGGTCAGCAGGCGCTTGACGCTGGCTTCCGACAGTCTCAGCGCGCTGGCGRCGTCGCGGTAGGTCTTGCCCTGCAGCTTGAGCTGGCGTTTGATGGTCGTGATGAGTTGGGAAACTTCGGACATTGCGGCGAGATKTCTTCTATGACAATATGTGCTGTCAGATTACACCATAACAATATAGGGGATGCCAATGCAGCTTGCCGATTATCTTGCCAACGACGCCACGTCCCTCGCCCAGCAGGTAGCGCGCGGCGACGTCCGTCCCGGAGAACTGCTGGACCTGGCCCTGGCCCAGCACCGGCGCGTGCACGGCAGCGTGAACGCCGTCGTGCGGCTGATGGAAGACCAGGCGCGCGGCCAGCTCGGCGGCCCGCTGGGCGGCCCCTTCGCCGGCGTGCCCTTCCTGATCAAGGACGGCCGGCAGGATTACGCCGGCCTGCCCACCAGCTACGGCAGCCGCGCCATGCAGAACATCGTCCCCGCCCGCCACTCCCATGTGGTCGAGCGCTTCCTGAAGTCCGGCCTGGTCATCTTCGGCAAGACCAACCTGCCGGAATTCGCGATCCGCGCCGTCACCGACCCCGAGCTGTACGGCCGCACCAGCAATCCCTGGGACCTGACCCGAACCCCGGGCGGCTCCAGCGGCGGTGCGGCGGCGGCGGTGGCCGCCGGCATCGTGCCGATGGCGGCCGGGAACGACGGTGGCGGCTCGATCCGCATTCCCGCCGCCTGCTGCGGCCTGTTCGGCCTGCGGCCCTCCCGCGGAAGGGTCTCGTCCGGCCCCGGCGCCGCCGAAGGCTGGTTCGGCGCCTCCAGCGAAGGCGTGATCTCGCGCAGCGTGCGCGATTCGGCGCTGGCGCTGGACGTCCTGCAGGGCGCCGAACCGGGCGATCCCTTCGTGATCGCGCCGCCTACCGAACCCTACGCCCAGGCGATGCTGCGCGAGCCGGGACGGCTGCGCATCGGCTTCACGACGGCCTCGCCGATCGGCACCGAGGTGCATCCGGAAGCGGTGAAGGCGGTCGAGCATGCCGCCCGGCTGCTGGAAAGCCTGGGGCACCACGTCGAAGAAGCGGCCCCAAGCATCGACGGCGCCGCATTGGCCCAGAGCTACCTGCACATCTACTTCGGCCAAATCCCGGCCGCCGTCACGCACGCGAAAAAGCTGGGCGCGAAGGCGAGCGACCTGGAGCTCACCAACCGCCTGCTGGTCACGCTCGGGAACAGCATCTCGGCGACGTCGCTCACCGCGCAACTGAACCGCTGGAATGAGTACGCGCGCGCCCTCGCCGCCTTCCACCAGCGCTATGACCTGCTGCTGACGCCGACCCTGGCCGCGCCGCCCGTCAAGCACGGCACCGGCGACCAGTCGGGCGCGGAAAAGGCGCTGCTGGGCTTCCTGCACGGCACTGGCGTGCTCGGCGTGCTTGCCCGCCTCGGCCTGCTCGACGGCACGATCCGGAAAATCGCGACCGACAACCTGCGCTACGTACCCTTCACCCAGCTCTCGAACCTGACCGGCACGCCGTCGATGAGCGTGCCGCTGCACTGGACCGACGAGGGCCTGCCGCTGGGCGTGCAATTCGTCGGCCCCTTCGGCAGCGAAGACCGGCTGCTGCAGCTGGCCCGCCAGCTCGAACAGGCCCAGCCCTGGTTCGACCGCCTGCCGTCACTGGCGCGAGGCTGAGTGCGCTAACTCAAAATCGATGAGTTCCAATTGATCAGTATCAAACGCTCACTCGGTCAATCATCGAGATTAGGTCTTTCCACTACCCGAATGACTCGGACAAAGGAGAGATCATGGCAACCAGAGCCTTATCTGCTTTATTTGCCGCCGCTACAGCCGCAATCGCGCTCAGTCCGGCGGCGCAGGCGCAGAGCCTGACCGGTTCGCAAGTCACCGTCGCCGGCTACTGCTGCACGGCCGTTACCCCATCCGACCTGGTGACGAATACGCTCACCGCGACCGTCGGCCCGACCGTGGAGTTCCCGGAAGGGCGCTTCATGTCCACCGCGGTGGGCTTCGACGTACTGCCCGTCACCGTCGACGTCGGCGCCTCGACGATCCGGATCAGCTACACGGCGGGCGGGCCGGTGGCGCCGGGCGGATTCAACGGCTTCGCGTTCTCGTTTGCGGATGCGCCCACGATCACTGGTGCAACAGTCGATCCATCGAGTACCTATGTCCCGGTGGTGAGCTTCGGTCCCGATACCATCTATGTGAATGAGGCGGGCCAGACTTTGACCTCGACGTCCAGTGTGCTGGTGAATATTTCGGCAGTGCCGGAGCCTGGGGCGTACGCCTTGATGCTGGGTGGGTTGGGATTGCTGGGGGTGATGGCTCGGCGGCGCCGGGTTCATTAAGCTGTCTTCTTGCGCAGGGAGGCGCTCTTCGATCGTCTCCCTGGCTTGGCACTCAGGATCCGACGAGTTTGCAATGCAGGACGACGTCCGGATCGATCCGGTAGGCCGCACACACGCGGTGAAATCCGTCCGCAATGATCACCTTCTTCAGCGCACTCGCGCGCATCAGCAGCACCGGCGAAATCGCTTCGCCATTCTTGATCTTCTTGATCTGCTCGCGAGTCGGGCGGTCGTCCGCTTTCGGCACCGTGAGCTGAGCGGCGCGGAGCAGATCCGTCGCCTTGAACTTCGTGATCGCTACGGATCGCATTTCTGCGACGGCTTTATCCACGTTTTTCTGGACCTCGAGCAGCGACAGGTAGTGCGCTGCTGCGCCATAGTCTTCGTCGATCGCGTCTTCGAGCCATTGGACCTGGCGAGGCTGCTGCTTGGGCTGCTTTGGCATTTGGTCGCTCCAGTTATCGTTTCGATACTATATTGTATTGCCAAGACTCGAAAACATTTGGACACATTTTCATGCATGCTGCGGTCAACCGTCGCAGCCGGGCTACGTTATTTGAACACGCACGTATATTCGTGTCCGCTCGAAGGAAAGAATCATGAAAAAACTCTCACTGCTGGCCGGCCTGGTCATGTTTGCGGCGACTTCCGCATTTGCCCAGACCACCGTACCGAATCCGGTTGCACCGTCGAGCACGACCAGCCAGGCGGCGCCGGCCAAGATGCACGAGACCCACGAGAAGGCCACCAAGGCTGCTGAAAAAACCACCAAGGCCAAGGCCGCGCCGATGGAACAGGCGCCGGGTGGCGGTAACGGGAAGGTTTGGGTGAATACGTCCAGCAAGGTGTATCACTGCGAGGGTGACAAGTACTATGGCAAGACCAAGAAAGGCGAATACATGACCGAGGCGGATGCCAAGGCCAAGGGCTTTCATGGGGAGCATGGGAAGGCTTGCGCAGCCAAGTCCTGATCATTGCTCCGCGCTGGAAATTCCATAAGCGGGGCAAACAAAGTTTAATGACGCTCGTTTCCGGACTACAATCGACGGTAGCTCAACAATATTGAACTACCGTCGATGGCCCTCATTCCTCACTACGAACAGCATGCCTCCCGGCTGGTTGAGCAGTATGAGTCGCTATCCTTTCAAGAGGTTCACGCAAGCCTGCTTGACTTGCTTCCGCCACCTGGTGGCACAGTGCTCGACATTGGCGCCGGCTCCGGCCGTGACGCGGCCTGGTTCGCGGCAAATGGATATGACGTCGTTGCCGTCGAGCCCTCGGACGCCATGCTCGCCCATGCGCGCAAGCTACATCCGTCAACGCGAATTCACTGGGTATCCGATAGCCTGCCGGACCTTGCGAACGTTCGGCGCCTCGGCCTAAGCTTCGATCTCATTCTCTTGTCCGCCGTCTGGATGCATATTCCTCCGGCAGCGCGTCAGCGTTCGCTAAGAAAGCTGGCAACGCTGCTGGCGCCGAAAGGACGCATCGCGATCAGTCTCCGGCTGGGGAGGCCCGATACCGAGCGAGCAATGCATGAGGTCTCATTGCCAGAATTGGCGAGCCTCGCCCAACAGTTCGGACTGCGGGTCGTGCGCACAAGCGATAGCCATGACAAACTTGGCCGGAACGAGGTCTCATGGACAAACGTCGTACTTGGACTTCCCGATGACGGTCTGGGCGCCCTGCCCTTGTTGCGGCATCTGATCCTGGTCGACGGAAAGTCGTCGACTTACAAGATTGCGCTTCTTCGCGTGCTGGCCCGGATTGCCGATGCCGCGGCGGGTACGGCCCGCTATGAAGCTGATTCCGTGGTCGTACCATTGGGGCTGGTATCGCTCTTCTGGATGCGCATGTACAAGCCGCTGATCGAAAACGCGCTGCCGCAAATGCCGGGTTCTCAGTCTGGGAACGGTCCTGGCTTTCTCACCGATAGCTTTCTTGCGCTTCGACCTGTCACCACAGTTGAATTGCGGATTGGGTCCGTATTCAATGGACAGTCAGCGAAGCATCTCCATCGCAGCCTGTCGGAGATTTCACAGGTGATCCGCAATATGCCTGCGACCTACCTGCGCTGGCCATCGAGCGACAATCCGATCTTCGAGGTCACGCGGCGCCGCATGATCGCTACACCAGTTCAACTCCAGATCGACGAACCCTTCCTGTGGAGCCTCGGCGACTTCCGCATCCCGCTTGAGATCTGGCAGGCGCTGACGCATTACAACGTATGGATCGAGCCGGTGCTGGTGTCGGAATGGGTGAGGTTGATCGATTCCTATTGCAACGACGGGCGGCCGGACGTCCGCACGCTCGCGTATTCGCTGCTCACATGGGTGGACCCTGCACGCGACACCAGCTTCGCCAGGGCGGCCGTGGATCGCATCCGCGTGGCCGGCAAGCCGGTGTACTGTGTGTGGTCGGGTGCGCGCCTGCGCGACGAGTACGACGTAGACCACTGCTTCCCATTTGCTGCATGGCCCTGCGGCGACGCATGGAACTTGGTGCCGGCGTCACGGCAGATCAACATCCAGAAATCGAATCGCCTGGTCACCCAGGCGGCACTGGAGCGTGCCAGCGATACCATCAGTGAATGGTGGAGCGATGCCTTCCTGAGCCAGGGCGAGGACATGCGCCGCCAGTTCTTCCTCGAAGCTTCGCAGACCCTACCGATACTCGTCACCGATCCAGAACCGGCGGACGTCATCGACGCGATGAAAGTACATCGCATTAGATTGAGCAAGGATCAGGGATTGCGGGCTTGGGAGCCATCCTACGCCGGGAATCGCGGCAGGACAGATGATCGCCAGCCTGTCGACACGGATGCATCGATGACCGAAGTGCGCTCATGGTAATGGCAACGCCATGTGGCTGGGCGGTCGAATCACGCGTCTGCGCGCCAAGTTCATGCACCAATGCCAAACCTCTAGCGAGTCAACACGTCCAATTTTATCTGGACGGCAATTTTATTCAATTCCTATATTTTGCCGGGAGAGGAGGCGGCTTCGGACTACACTTCATTCTCGTAGCAATATGATGAAACGAAAAAAGCCCCAATATGTGGGGCTTTAGTTCAGTATGCTTGGCGGAAGCGGTGAGATTCGAACTCACGAACGGTTTAACCCGTCGGCAGTTTTCAAGACTGCTGCCTTCAACCACTCGGCCACGCTTCCTTGGGAACCGGCATTATACATAAATCGTTGCCTGACAGGCGGGCTTCGACGGCCAAGTGTGAGCTAACGTAGTGCAGGCAAACTTGAATCCCCGCCTTCGCGGGGACGACGGTGCATATTCCCCGCCCAACTCGTGCAGCCTCAGGCCACCAGCAACCAATTCTCCCGCAGCGCCTTCTCGAACTCATACGCCGGCAGCGGCTTCCCATACAAATACCCCTGCACCTCGTCACACCCTGCCTGCCGCAGGAACTCGGTCTGCTCCACCGTCTCGACACCCTCGGCAATCACGCGGTGCCCCAGCTTGCGGCCCATGCTGATGATGGTGCTGGCGATCGCGCAGTCGCTCACGTCGACCGGGATCCCGGTCGTGAACGAGCGGTCGATCTTCAGGGTGTCGATCGGGAAGCGCTTCAGGTAGGAGAGGCTCGAATATCCGGTGCCGAAGTCGTCCAGCGACAGGGCCACACCCAGGGCGCTGATGCGGTCCATGATGCCGATGACGTAGTCGATGTCGTGCATCAGCGTGCTCTCGGTGATCTCCAGCTCGAGCCAGGAGGCGTCGATGCGGTAGCGGTTCAGCGTGCCCTCCACCCTGCCCGGCAGCGAGGACGTGAATTCGCGCGCCGAGACGTTCACCGCCAGGCGGAACGGCGGCAGGCCGGCGCGCTGCCAGACCGCGGCCTGGGCGCAGGCCTGTTCCAGCACCCACTCTCCCACCTGCACGATCAGGCCCGTGGTCTCGGCCAGCGGGATGAATTCGTCCGGCGCCACCATGCCGCGCTGCGGATGCATCCAGCGCACCAGGGCTTCGGCGCCCACCAAACGTCCGCTGCCGATCTCGAATTTCGGCTGGTAGTGCAGCAGCAGCTCGCCGTTGCCGAGGGCGTGGCGCAGGCCGGACTCGATGTGCATGCGCTGCTGCATCCCCTCGTTCATGTCGAGGCGGTAGAAGGCCACGCTCTGGTCGGGGTTCTCCACTCTCTCCTTGACGCGCTGCATCGCGATGTCGGCCATGCGCAGCAGGGTTTCGGCGTCGGTGCCGTCCTGTGGATAGACGCTGATGCCGACGCTGGCGCCGACGCGCAGGTCGTGGCCGCCGATCGGGAACGGGGCTTCGAGCACCGCCTGCAGCTTCTGCGCCACCGTGGTGGCTTCGAAGTGCTGGCGCACGTCGAACAGGCCGATCGCGAATTCGTCGGCGGCCAGGTGGGCGACGACGTCCTCGTCGCGCAGGGCGCCGCGGAAGCGCTGGGCGACCTGGCGCAGCAGCTCGTCGCCGACGGTGCGGCCCAGGGTGCCGTTAATCAGCTTGAAGCGGTTCAGGTCCACGTACAGCACGCAGGCCGTGCCTTCGTTGCGCTGGGCGGACATCAGGCCCTGGTCGACCAGGCGCGCGAACAGCGTGCGGTTCGGCAGGCCGCTCAGCTCCTGGTAGTAAGCCAGGTGGTGCAGGCGTTCCTCGGCCAGCTTGCGCTCGGTGATGTCGGTCAGGTAGGCGATCAGGCCGATTGGATTGTCTTCGAGGTCGCGCAGCGGCGACAGCGACAGGCTGGCCCAGAACACCTCGCCGGACTTTTTTCGGCGCCTTACCTCCATCATGCGACCGCCCTGTTCGGCGAAGGCGTCCGGGAAGTCGGCGCCTTCGTCCTCCATCTCGTCGACGTAGAGGAACAGGATGTGCCGTCCCACCGCTTCCACCGAGGTGTAGCCGAACAGCTGCTCGGCGCCGCGGTTCCAGCTGGTGATGTAGCCCATGCGGTCCATGGTCAGCACCGATTCGTGGATCTGGTCCAGGATCTGCGACTGGTGCGCCAGCTGGGCCTCGACCTGGGCGTAGGCGTGGGTGGTGCGCTGGGCCAGGCCGTGCATCTGCATCAGGGTCGCGGTCAAGGTGGCGAGGGCGTCGAGCTGGCGGCGGTCGTCCTCAAGGAAGGGCCGGCCCTGGATTTCGTAGCGGCCCAGGCAATCGCCGTTCAAGGTCACCGGCGCGGCCAGCGCGCCGCCCGGCGCCTCGGCGCGTATATCGGCCGGTGCAGCGCCGGCGATGAAGTCGGCCTGCGGGCAGGCCAGCAGACCGGCGGCGATGCGTCCCAGCTCCTTGTGGAGGGTGTCGCCGCGCAGCTTGAGTACGGCCTGGCAGAGGGCAGCGCTGCTGCCGATGAGATCCTGTGGCGCAGCGGCTGGCAGCTCAGACATTGCGTGCTACCTGGATTGCCCAGTGATAGGCGTGGAGTTGGGCCTGCCACCAAGCCAGACCGTCGACGCCGGCCGCTTCCAGCACGGCTCGGCTTGGGCCCGGCAGTTCGCACAGGCGCAGGCGCTGGCCCAGCCGGCCTTCGCGGACCAGCAGGGCTTGTTCCACCTCCTCCGGCAGGTTCAGGTCGAGCAGCAGCTCGGCCATTGGCATGTGGAACAGGCGGTCGAGCAGGGAGAAGACGCCGGCCATGAAGGCCATATCCTGTTCGTCGCGGTCGCCGCCGTCGCGCTTGCAGAGTTCTTCCAGCACCGCGCCGCGCCGTGCGGCGATCGGCAGCAGCAGATTCGGCGGGCCGTCCGGATGCTGGCGCGCGTACAGCAGCAGTTGCAGCCAGCGCTGCAGCTGGCGCCGGCCGATGCGGCTGATGGCCTGGCCGAAGCTGGTGATCTGGGCGCCCACCGAGAAGGCGGCGGAATTCACCAGCTTGAGCAGGTGGAAAGACAGGCCCGGATCCTGTTTCAGCTGGGCTTCGAGCTCGCGCGAATCGGCGTCCCGGGCCAGCAGCGCCAGCATGGTCAGCAAGCGTCGGCGCGTGGTGCCGTCGTCCTGGCGGGCCGCGTCCTGGGCGCCGGCATCGTCGAGCGCGTAGCGGCCGGAAAACCAGGCGAAGCCCGCGTTCTCGCAGTCGCGCATGGCATCCAGGGTGTCGACGCCGCGCGCCAGGTGGGGGCCGAACAGGGTCGGCAGCGAGCCTGGCGGCAGCGGCTCGGCATCGCTTGACACGTCGCGCGAGACGCTGCGCAGCGCCGCCGGGCGGCTCATCCCTTCCGGCAGGTCGCCGTCCAGCAGCACTCGGTAGCCGTCCATCTGCAGCTCGGCCAGGCGCTTGGCCGCACCCTCGCCCGCCATCGAACGTGCGTCGACCGCCAGCACGACGCGGTTCGGCGGCAGCAGTTTCAGGATCGGGGGTGTCAGCAGCGCCGGGGAATCCAGCAGCACGATGCAATCCAGGGGCGCCACCGCGGCCAGCAGGTCCGGCGGGCCGAACATGGCCTGCAGCGTCGGGTCGTCGAGTCCGCCCTCGGCCGCGCGCAGCAGCAGCGCAACCCACTCGTTCTGCGCGTTGGCTACCGAGCGTATGTCAACCAACGGGAACGAGGCTGCAGACATTAGTGATTATGCATGATTAGTGTGTCGCTAATAGTAGTGCAGCCATTATCGGAAAGCAACTGGAATGTTTCCCTGCGGACACATCCTGATCGAAGCTGTCGTCAATACGATTCAGCTGGCATGCTGGACGGCGAATCTGATCAGTTCCGCCTGCCCTTCGATGCCCAGTTTGCGCTTGATATTCAGGCGGTGGGTCTCCACGGTGCGCACCGATAAATCGAGTTCACGGGCGATCTGCTTGTTCGATTCGCCGTTGGCGATATGGCGCAGCACTTCCTGTTCGCGCGAGGTCAGCTGGTTGTCCGGCATCGAGGGCCGCGCCAGCTGGCGGGCCACCGGGGCGCTGTAATACACGCCGCCGGCCATCACGGCGTCGATCGCCAGCACGATCTCCTTGCCGGGCGAATCCTTCAGCACATAGCCGCGCGCGCCGGCCTGCATCGCCTGGCTGACGTATTCGAACTTGTCGTGCATCGACAGGATCAGCACGGCGATGCCGGGATGGCTGCGACTCAGCTGGGCGGTGGCCTCGATGCCGCTGCCGTCGCGCATGGTGATGTCCATCAGCACCAGGTCGACCTGGGCGGCGCCGGCCTTGGCCAGGGCCTCGGCGCCGGATCCGGCCTCGGCGACGACGCGGAAATGCGGCACCGATTCCAGGCGCGCGCGCAGGCCGTCGCGCACCAGCGGATGGTCGTCCACCAGCATGATGTGGACGGGCTTTTCGGTAGGTTCAGTCGTCATGGTTCCAGTGGCTCAGGTCGACGATCGCGCGCACCACGGTGCCCGCCTTCGATGATGTGATCTGGAGCGTGCCGCCGATCGCGTCCAGCCGCTCCATCATGTTGCGCAGGCCGATGCCGCGCTGCGGGTGCACGGCCACGTCCTCGGTGTCGAAGCCGGCGCCGTCGTCCTCGATGGCGAGGGTCAACTGGCCGCGGCGGCGGCCCAGTGCCAGCCCGATGGTGCGGGCGCCGGCATGCCGCTCGATATTCGTCAGCGCTTCCTGGGCGATGCGGAACAGGACCGTGCCCACCACCTGCGGCAGGCCTTCGACCTGGCCCTGGGACGTGAACGCGACCGGCATGCCGCTGTGCTGGCTGAATTCCTCGGCCAGATGTTCGAGGGCGGCGGCCAGGCCCATGTCGTCCAGCAGGGTCGGACGCAGGTCGTGCGAGATGCGCCTCACCTCGCCCAGCACCTTGTTGAGTTCCTCGGCGGTGCGCTCGAAACTGGCGCGCGCCTGCTGCTGCTGTTCCGGGCCGCCCGCCAGGCGGATCACGCCGGCCTCGATCTGGAGCTTGATCGACACCAGCCACTGGCTGATGCCGTCGTGCAGGTCGCGCGACAGGCGCGCCCGCTCCGTCTCCTGCGAATCGACCACGCGCTGCGCCAGCACCTTCAGCTTGGCGTCGGCGACCCGCGATTCGCTGACGTTCAGCACCAGCCCGGAGCTGGCGACCACCAGCGCCGACAGGATCGCCAGGCCGGCGATCCACCACATCGTGGTCTCGATATTGCGCTTCTGCTGGGCGTCCACCTTCTCGAGGGCGGCGTCGACGTCGTCCAGGTAGAGGCCGCTGCCCATCATCCAGCCCCAGTCGGGGATCAAGACCACGTAGCCGAGCTTGGGCGCGGCCACACCGGTCGAGGGCTTGGCCCAGTTGTAGCGTATCAGTCCGCCGCCCTGCTTCGCCCTGGCGATCAGGTTCTGGATGGTCGGCGCGCCGAACTGGTCGTGCAGGTTCCACAGGTCGCGTCCGACCAGCTCGGGCTGGCGCGGATGCATCAGGTTGCGGCCGTTCATGTCGTAGACGAAGAAATAGCCGTCGTTGCCGAAGCTGAGCGAGGCCAGCACGCGCTTGGCTTCTTCCAGCGTGGCCGGGTCCTTGCGGCCCGAGGACGTCAGGTGGGCGATCGCGTGCGAGGCCAGTTCCACGTAGTGCTCGAGTTCGGCCTGCTTGGTGGCCAGGTAGGCCTGCTGGATGGTGGCGCGCTGCTGCTGGGCCAGGGTGACCGCCTGCTGCCGGATAAAAAGTGCAATCGCGCACAAGGCCACGATCAGCGGGGCGATCGCGAGAAAAATCAGCTTCTGCCGTAACTTCATTCCGTGCGCATGGTTTTCGTCGTAACATGAGATTGTACGCCCGACCAGCTGGACAGGCCAGAAACCGGTTCGGCGCGACCGCAGTCTTGCAGGCGCAGCAACTACGTAGCACTACGCAGTCGACTGCGTAATCATGCGCTTGTTGATTGTAAAGAGGTGCAAGATACTGATTGATAGCTTGCCACGAATGTAAGCCGGCCCCGCCCGGTTTTGCTGTACCCACACAGAAAAAGCATTCGCAGAATAAGCAATCACCTCTGGAGGAGTCACCATGAATCGTCTTACAAGCCGGCTCGGTTGGGCTGCGCTTTCGCTGGCGGGCGCCATTGCGCTCGCCTATGTCGCGTTGAATCGCGGCGAGTCCATCAACGCGGTCTGGGTCGTCGTCGCCGCTGTCTGCGTCTACCTGATCGCCTACCGCTTCTACAGCCTGTACATCGCCGACAAGGTGATGAGCCTGGACCCGCGCCGCCAGACCCCGGCCTACAAATACAACGACGGCCTGGATTTCGTGCCGACCAACCGCTACGTGCTGTTCGGCCACCACTTCGCCGCGATCGCCGGCGCCGGCCCGCTCGTCGGTCCCGTGCTGGCGGCCCAGATGGGCTACCTGCCGGGCATGCTGTGGATCCTGGCCGGCGTCGTGTTCGCCGGCGCGGTGCAGGACTTCATGGTGCTGTTCCTGTCGATGCGCCGCGACGGCCGCTCGCTGGGCGACCTGATCAAGTCCGAAATGGGCGAGATCCCGGGCGTCATCGCGCTGTTCGGCACCTTCATGATCATGGTGATCATCCTGGCCGTGCTGGCGCTGATCGTCGTGAAGGCGCTGACCAACTCGCCGTGGGGCTCGTTCACCGTGATGGCCACCATCCCGATCGCGCTGTTCATGGGCGTCTACTCGCGATACATCCGCGTCGGCCGCATCGGAGAAGTCTCGCTGATCGGCTTCGTGCTGCTGATGCTCGCCATCGTCGGCGGCCAGTGGGTGCATGACTCGCCGACCTGGGGCCCGATGTTCACCTTCACCGGCGTGCAGCTGACCTGGATGCTGATCGGCTACGGCTTCGTCGCCTCCGTGATCCCCGTGTGGCTGCTGCTGGCGCCGCGCGACTACCTGTCGACCTTCCTGAAGATCGGTACCATCGCCGCGCTGGCGCTGGGCATCGTGTTCGTGGCGCCGCACATGCAGATGCCGTCGATCACCCGCTTCATCGACGGCACCGGCCCGGCCTGGTCGGGCAGCCTGTTCCCCTTCCTGTTCATCACCATCGCCTGCGGCGCCGTGTCCGGCTTCCACGCGCTGATCTCGTCCGGCACCACGCCGAAGATGATCGAGAACGAAAGCCATGCCCGCTTCATCGGCTACGGCGGCATGCTGATGGAATCCTTCGTCGCCATCATGGCGCTCGTCGCGGCATCGACCATCGATCCGGGCGTCTACTTCGCGATGAACAGCCCGGCCGCCGTGCTCGGCACCACCGCGCAGAGCGCCGCCGCGGCCGTGTCCAACTGGGGCTTCGTGATCACCCCCGACCAGCTGACCCAGCTCGCCAAGGACGTCGGCGAGAACACCATCATCTCGCGCGCCGGCGGCGCCCCGACCCTGGCGGTCGGCATGGCCCACATCCTGTCGAACGTGGTTGGCGGCAAGACCATGATGGCCTTCTGGTACCACTTCGCGATCCTGTTCGAGGCCCTGTTCATCCTGACCGCGGTGGATGCGGGCACGCGCGCCGGCCGCTTCATGCTGCAGGACCTGCTGGGCGCCTTCGCCCCGGCCTTCAAGAAGACCGAGTCGCTGCCGGCCAACCTGATCGCCACCGGCCTGTGCGTGGCTGCCTGGGGCTATTTCCTGTACCAGGGCGTGGTCGATCCGCTGGGCGGCATCAACACCCTGTGGCCGCTGTTCGGCATCGCCAACCAGATGCTGGCCGGTATCGCGCTGACCCTGGGCACCGTCGTGCTGTTCAAGATGAAGCGCGCCCAGTACGCCTGGGTCACCATCGTGCCGACCATCTGGCTGCTGATCTGCACCCTGACCGCCGGCTGGCAGAAGATCTTTCATGAGAACGTCAAGATCGGTTTCGTCTCGCATGCGAAGAAATTCCAGGCCGCCCTCGACCAGGGCCAGGTGCTGGCGCCGGCCAAGAGCCTGGACCAGATGAGCCGCGTGATCTTCAACGACTATGTCGACGCCACCCTGTGCGGCTTCTTCATGTTCGTGGTGATCGCCGTGCTGGTGTTCGGCATCCGTACCGCCCTGCGCGCGAACAGGGAAGCGCGTCCGACGGTCAAGGAAACCCCGTTTGTGCCGGTCGAGCCGGCGGTCGAGGCTTAATCATGTTCAGCACGCTCGCACAGGCGGGCCGCTACCTCGGGCAAAGCATGCGCCTGATGGTCGGCCTGCCGGAATACGATACCTATGTGGCCCACATGGAAAAGACCCATCCCGGTCAGCCCATCATGAGCTACGAAGAGTTTTTCCGCGAGCGCCAGCAGGCCCGCTACGGCAACGGCAAGCGCGGCGGCTGTTGCTGACGTCCTTGCTGACGCCCGTGTAATGCCAAGGAAGGGACGCCACTGTGCGTCCCTTTTTTATTCCTCTCCCTCTGCCCTGCCCCGCGGTCTTGATACGCGACAAAGGCGGCGCACACCCGCTCCCCTATAGTCCCTTCTTGCGGGAAAGCTCTTTCCCTGAAGACTAGGCCCGACTATGCCGACATTCGAGCGTTCCAGCCTGAGCCAGAAACTGACGACCATGTGCCTGCTGTCGGCCGGCTGTGCATTGCTGGTCGCCTACGCCGCCTTCGCGACGACCACGGTGACCGAGCATCGCCGCAACGAAGCCGCGGAACTGAGCGCCCTGGCCCAGGTGCTGGCGCGCAGCAGCCAGGATGCCCTGCAGTTCAACGACCGCAAGCTGGCGGCCCAGATCCTGTCCGCGGCCCAGGAAAGGCCTGCCCTCGAGGCCGCCGTGCTGTACGACGGCAACGGCCGTCCCTTCGCCTCCTGGCGTGCGGACGGCAGCCGCGGCGCCCAGCCCGACAGCCTGCCCGAGCTCGGCCGCGACGCGCTGGAGGAAGCTACGCGCGCCGCCAGCCGCCCCTGGCTGCCGAGCATGCGCGTCTACCGCCAGGTACCCGCGGGCCCCGGCGGCGAGGCGGCCGGCGCCGTCATGGTCGAGGCCGACCAGCTGCCGGTATGGCTGGGCATGGCGCGCGGGATGGGCGTGATGGCGGCGGCGCTGGCCAGCGCCATGCTGGTGGCCTGGGTGCTGGCGCGGCGGATCCGGCGCAGCATCGCCGACCCGATCGCCAAGCTGATCAACACGGCGCAGAAGGTCGCCGCCAGCCAGAACTACACGCTGCGCATCGCCCACCAGCGCAACGACGAACTGGGCACGCTGATCGACAGCTTCAACAATATGCTGGCCCAGGTGGAGGGCCGCGGCCAGGCCCTGACCCACCACCGCGACGAGCTCGAGCGCCAGGTCTCGGTGCGCACCGAGCAGCTGGAAAAGGCCAAGAACGCGGCCGAGGCGGCCAGCCGCGCGAAGAGTGCCTTCCTGGCCACCATGAGCCACGAGATCCGCACCCCGATGAACGGCGTGCTGGGGATGGCCGAAATGCTGCTCGGCACCGAGCTGACCGAGACCCAGCGCAACTACACCCAGCTGGTCAAGCAGTCGGGCGAGCACCTGCTGGTGATCATCAACGACATCCTCGACTTCTCGAAGATCGAGGCCGGCAAGCTCACCGTCGAGTACATCAACTTCAACCTGTGGGACTTGCTGGACGACATCCACACGGTCTATACGCCGCAGGCCGAGGGCAAGGGCATCGCCATGCACTTCGACATCGCCAACGACATCCCGGTGGCGATCTGCGGCGACCCGAACCGCCTGCGCCAGATCATGGCCAACCTGCTGGGCAATGCGATCAAGTTCACCAATGAAGGGCTGATCCTGGCCAGGGTGCGCATCGCCAGCGAGGACAACCAGGCCGTGATGCTGCGCTTCGAGGTGCACGACACCGGCATCGGCATCTCGCGCGAAGCCCGCGGGCGCCTGTTCGAGGCCTTCTCCCAGGCCGACGATTCGACCACCCGCAAGTTCGGCGGCACCGGGCTCGGGCTGGCGATCTCGAAGCAGCTGGTCGAGCTGATGGGCGGCTCGATCGGGGTCGAGCACGCGCGCCCGCAAGGCTCGGTGTTCTGGTTCACGGTGGCCTTCGACAAGCGCCGCGTCGATCCGGATGCGCCGGGCGACCACCAGCACACCATCGACGGTCTGCGCGTGCTGGTGGTCGACGAGAGCGAGAGCAGCCGCGTGGGCCTGGAGCGCCACCTGGCCGCCTGGCGCGTCGAATGCGACGGCGCCGACAGCGCCGACGAAGCGCTCGAGCGCCTGCACGACGCGGCGCGCGCCGGCCAGCCCTACGACGCCGCCATCCTCGACATGGAACTCGAACAGGCCAGCGGCCTGCTGCTGGCGGCCGGCATCAAGCTTGATCCCATGACCCGCGCCACGCGCGTGATCCTGCTGTCTCCGGAAAAGCTGGCGGCCGATCCGGTCCAGCGGCGCGAGGCCGGGGTGGCCAGCGGCCGCGCGCCCGCCGCGTGCTGGTGGCCGAGGACAACCCGGTCAACGTCGAAGTGGCGCGCGCCATGCTCGAGAGCCTGGAGCTGAGCGTCGACTGCGCGCGCAACGGCGAGGAGGCCCTGCACATGCTCCGCGAGGGCAAGTACGACTGCGTGCTGATGGATTGCCAGATGCCGGTGATGGACGGTTTTGCCGCCACCGCCGCGATGCGCCGCGAGGAGCGCGAAGCCGGGCGCGGACGAGTGCTGCCCATCATCGCGATCACCGCCAACGCGCTGCAGGGCGACCGCGAAGCCTGCCTGGCGGCCGGCATGGACGATTACCTGTCCAAGCCCTTCGCCCAGCAGGAACTGGCCGCCGTGATCGGCCGCTGGATGGCGCTGCCGATGGCCGCCACCGTGCACCACGACGACGAGCCGCCGCGCCTGCCGCGCGCCTCGGTCGAGGTGATCCAGCGCGACGTCATCAACCGCGTGGCGCTGGAAAAGATCCGCATGCTGTCGCGCGAGCGCGGCGACGCCCTGGTGCAGAAGGTCATCAACGCCTACGTCGACGACACCCCGCAGCAGCTGAGTACCCTGCGCCGCGCGATCGACGGCATGGACACCGGCAACGTGCGGCGCATCGCCCACACCCTCAAATCCGCCAGCGCGAACGTCGGCGCCGAAGCCCTCGCCGCCCTGTGCAAGGAGATGGAACATCTCGGCCGCGCCGACACCACAGAAGGCGCGGATTCCCTCCTGAATAACATGGAACAGGAGTTCCAGGCCGTCCGCGACTCGCTCAACGCCATCCTTGAGAAGGAAACCTGACATGGCAGCCCCCTGCTCCAAACCACGCGCGAACAGCCGCGGCGTCGTGCTGGTCGCCGACGACGATCCGGTGATGCGCCTCCTGATGCTCGAGATGCTGGAGGGCGTCAACCTCGACGCCATCGAGGCCGAGGACGGCGCCCAGGCCGTGAAGGTCGCGCGCGACTGCTCGCCCGACCTGATCCTGATGGACGTCGAGATGCCGCGCATGGACGGCTTCGCCGCCTGCCGCGCGATCCGCGACCTCGAAAACGGCGCCAGCGTGCCGATCGTGATGGTCACCGGCGGCGACGACCTGGAAGCCGTCACCAACGCCTACGAGGCCGGCGCCACCGACTTCGTCTCCAAGCCGATCRACTGGCCCATCCTCGGCCACCGGGTGCTGTACGTGCTGCGCGCCAGCGACGCCATCGTCCGCCTGCGCATCGCCGATGCCCAGAACCGCGCGGTGCTGGCGGCGATCCCGGACACCTTCTTCCGCATGAACGGCGGCGGCATCTACCTCGACTATGAACCGGGGCGTACGGGCAGCCGGCGGGAGAATCCGGGCCGCGAGCGGCCGGGCGAGAGCGAGGCCGTCGCGGCCGACGAATGCGTGGGAAAGCACATCAGCGAGGTACTGCCGCGCGAGATCGCCGAACGCATGCTGGAACAGGTCGAGGTCGCGCTGCGGATCCAGCAGGTGCGCTCGGTCGAGTATGAACTGATCCGCTTCGGCCAGGCCCAGCACTTCGAGGCGCGCCTGGTCGCCACCGGGCCCAACGAGGTGCTGGGACTAGTGCGCGACATCAGCGAACGCAAGCGCGCCGAAGAGCAGATTCGCCGCCTGGCCTATTGCGACAGCCTGACCGGCATCCCGAACCGCCAGGCTTTCCTGGAAATGCTGGAGCGCGAGCTGCAGCGCTCGAAGATCGGCAACAAGAAGTTCGCCGTGCTCTTCATGGACCTGGACGCCTTCAAGCGCATCAACGACACCCTCGGCCACAATGTCGGCGACCAGCTGCTGCAGCAGGTCTCGGACCGCCTGCGCGAGACCATCCGCCCGAGCGACCTGCTGTCGCGCGGCGATTCCCTCACCCGCGACGGCGAGCCGCGCCAGAGCACCAACCTGGCCCGCCTGGGCGGCGACGAATTCACGATCCTGATCCCGGACCTCGACCGCGTCGAGCACGCGCTGAACGTGGCCCACCGCGTGAAGGATGCGATGCGCCGCCCCTTCATCATCGAGGGCAACGAGATCTTCGTGACCGCTTCGATCGGCATCTCGCTCTTCCCCGAGGACGGCGACGACTGCAATTCGCTGCTGAAGTACGCCGACACCGCGATGTACCACGCCAAGAACTGCGGCAAGAACAACGCCAAGCTGTACTCGTCCTCGCTGACCATGCAGATCATGAGCCACGTGAAGCTGGAAGTCGGCTTGCGCAAGGCGCTGCAGAACGACGAGCTGTATCTGCTCTACCAGCCGCAGCTGGACGTGCGCTCGTCCGAGATCGTCGGCGTCGAGGCCCTGGTGCGCTGGCGCCATGCCGAGCGCGGCGTGGTCTCGCCCACCGAGTTCATTCCGCTGGCCGAGGAGACCGGCCTGATCGTCCCGATCGGCGAATGGGTGCTGCGCACCGCCTGCAGCCAGGCGCGCGCCTGGCAGAAGCTGACCCGGCGTTCGGTGCGCATGGCGGTGAACCTGTCGGCCAAGCAGTTCAAGGACGAGAACCTGAGCCAGATCGTGCTGTCGGCCCTGCACGACACCGGCCTCGATCCGCGCCTGCTGGAACTCGAACTGACCGAGGGCACGCTGATGGACGACGCCAAGGCGACCATGGCCACCCTGGAGCAGCTGCGCGGCATCGGCGTGTACCTGTCGATCGACGACTTCGGCACCGGCTATTCGTCGATGAACTACCTGAAGCGCTTCGACGTGCGGGCGCTGAAGATCGACCGCAGCTTCATCAGCGGCCTGCCCCAGGATTCCGAGAACGCGGCCATCACCCGCGCCATCATCGCGATGGCGCACGGGCTCAAGATGGTGGTGGTGGCCGAGGGCGTCGAGACCGGCGAGCAGCTGGTGCTGCTGGAGGAATACGGCTGCGACCTGGTGCAGGGCTTCTACCTGGGGCGGCCGGCGCCGGCGGATACCGTTACCGGGATGCTGCAGTCGCTTTGGGTGCCGGTGGGCGCCAAATAGCGTAGGGTCGGCGCTCCCTGCCCACGCGTGGGCTCGGAGTGTCCACCCTACCTCGAAAACAGCAGGGTATGCACAGCAGGCCCCGGCAACAGCGGCGTCGGCGTCCCCTTCACCCAATCCTCATGCCCGCGCAGGAACCAGGGCGACAGCGGATGCCCGCTCTGCCCGCCCGGCATGTCGTACAGGCCCTCTTCCTCGCGTCCCGGCGACACCGTCAGCCGCTCCGACTGGCCGAACTTCGGTCCCGCCACGCGCGGCATGTTGGCGTCGCCCGGCAGCTGGTCGGGCGGCACGGCCAGCCAGCGCTTCAGGAAAGGCAGGGCCATGCTGATCGGATGCGCGATCGCGGCCGTATTGCGCTGGCCCCAGGTGGCCTGCGCCAGCGGCGTGCCGTCCTTCGTCACTTCGAGAATGGCGCGGTCGACGGCGGCCAGCTGCAGGTCCTGCCAGCTGGCGTAGCCCGGCGGCAGCCAGGCCGCCGGACGCTCGTCCAGCAGGCGCTCCAGCATCGCCGGCCAGCGTGAGGTGGCGACCACCATGCTGGCCTTCGGGTCGAGCTTTTCCATTTCGGCGTTGGCGCCGGCGAACACCAGCTCATACAGCGACCAGCGGAACTGCTGCGCCAGGCGGTAGCCGACCGACGCCGTACTGGCATGCCCGTCCCAGCTGTCCTTCAGCAGGCGGCGGAACTCGGCACGGCCGGCATGACCGGCGACGGCACGGTCGTCGAGCGCCCTCAGCAGGCGGTCGCGCCAGCCGGCCACGTACAGGGCGCGGTCGTCGAGCGCGGCGCGGAAGACGGCCGGGACGTCGGTCTTGTCGCCGAGCCGGCGCACGCCGTCGCGCAACTGGCTCGCGCGGGCGCCGAGGTCGAAACCGCCGTCGCCGAGCAGCTGGGCGTCCGGGCCGGACAGCTGGCGGCTGTTGGCCGTCACCAGCTGGCCGCCGGGCGGATTCACCACGCGCGGATGCGCGGCCGGCGCCAGCAGCTCGCGCCAGGTCGGCGCGGCGCCCTCTCCTGCCAACGGGAACGACACCGCCAGCCCGCGGCCCGCCTCGTCCCGGCGCGGCAGCGCGCCGGCCACGGTCCAGCCGATGTTGCCGTGGTCGTCGCCGGCGACGATGTTCTGGGCCGGGATGCCGTCGGCGGCGCCGGCGGCCAGGGCTTCGTCCAGCGTGGTCGACGATTCCAGCTTCAGGTGTTCCAGGTTCAGCGCCTGCGGCGAATGCGCGACCCAGTGGACGGCATACAGCGTGCCGCCGGCTTCTCGGATCGGGCCCAGGCTGGTCTCGCGCACGCTCAGGCGTTCCGGCGCCTGGCCTTTGACGAGGATGGTTTCGACGTGCTCGGCCGGCGTCTCCCAGCCGGCAGGCAGGCGCACCTGGCCGGCATGGTCGCCGTCGGTGTCGAGGCGGACCAGGTCGAGCGTGTCGGCATAGCTGTTGGTGAAGGCCCAGGCCACGTGGCCGTTGCTGCCGACGATGACCAGCGGCGGCGCGCCCGGCAGGCTGACGCCGACCACGCGCCGCTGTGCTCCCTGCGCATCGGGGAAGCGCAGCGCCAGCCGGTACCAGATGTTCGGCAGCTGCAGGCCGAGGTGCATGTCGTCGGAGACGATCGCCGCGCCGCTGCTGCTGCGCGAGCCGGCCAGCGCGTAGTTATTGCTGCCGACCGAATCGACGAAGCCGACGCCGGCCAGCTGGCGCGGCGGCACCGCCTCCTTGCGGCCCCACCAGGCCGGCGCGGTGGCGGGAATCGCGGCCGGCGCCAGCGATAGCGCAGGCGCATCCAGCGGCGCATCCCACTGGCTGGCCTCGGGCAGCAGGAAGGCGCGCTGGGCCGGGTCGAGATTGCGGGCCAGCCAGCCGCGCGCCAGCTCGCGCGCTTCCTGATTGCCCTGCAGGTCGAAGTACATGGCCCACACCACCAGCAGGGAATCGGCCGCCGTCCACGGCCGCGGCGCGGCGCCGGTCAGCGCATATTCGAAGGGCCGTGCGCCGAGCGCGTTCACGCCGTCGTTGACGCCGGCCGCGTAGCGCTCGAGGAAGGCGCGCTCCTGCGGCCCCAGGCGCGCCAGCACCTCGGCGGCGCGGGCGCGGAAGCGGTGCAGGCGGTGGGAACGGTCGAGCGGCAGGGCTTTCGGTCCGAACAGCTCGGCCAGTTCGCCGGCGGCGCTGCGGCGCAGCAGGTCCATCTGGAAGAAGCGTTCCTGGGCGTGCACGAAACCGGTCGCATAGGCCAGGTCGAGGCGGTTGGCGCCGCTGATGGTCGGCACGCCGTTGGCGTCGCGCGCCACTGTTACCGAGCCGGACAGGAGCGGCGAGGTGCGCTTGCCGTCGAGCTGGGCGAGGCTGGCGCGCAGGAACAGCCAGCCCCCGAGCACGGCCAGTGCCAGCAGCGCCACGAGCAGCAGCCCAAGCCGCCGCGTCCAGATCAGCCATGCCCGTCGTGCCATCCCCGTCTCCCTCGCAAAACGAGCATCTTGCCAGAAAACCACTACCGCTGCGCGTGAAGCAGGCATTCGACGTGCATTGGCGCTGTCCGCCAGCCTGCGCTATTCTGATGCAAGGCGCATGGCGCCGTCGACATGGAGGTCCTATGTCATCATTTTCAGTTGCTGGCGTGCTTTGCCTCGCCATCGCCGCCTCAGGCTGCACGACGCCGCAGGAACGGGCCGCGCAGAAACAGGCCGAGGCCGCAAACATGATCACCGTCTACGGCCCCGCTTGCGCGCGGCTGGGCTATGCGCCCGATTCCGATCCCTGGCGCAACTGCATCGTGAACCTCAGCACGAAGGACGATCTGCAGCGCTATGGACCGTCCCCGGGCTATTACGCGGGCTGGGGTCCCGGCCACTGGCGTGGAGGCGGCTATTGGGGTCCGTACTGGTAAGCGGCAGCTCGCCGGCCAGGCGCTTCGCGCACTCGGCCTTGGTGACGGCGCTGCGCCGCGCCAGCAGGCGTTCCAGCGCACGCTGGGTGTGCCGCACCAGCTCGGGATAGCGCGCGTCCGGCGGATGCAGGCTGAAGCGCACCAGCGGCCCGTCCGCCAGCAGCGCGGCGGTGGCGTCGGCCACCCGCGGCGACAGCCAGCGGCCGCTGCGGTTGCGCGCCGCGTACACCATCGATGGCGATTTCACGACCGGGCCATTCCGCAGGCAGTGGAAGTGGCTGAAGGTGGTGGTATAGGCGAACGGCGATTCGCGCAGCGCATGCCAGGCGCCCTCGCCCAGCAGCCAGGCCGGCGGCACGAAGCCGGCCGGGGTCCAGCCGCGCTCGCGGAACCAGTCCAGGCCGAGTTCGAGCCGGCGGCGCGCCTCGTCGTAGTCGAGCGCGGCGAATTCGCCTTCGCGCCGCGTGTACACGTTGCGCAGGAAACGCGCGCGCAGGCCGCCGCGCCTGGCTTCGGTGTCGAGGTGGCTGTAGCCGTGCAGCGCCAGCTCGTCGCCGCGCGCCAGCGCCGCATCCAGGGCCGCCTCCATTGCGGGCGAGCGCTCGGGGCGGAAGTGATAGTGCGGCACCACCAGCCAGGTCAGCGGGATGTCGGCCACCGCGCGGATCGCCTGCACCAGGCGCAGGCAGTCGGGCCAGGTGGCGGGCGCGACGTCGTGGATCGACACGCACAGCATGCCCGGTTTGGTATTGTCCGGCGCTTCAGTCGGTAACACAGATACGCTCCGGTTCGCGCTGGACGGGCTGGTAGCCGCCCAGCAGCACGTCGTAGCGGCCCAGCACCTGGGGCAGGATCTGGTCCCAGTCGTAGCGCTCCACCGCCTTGCGGCGCGCCGCCTGCCCCATGCGGACCATGTCGCGCCAGTAGATGGCTTCGATCGCTTCGGCGAGGCTGGCGACGCTGTCCGGCTTGGCCAGGATGCCTGTTTCCCGGTCGACCAGCTCGGCCACGCCGCCACGGTTGGTGCCGACGACCGGCAGGCCGCAGGCCATGGCTTCGAGCACGATCAGGCCGAAGGTCTCGCAGTCGCCCGGATGGGCCAGCACGTCGCAGCTGGCCAGCAGGCGGGCGAGCTGGCGCTGGTCGCGCTGGAAAGGAATGATGGTGAGGTTGTTCGCGCGCGGCAACTCGTCACCGCTGCCGACCAGTACCAGGTGGTAGCGCCCGCCCAGTTTGCGTGCCGCCTCGATCAGCACGTGCAGCTTCTTTTCCGGCGTGAAGCGGCCGGCGTAGACCAGCAGGCGGGTGTCGGGATCCAGGCCGAGCTGTTCGCGCAGGGTCTCTTGCTGGGCCTCGTCCTCGCGCAGCGGTTGGAAGACGCGCGAATCGATGCCCAGCGGCTGCTGGACGGCGCCGTGCACGCCGATGGACTCCAGATGCTCGACCATCACCCGGCTGGGCGCCAGCACCAGGTCGAACTGGCGGTAGAGATTGGCGAGGTAGCGGCAGGTGCCGTGCGCGATCCAGCGGCCCAGGCGCGGACGCACCAGGCGCGGCAGGTCCGAGTGGTAGAAGGCGACCGCGGGCACGTCATGGCGTTTGCGCATGCGCAGCGCGGCCCAGGCGCAGTGGCCGGCATCGCCCGCCTCGACCAGGTCGGGCTTGACCGCTTCCAGCAGGCGCGCCGCGCGCGATACCGACAGCGGCATGCGGAAACCGTGGAAGCCCGGCACGTTGGCGGCGGGAATGCGCACCAGCGGCGGCAGCGAATCGTCGCAGGTTTCGACGTTGGAACTGAGGATGGTGTGCTGGACGCGGCCGCGGCGCGCCAGCCAGCGCGCCTTGGCATTCAGGTAGGTGCTGACGCCGCCTCCTTCGGCCGCGTAAAACATCGTGATGTCGACGAGGTGCATGCTCGATTCCGGTCAAACTCCGGTCAAATGAGGCCTTGGCCCGCTAGCCCAAGGGCGCCGGCGGCCTCATGCATCGGCCCTGGCGGTCCCTTGTGGGAGGCTCATTATGCACTTCGCCTGTCGAGCATGGCGCGCGCAATCGTGCCCGCGTCCACATACTCGAGTTCGCCTCCTACGGGAACCCCGCGCGCCAGGCGGCTGACCTTCAGCCCACGCGCTTTCAGCATTTCGCTGATGTAATGGGCGGTGGCCTCGCCCTCGTTGGTGAAATTGGTGGCCAGCACGACTTCGTTGACGATGCCGTCGGTGGCGCGGCCGACCAGCTTTTCCAGGTGCAGGTCGCGCGGGCCGATCCCGTCCAGCGGCGACAGCCGGCCCATCAGCACGAAGTACAGTCCCTTGTAGGTCAGGGTCTGCTCGATCATCAGCTGGTCGGCCGGGGTCTCGACCACGCACAGCAGCGCATGGTCGCGCTCGGGGTCGGCGCACAGTTCGCAGACCTCGAGCTCGGAAAAGGTATTGCACATGGCGCAGTGGTGCACCGCCTCGACCGCCTGGTAAAGGGCGCGCGACAGCATGGCGGCGCCTTCGCGGTCGTGCTGCAGCAGGTGGAAGGCCATGCGCTGCGCCGACTTCGGCCCGACGCCCGGCAGGCGGCGCAGGGCCTCGGTCAGGAAGTCGAGCGATTTGGACATGATGGTGATCCGGATGTGCCCGCGCTCAGGCAGCGCGGTAGGCGGCCAGCGGCTCCGCCGTCATGACGGGAACGAATTCGGTGATCTCGTAGTGCGCCACCCCGGCCTGCTGGAAGGGATCCTCGCGCAGCACGTCCTCGAGCTCGGCGCGGCTGGCGGCCTGGGCCACGATCACGCCGCCGTCGCGCGGCACCTTGCGGCCCGACATCAGGAACAGGCCGCGCGCATACTGCTTGTCGAGGAAGGCGCAGTGCGCCGCCAGGAGTTCGTCGATGCGCGCCAGCGGCGCCGTATAGTGCAGGGAGACGATGAACATCAGAACGGCATCTTGAAGCCCGGCGGGATCGGCAGGCCGGCGGTCAGGCCGCTCATCTTTTCCTGGGTCGTCGCTTCGGCCTTGCGGATCGCGTCGTTGAAGGCGGCCGCGACCAGGTCTTCCAGCATGTCGCGGTCGTCGCCCAGCAGCGAAGGATCGATCGTGACGCGCTTGACGTCGTTCTTGCAGGTCATGACCACCTTGACCATGCCGGCGCCCGACTGGCCTTCGACTTCGACCAGAGCCAGCTGGTCCTGCGCCTTCTTCATATTGTCCTGCATGGCCTGGACCTGCTTCATCATGCCTGCGAGCTGGTTTTTCATCATGGTGGTGTTCTCCAAAAAAGTCGGGTGAAACGAAAAAGTGGTGAAGACCCGGTCAAGTACCGATCGGACGTACCGAGCCCGGCACCACGAAGGCGTCGAAAGTCTGCTCGAGGGCCTGGATGAAGGGATCGGCGCCGACGGTTTCCTCGGCCTCGCGCTGCAACTGCTCGCGGCGGACCCTGGCTTCGACGCTGGCGGTGTACCAGACCGGGCCGATCTCGGTATCGATGTTCACGCGCACCGCCGGGAAGCATTCCTGCAGGGCCGCGCACAGCTTCTCGCTGTTGCCGCTGGCGCGCAGGGTATCGACCGGCACGCGCAGGCGGAAATTGGCCGACGAGCCGTCCGAGGCACAGCTGACCAGCTCGGTCTGGAAGGCCAGCTGCTGGGCCACGCCGCGCAGCGGCAGCGAGGCGGCCAGCGCCGGCCAGTTGCCATCCCAGCCGATCTCCGGCACCGGCGTGACCACGTAAGGATGCGGCGGCGCGCTCGGCGCCTGGACCCGCGCGGCCGGCGGCGCGCTGACCGCGGCCGGGGCCTCGGCGGCGACCGCGGTGTCGTCGGAAAATTCGGTGACCCAGGACGGCGGCTCGTCGTCGGCCACTGCCTGTTCATAGCCCTGGGATGCCTGTGCGGGCGCCTGGGCGGCCGGCTGAGGCTGGGCCTGGCGCATGGCCGGCTGTGGCTGGGCGACGGCTTGCGGCTGCGGGCGCGCGGCCGGCTGGTCCCATGGGGCCGGTGCGGACGGACGCGCGGCCGGCGCGGGCGCGGCGCTGGCCATCGGCGCCGGTCCGGGCGCAGGTGCCGGGACGGGAGCGGG
>NZ_JBFTMX010000033.1:0-58629 GCF_056397205.1 Massilia sp. 05N420
CAACTGGAATTCCTTCGGCAACTGGAATTCCTTCGGCGCCTTCGGTGCCATGGCCCTGAAGCAGATGGACCGCAGCCGCCAGGCGCGCGGCCAGATGCTTGAACGGGCCGGCTACGGCCCCAGGCCCACGCCGTCCACCATCCTGCACTCCGAGCCGGGCCTGAACCTGCGCCGCTACGGTCCGCATGCGGCCGAGGCTGCGCCGGTGCTGCTGGTGCCGGCGCCGATCAAGCGTTCCTATATCTGGGACCTGGCACCGGAGGTCAGCGTGGTGAAGCGCTGGCTGGAGCGCGGCTACCGGGTCTACCTGGCCGAGTGGCTCCCTCTCGACGACGACGCCACGGCGCAGGACTATGGCCTGGCCGACTACGCCGACCGCCTGCTGGGCGCTTGCCGCCAGGCGATCGCCGCCGATGGCGCCGAGGGCAAACCCGTAATTGCCGGCCACTCGCTCGGCGGCATCCTGGCCGCCGTCCACAGTTGCCTGTATCCGGACCAGTTGCGCGCCACCGTCCTGCTGGAGTCGCCGCTGCATTTCCAGCCGGCCTTCTGCTGCTTCAACAAGCTGGTGAAGGCGACGCCGGATGCGCGCCAGATCGCCGAGACCTTCGGCCACGTCCCCGGCGTCTTCCTGAACACGATGAGCGCCATGGCCGAGCCCCAGGCCTTCCAGTGGGAGCGCTTGCTGGATCGCTGGCTGTCGATGGCCGACCCGAAAGCCCTCGCCACCCATATGCAGGTGGAACGCTGGACCCACGACGAGTTCGCGCTGCCGGGCAGGCTGTTCGCCGAACTCGTCGAATCGCTCTACCGCCAGGATGCCCTGACCCAGGGCGAGCTGGACATCGGCGGCCGCCGCATCGGTCCGCGCGAGCTCAGCACGCCGCTGCTGAGCGTGATCGATCCGCGCAGCAAACTGATCCCGCCGGCGGCGGTGCTGCCCTTCCACGAGGCGACTGCCAGCCCGCGCAAGCAGGTGCTGCACTACGAAGGCGATATCGGCGTCAACCTGCAGCACGTCGGCGTGCTGGTCGGGCGCAGCGCCCATGCGCGGATCTGGCCGGCGATCTTCGACTGGCTGGACCCGGACCTTACAAGGGCCGCAGGAACAGCCCGACCGTGAGGGCCACGCCGATGCAGACGATGGCGATACGCAGCGCCTTTTCGTTCACCCGCTGCAGCGCCCAGGTGCCCGCCAGTCCGCCGAGGATGGCGCCGATCGCCAGCACGCCCGCCTGCAGCCAGTGCAGTTCCGGCGAGGTCAAAAACAGCGCCACCGCCGACGCATTCATCACGCCCGCCAGCACATTCTTGGTGCCGCCGGCATTGCGGGCCGAAAGTCCCGCCATGGTCAGCGCTGCCATCATGAGGATGCCGATGCCGCCGCCGAAATAGCCGCCGTAGACCGCGATCAGGAATTGCGCGGCGCCGGTGGCGATGGGCCCCAAATGCGCCGCCTTCTCGGCGGACGCCTTGCGGAAGAAGCTGCCCCAGCTGAAGACGGCGGTGGCGAACAGCACCAGCCAGGGCACCAGGCGCGCGAACACCTTCGGCGAAGTATGCAGCAACAGCAATCCGCCTACCGCGCCGCCGAGGATGCTCAGCACGAACAGCGTGCGGAAGCGCAGCCCGGCCGCCCCGCTAACCAGCCTGCGGCCGGCATAGCCCGCCGTGAGCTGGCCGGGGAACAGGGCGACCGTGGAAGTGATGTTGGCGGCCAGCGGCGACATCCCGGACAGGATCAGCGCCGGCAGGGTGACGAAGGAGCCGCCCCCGGCCAGGGTGTTCTGGACGCCGGCCCAGAGACCCGCGAAAAAGACCAGGAGCAGCAGCATGGCGGCGGCTCCCGTCTATGCGGCCAGCAGGTGGGGACCGATCTCGCTCACGCTCTTCACCCCGGTCAGGACCATGTTCGTGCGCAGGTCCTTTTCCATGATCGCCAGCAGTCGCTCGACCCCGGCCTGGCCCTGGGTCGCCAGCGCGTAGATGAAGGCGCGGCCGATCAGGACGCCGTCCGCGCCCAGCGCCAGCATGCGGAACACGTCGGTGCCGGTGCGCACGCCGCCGTCGGCGAAGATCGTCATCTTGTCCTTCACCGCGTCGGCGATCGCCGGCAGCACGCTGGCCGACGAGGGCGCGCCATCGAGCTGGCGGCCGCCGTGGTTCGAGACCACGATGCCGTCGGCGCCGAAGGCCAGGGCGTCGCGCGCGTCTTCGACGTCCAGGATGCCCTTCAGGACCAGCTGGCCTTTCCACTCGTCGCGGATCCACTGCAGGTCCTGCCAGCTGATGCCGGGATCGAAGTTGGAGCCGAGCCAGCCGATATAGTCTTCGAGCCCGGTCGCATGGCCGCGGTAGGCCGAGATATTGCCGAGGTCGTGCGGGCGGCCCAACAGGCCCACGTCCCAGGCCCAGCGCGGGTGCAGCATCGCCTGCCACATGCGGCGGCGCGGTCCGGCGTCCCCGCTCATGCCGCTGTGCAGGTCGCGGTAGCGGTTGCCCGGCACCGGCATGTCGACGGTGAAGATCAGCGTCGTCGCGCCCAACTCGCTGGCACGGCGCATCACGTCGCGCATGAAACCGCGGTCCTTCAGTACGTACAGCTGGAACCAGATCGGCTTCGGCGCCTTGGCCGCCACCTCCGCCAGCGGGCACACCGACACCGTCGACTGGATGAAGGGAATGTTGAAGCGGCCGGCCGCCTGCGCCGCCTGGACTTCGCCGCGGCGCGCATACATGCCGGCCAGGCCGACCGGCGCCAGCGCGATCGGCAGCGCGTGGTCCTGGCCGAACCAGTGGGTCGTCAGGTCGAGCTGCTCGGAGCCGCGCAGCACACGCTGGCGCAGCTTCACGCGCTGCAGGTCGTCGACGTTGGCGCGCAGGGTCTGCTCGGCGCCGGCGCCGCCATCGAGGTAGTGGAACAGGAAGGGCGGCAGCTTGCGCCGCGCGGCTTCGCGGAAGTCGGTTGCGGATGAGATGATCATGGGTCGCGAAAGGCTGGTGGGTGCTTGTTCTTATCGTATTGTCCAGTGTACGACGAAATCATCCCGCATGGGCGGGCCGGGCGCTTGATTTCCCGGCTGCGATGCTATAGTGTTCGCCCCCTTTGACTGAACAGTAAAGACGTCCCGATGTTCCCCGCAGTTTCCCTCGACGTGGCGGCGGCCCTGAAAACGCTGGTGCTGACCCTCGACCTGGTCGGCACCTTCGTGTTCGCCCTGAGCGGCGCCACCGCCGGCGTCCGGCGCAGGCTGGACATCTTCGGGGTGCTGGTGCTGTCTTTCGTGGCCGCCAACTCGGGCGGCATCGTGCGCGACGTGCTGATCGGCGCCACACCGCCGGCCGCCTTCAGCGACTGGCGCTACCTGGTGGTGTCGGTGCTGGCCGGCCTGCTGATCTTCTTCTGGTATCCGAAGCTGCGTCACCTGAAAAGCCCGGTGATGGTGTTCGACGGCGCCGGCCTGGCCCTGTTCTGCGTCGCCGGCGCCCAGAAGGCCCTGGTGTTCGGCCTCGAGCCGATGATGGCGGCCCTGCTCGGCATGCTGACCGGCGTCGGCGGCGGAGTCGCGCGCGACGTGCTTCTGTCGGAGGTGCCGGCCGTGCTGCGCGCCGATGTGTACGCGGTGGCCGCCCTGGCTGGCGCCAGCGTGGTGGTGATCGGCCATGTGCTCGGGCTGCCGTCGGCGCCGATGGCCTGCGCCGGCGCCGCCCTGTGCTTCGGCCTGCGGATGGCGGCCATCCGCTACGACTGGCACTTGCCGGTGGCGCGCACGCCCGAAGATTGATTCAGCTCAGTTGCCCCGGAACATCGTTGACGCATGCTGAAGCCTTGTGTCAATACCGGGGGCGGCTGACATGAAGTTTGAAACCGTGGTTACAGTTCCATCCGCCGCCAGGCGGTCGCCGGCGAACCTTGCTTTCGCCGCCCTGCTGTTTTCCTTCCTCGGCTGGGCCATCCTCGAGCGCTGGAGCTTCGGTGCCCGCACCGGCCCCCTGCCCCACCTGATCAATACCCTGGCCTGTGYGCCGCTGCTGGCCTGCTCGCTGCGGCGCTTTCGCGCTGCCTGCCCGCCCCACATGCGGGCGCGAACGCGGCGCCGCGGTGGGATCAAAGCCGGCGGCCTGGCGCTGACGGCCTTGTTCGGGCTCGGGGCCGTCTGCGGGACGGTGGCCGGCAGCGGCTCGATGACCCTGCTGGTCCTGCCGGCCCTGCTGTGCTGCTGCACGCCCTGGACCCGGCTGGGCGCCCACCAGCTGCACCTTTTCCTTTCCTTCCTGGCGGTGACGGCCGGCTCTACGCTGGCCCAGGCCCTGGCCGGCCAGCCGCTGCACCTGATGGCCGCCCTGCCCGCCGCATGGTGCCAGCTGGCGGCGGYCGCCCTGCTGTGCATCGGCCTGTGCGGCGACGAGCTGCTCGGGAAGAAAGGCGGACGCTGACGCGACCGGAAGGATCCACGCCGCGCTCCTTTAATAATCTGTTCATTGTTCGATCCGTAAGCTGGGCATCGATGCTATTCATGTCCAGTTACGATGGCCCAACGATTCGTTTCAACTATTCTTTGCCTGGCCCTGGCCGGCTGTGCGGACTACCGGCCGCTGCCCCTCGGACCGGTCCCGGAACTGCCTGGGAATCCGGGCCTGATCCAGGTCGACACGCACAGCCTGCCGTTTGCCGCATTGGCGGCGCACCCCTTCGACCCGAGCGACGGCCTCGATGAAATCGAGGTGGCCACGCTCGCGGTGGTCAACAATCCCGACCTGAAACTGGCGCGCGCCGATCTTGCGGTGTCGCGCGCACAGGCGTTCGCCGCCGGCCTGCTGCCCGATCCGCAGCTGGCGCTGGCCGGCGACCTGTCCAGCAGTGCCGGCGGTCCCGGCGCCACGCGCGCCTTCAGCTTCGGCCTGAGCTATGACGTCGGCGCCCTGATCAGCCATGCCGCCGGCCAGCGCGCCGCCCAGGCCGAGGTGCGGAAGACCGATCTGGCCCTGCTGTGGCAGGAATGGCAGGTCGTTTCGCAAGCGCGCCTGGCCTTCGTTCGCCTGAGCCATGGCCGGCGCCTGCTGGCTGTGCTGGAGGAGAACCGCAAGCTGTTCGCCGACCGTGCCGCCCGTACCGAACAGGCGCAGCAGCGCGGCCTGCTCACCAGCGACGCTGTACTGCCCAACCTCACCGCACTGCAGGACATCGACAAGCAGATGTTCGACCTGCAGCGCCAGCTGAACCAGACCGCGCACGAGCTGAATACCTTGCTGGGGCTGGACGCCCGCTACGAATTGCGCCTGCAGGACGGCGCGCCGGACGCCTTCGCGGACGAGGATGCGGCGCAGGCCGCACTGGCCGAGCTGCCGCAGCGCCGTCCCGACCTGCGCGCCCTGGTGGCCGGCTACGCGGCCCAGGACCAGCGTTACCGCGCCGCGCTGCTGGCCCAGTTCCCTGCCCTGAACGTGGGCCTGACCCGCTCGCGCGACAACAGCAACGTCTATTCCAACAGCCTGGGCATCACACTGAGCTTGCCGCTGCTGAACCGCAACCGCGGCAACATCGCCATCGAACAGACCACGCGCCAGAAGCTGCACGACGAGTACCAGGTACGCGTCCAGGCCGCGCGCAACGAGATCCGCGCCATCCTCGACCAGCAGCGCCTGGACCGCCGGCAGCTCGAATCCGTCGACGCCGCGCTGGCCCGGCTGGAGCCGCTTATCCGGAACAGCCAACTCGCCGGTCGCGCCGGCCTGGTCGATGCGCTCGCCTACGCGAATGCACGCGCGGCGCTGCTGGCCAAGGAGGCCGAGCGGATCGCCCTGCGGCAGCAGATCGCCGAACAGCGCGTCGCGCTGCAAACCCTGCTCGGGACCGCCCCCGATGCATCCACGTCAGGACATCAACAACAATGAAGACTTCCACTCTCGTCATCGGCACCCTGGCCGTGGCGCTGGGCGCGGGGGCCGCCTGGCACTGGCATGCCGGTGCCGCCGCACCTGACACCGCGCCCGAAAAGGCGGCCGCCCCCAGCGTGCTGGTTCAATCGCAGGCGGTGGCCCAGAAGGCCCTGGCCAGGACCCTCGCCACCTTCGGCGAAATTGCCAGCGCCAAGCCGGAAACGCTCAGCTTTCCGCAAGCCGGCCAGCTGCTGCGCTTGCCCCTGGTGCTGGGTCAGCGCGTACGACGCGGCGATACGCTCGCCGTGATCGGCACCGATCCGAATGCCGTGGCCGCCTATACGCAGGCAAGCAATGCGGTCGGCTTCGCCCAGCGCGAACTGAAACGCCAGCAGGAACTGGCAGGCTTGCAGCTTGCGACGCAATCCCAGGTCGACGCGGCGCGCAAGCAGCTGGAGGACAGCCAGGCCGCGCTGGCGGCGCAGGCAAGGCTGGGCGGCGCCCACGCGACGCTGAGCTTGACGGCGCCGTTCGACGCCGTCGTAGCCGCGCTGCCGGCAGCCCAGGGCGACCGGCTCGCCGCCGGAGCAGCGGTCGTCCAGCTTGGTCCGACGGGCCACCCGCGCGCGCTGCTGGCGATCGAACCGGCGCGCAGCGCCGCCGTGAAGCCCGGCATGGCCGTGACCATCAGGCCGCTGCTGGATGGCGCCGCCCCGATCGCGGCACGGGTCGCCATGGTCGACGGCATCGTCGATCCGAAGACCCAGATGGTGACCGCGAACGTCAAGCTGTCGGCCARCCAGGCCGCGGGCCTGGCGGTCGGCACGCGCGTGGAGGCGGCCATCACGCTCGGCGAGGACAACGCCTGGAGCGTCCCGCGCCAGGCGGTGCTGAGCGACGACCGGGGCAGCTATCTGTTCCAGGTCGCGAACGGCCATGCGCGCCGCGTCGCGGTGACGGTGGCGGGCGAGAACGGCCCGAGCTATGGCGTCGACGGCAGGCTCGATCCACAACTGCCAGTGGTCGTGCTCGGCAACTATGAGCTGCAGGACGGCATGCCGGTACGCGAGGGCGCGCGATGACGGTGGCCGGATGGACCCAGGCGCATCGGCGCTCGATCCTGTTCCTGCTCGCGATGCTGGCGCTGGCCGGCCTGGTCGCGGCGTTCCGGCTGCCGGTATCGCTGTTCCCGACCGTGGACTTCCCGCGCGTGGTGGTCTCGATCGATGCTGGCGACCAGCCGGCCGAGCAAATGGAAATGCTGGTCACCCGTCCGGTCGAGGAAGCGGTGCGCCGTGTGCCGGGGGTGCGCAACGTGCGCTCGACCACCAGCCGTGGCGCGGCCGAGGTCTCGATCAACTTCGACTGGGGCCTCGACATGGCGGCCGCGGCACTGCAGGTGAACGCCGCCATCGCCCAGGTCCAGGGCAGCTTGCCGCCGTCGGCCCAGGTGCTGGTGCGGCGCATGGACCCGACCGTGTTCCCGATCATCGCCTACAGCCTGGTCTCGCGGACGCTGTCGGCGACCGCCCTGCACGACCTGGCGCAATTCCAGCTGCGTCCCGCGCTGTCGAGCGTGGACGGCGTCGCCCGTGTGCAGGTGCAAGGCGGCGCGGTCGAGGAGTACCGGGTGACGGTCGATCCGGCGCGCCTGGCGGCGGTCGGACTGGCGCTGGACGACGTCGCCAAGGCCGTATCGAGCGCCAACGTGATCAGCGCGGTGGGCCGCCTGGAAGACCACTACAAACTCTACCTCGCGGTGTCGGACACCCGCCTCGACTCACTGGCGCGGCTGCGCGCGCTAGTGCTGCGCAACCCCGCCGGCGCCCTGGTGCGGCTCACCGACGTCGCCAGCGTCGAGCTTGGGGCGGCCCCGAACTGGACCCGCGTCACCGCCGACGGCCGCGACGCCGTGCTGTTCTCCGTCTACCAGCAGCCCGGCAGCAACAGCGTGCAGATCGCGAAAGACATCAAGTCCCGGCTGGACGGCTTGCGCGCCCAGCTGCCGAAAGGTGTGCAGATCGCCAGCTGGTACGACCAGAGCGAGCTGGTGACGGCGTCGGCCTCCAGCGTGCGCGATGCCGTCCTGATCGGCATCGGCCTGTCGGCGGCGGTGCTGCTGCTGTTCCTGCGCAACCTGAAGGTCACGCTGATCGCGATCGTCGTCGTACCCGCCGTGCTGGCCAGCACCGTGGTGCTGCTCTATGTACTGGGCATGAGCTTCAACATCATGACCCTCGGCGGCATGGCGGCGGCCGTCGGCCTGATCATCGACGATGCGATCGTGATGATCGAGCACATCATGCGGCGCCTGCAGGGCGGCGACGGCGAGGTGCACAAGCGCGTGATGGCCGCCGCCCTCGAGTTCCTGCGCCCGCTGGCCGGCTCCAGCGCCTCGACCCTGGTGATCTTCGTGCCGCTGGCTTTCCTGAGCGGCGTTACCGGCGCCTTCTTCAAGGCCCTCTCGCTGACGATGGCGGCGGCGCTGTTCATCTCCTTCCTCATCAGCTGGCTGGCGGTGCCGCTGCTGGCCGACCACTTCCTGAACGCGCGCGACGCCGAGCACGCGCCCGATTCGCGCCTGGTGCGCTGGCTGCACGCGCGCTACCGGCGCATCTTCGGCGCACTGCTGGCGCGCCCCTGGCTGGTGCTGGTGGGCGTCGCCCCGCTGCTGCTGGCCGGCTTCTTCGCTTACCGCGCGGTCGGCTCCGGCTTCATGCCGGCGATGGACGAAGGCGGCTTCGTGCTCGACTACCGCACCGCGCCCGGCACCGCGCTCACCGAAACCGACCGCCTGCTGCGCCAGGTCGAAGGCATCGTGCGCGCCACGCCCGATGTCGCCAGCTATTCGCGCCGTACCGGCGCCGGCCTGGGTGGCAGCATCAACGAGGCCAACGAGGGCGACTTCTTCATCCGCCTCAAGCCCTCGGGACGGCGCCCGGTCGACCAGGTCATGGACGACATCCGCGGCCGCATCGAGCACCAGGTGCCGGGCATCGAGGTCGAGATGGCCCAGCTCATGGAAGACCTGATCGGCGACCTGACCGCGGTGCCGCAACCGGTCGAGATCAAGATCTTCGGCGACCGTCCTGACGCCCTCGCTGCAAGCGCGCGCGCGGTGGCGGAACGCCTCGGCAAGATCGATGGCGTGGTCGACGTCAAGAACGGCATCAACCCGGCCGGCGACGCCATGGATATCCGCGTCGATCCGGCCAGGGCCGCGCTCGAAGGCATGGATGCCGATGCGATCACCCGCTACGTCGGCAGCGTGATGAGCGGCACGGTCGCGAGCCGGGTGCCGGGCGGCGTCAAGATGGTCGATGTGCGTGTCTGGGTGCCGCGGAACCTGCGCGCCACCGAGACCGACCTGCGCCAGCTGCGCGTGGTGGCACCGGATGGGCACGTATTCCCGCTGCAGCGCGTGGCCGAGATCCATGCGCTCACCGGCCAGCCCCAGATCACGCGTGAAAACCTCAAGCGCATGGTGGCCGTCACGGCTCGCATCAGCGGGCGCGACCTCGGCTCGGTGATCGCCGACGTCCGCACGATGATGGCCCGGCCGGGTGCGCTGCCTTCCGCCAGCTATTACCAGCTGGGCGGGCTGTACGAGCAGCAGCAGATCGCCTTCCACGGCCTGATGGCGGTGTTTGCCGCCGCCAGCGCCCTGGTATTCCTGCTGCTGCTGTTCATGTACGAGAGCTTCCGCCTGGCCTTGTCGATCCTCGTTACGGCTTTGCTGGCGGTGTCGGCGGTGTTCATCGGCCTGTGGCTGACGAAGATCGAGCTGAACATCTCGGCCATGATGGGCATGACCATGATCATCGGCATGGCCACCGAGGTCGCGATCTTCTACTACTCGGAGCAGCAGGAACTCGCGCTTGACCGTCCGCGCGAACAGGCCTTGCTGGAGGCGGGGCTGAACCGCATGCGGCCGATCGCGATGACGACCCTGGCCGCCATCCTGACGCTGCTGCCGCTGGCCTTCGCGCTCGGGCGCGGCTCCGAGATGCAGCAGCCGCTGGCGATCGCCATCATTTCCGGGCTGGTCGTGCAGCTGCCGCTGGTGCTGCTGCTGATGCCGGTCCTGTTCAACGTTGTTCATCCCAAGGAGAAACCGTGAAAACCGTCCTGACCAAGCCCTTCCTCGCCGTCGCCACCTTGCTGGCCTGCCTGCCATCGGCAGCCCCGCTTGCCGCCGCCGCCGAAGCCGCCCACTACGCCGTGCAGCAGCGCTGGGACCTCGGTCCCGCCACGCGCTGGGACTATCTCGCCCTCGATCCGCAGCGCGAACGCCTGTTCGTCACGCGCGGCGACCACGTGCAGGTGCTCGACGCCGGCACCGGCAAGCCGGTCGGCGAGATCGCAGGCACGGCCGGCGTGCACGGCGTGGCCTTCGCACAGGATCTGAAGCTCGGCTTCACCAGCAACGGCCGCGCCAACAGCGTCACGGTGTTCGACCTCGACACCCTGCAGGTCAAGCTCGAGCTCCCGGTGAAGGGCGCGAACCCGGACGCCATCCTCTACGATCCCGCCACCCGCAAGCTGTACACCTTCAACGGCAAGAGCCAGGACGTGAGCGTGTTCGAGGCCGCCAGCGGCAAGCCGCTTGCCACGATTGCGGTCGGCGGCAAGCCGGAGTTCGCCGCCACCGACGGCAAGCGCGTCTACGTCAACATCGAGGACAGGAACGAGATCGTGGCGATCGACGCCGGGACCGATCGCGTACTGGCGCACTGGCCGCTGGCCGGCTGCGAGGAACCGAGCGGGCTGGCGCTGGATACCGCCCATGCCCGCCTGTTCTCGGTGTGCGGCAACCGCACGATGATGGTCACCGACAGCGCCAGCGGCAAGGTGGTGGCGCGCGTCGCGATCGGCGACCATCCGGACGCCGCCTACTACGATGCCGGCAGCGCCACCGTGTTTTCCTCGAACGGCGCGGGCACGCTGAGCGTGGTGCGCCAGCTGAACGCCGATCATTATGCGCCGGCGGTCGAGGTGCCGACCCTGAAGGGCGCCCGCACGATGGCCTTCGATCCGGCAAGCCGCAAGGTATTCCTGCCGACCGCGGTCGACAAGACCTTCACGATGGTCGTGGTCGGCCCGTGAGGGCGCGGTTTGCGGTAAGCTGGCGGCGCGATTTTCAACGTGTCTAAGTAAAGGGGTTTCCATGCGCCTGCTGCTGATCGAGGACGACCCGATGATCGGCGACAGCATCGCCGAAGGCCTGCGCGGCGAACGCTATGCGCTCGACTGGGTACAGGACAGCCAGGCCGCGCTGCTGGCGCTGGTGACGGACGTCTACGACCTGCTGCTGCTCGATCTCGGCCTCCCGGGCCGCGACGGTCTCGAGGTGCTGCGCCAGTACCGCAGCCGTGGCGGCCGGGCGCCGGTACTGATCATCACCGCGCGCGACAGCACCGCCGACCGCGTACAGGGGCTGGACGGCGGTGCCGACGACTACCTGGTCAAGCCCTTCGACCTGGAAGAGCTGTTCGCGAGAGTGCGCGCCCTGCTCCGGCGCGGCGCCGGCCGCGCGCAGCCCGACATCGTGCATCGCGGCGTGACCCTGCGCATCACGGCCCACGAAGCCCTGCTCGACGGGCAGCCGCTGCCGCTGTCGGCACGCGAATTCGCCCTCCTCGCGGCGCTGCTCGACCCGCCCGGGCGCGTGATGTCGAAGGCACTGCTCGAACAGAAGCTCTACGGCTGGAACGAGGAAGTCGAAAGCAATACCGTGGACGTCTACGTGCACCGCCTGCGCAAGAAACTCGGCGCGGACTTCATCAAGAATGTGCGCGGCGTCGGCTATCTGGCGCCGCTGGCCGCGTGATCACCCGATGAGGACCGGATGAGGACAATCCGCAGCCAACTGCTGCTCGGCCTGGTGGGCGGGACCCTGGCCTGCACCGTCCTTGCGGGCGGCGCCATCTACTTCAAGGTCCTGGAAGAATCCAACGAGCTGTTCGACTACCAGCTGCGCCAGATGGCGACGACCTTGCCGACCACCCAGGCGGCATCGCCGGCGCGGCGCCTGCACGGCGACCCCGAGGAAGAAGTGGTCATCCAGGTCTGGGACCGCAACGGCCGGCTCAAATACATCTCCACCGCCGAGCATGGCCTGCCGGCGGCGGCGCGGCCCGGCTATTCGACGCTGGCCGGCGGCGACGACAGATGGCGGGTGTATCTTGCCGAGCGGGACGGCGACCGGGTACAGGTGGCGCAATCCGTGTCCGCACGTGAGGAACTGGCGGCGCGCCTTGCCTTGCGCTCGCTGCTCCCCTTCCTCGCCATGCTGCCGATCCTGGGGGTGCTGATCTATGCCGTCGTCGGGCGCAGCCTGAAGCCCTTGAACCGGCTCGCGCAGGCGCTGGGCCGCCGTTCGCCGAGCGACCTCCAGCCGCTTGCGGAGCGCGACCAGCCGCCCGAACTGAAGCCCGTCGTGGCGGCGATGGACGACCTCCTGCTGCGCCTCGACCATGCATTGCACAGTCAGCGCGCCTTTGTGGCGGACGCGGCGCATGAACTGCGTTCGCCGCTGACCGCCCTGCAGCTGCAGTTGCAGCTGGCGGAGCGTGCCACCGACGGCGCGCAGCGCACAGTCGCCTTCACCAAGCTGCACCAGCGCCTCGATCGTGCAATCCGCCTGGTCCAGCAGCTGCTCACCGCCGCCAGGCAGGAAGGCGGCACGGCCGACGCGGCCCCGGCGCCGGTCGATCTGCTCGAGCTGGCGCGCGCCTGCATCGGCGAGCGCTACGACCAGGCCAGCGCCAGGCGCATCGACCTGGGCATCGTCGAGAGCGAAACGGACCCCGGCGGACCTTCCCTGTCCGGTAACGCCGACAGCCTGCATATCCTGATCGGCAACCTGCTCGACAATGCCTTGCGCTATACACCCTCCGGTGGCCGGGTCGACGTCACCGTCGCCCATACCGGCCAGGAGGTCTTGCTGCAGGTTGCCGACGACGGGATCGGCATCCCGCCGGCGGAGCGTGAAAGGGTATTCGACCGTTTCTACCGGGGCGCGGGCCATGCCGAATGGGGGAGCGGGCTGGGTTTGTCGATCGTGCGCAGCGTGGCCAACGCGCATGGTGCCACGGTCACGCTCGGCGATGGGCCGACCGGACGGGGGTTGCTGGTGACCGTGCGGTTCAGGAGCTCAGGCACCCTCGTTCGCTGAGTGCAGGTCGGCATACTGGGCGCCGAACACGGCGCCCGCATCCAGCTCCAGCATCTCGCGCACCAGTTGGGCGAGCGAGCCCGCCCCCATCTTCTCCATCGCCCTCGCCCGGTGCACCTTGATCGTCTTTTCCGCGATGCCGAGGTCCGACGCGATCTGCTTGTTCAGGCGCCCGGCCACCACCTGCCGCAGCACCTGGTGCTCGCGCCGCGTCAGCGAGTCGAGCCGGGCGCGGATGCGCGCCAGTTCGTACCGCACCGCACGCTCGCGTGCGTCCCTTTCCAGTGCGCGCCGGACCGCGCCGAGYAGCTCCCCGGCTTCGCAGGGCTTGGTCAGGAAATCGACGGCGCCGGCCTTCATCGCGCGCACGCCCTGGCCGACGTCGCCGTCGCCGCTGACGAAGACCACCGCGCGCTCCAGCGCCAGGCCATCCAGGCCGGGCATGCCGATGTCCACGACCGCGCAGCCGGCCGCCTGCGGATCGTGGGCGCTCAGGAAGGCGGCGGACGTTGCGAACTCGCGCGCAGCAAGACCTTCGGCCCGCAACAGGCTCGACATGCCTTGCAGGGCACCGCGGTCCCGGTCGACCAGATAGATGAGCGGTACGGACCCGTCCATATTTTCTCCCATAGCGCTGTACTCATGATAGCCACAGATGGCCGAAAGTCCAATTGCGCGGCGGTGCGCGATGCCCTCAGACTGTCGCCACTTCCGGGCAAGCATTGCGAGGTCATCATGTTCAAGTCAGTCACGGCAGGAACGGCTCTCACACTCGCGTTGACGGCACTCGGCCTGGCCGCCTGCGCCACCCTCTCCAACTTCATGCGCGATCCCGGCATGAGCTGGTTCCGCGACCACGTGGGCGAGGCCAAGGCGGTCATGATCGGTCCGCGGATACTGCAGGCCGGCCTGATCGTCGGCGGCTCGGGCGGCTCGGCGCTGGTGATCGCCCATAACCGCAGCGGCACGGGCTGGAACGGTCCCGCCTTCTACCGGATGGCGACGGGCAGCCTCGGCCTGCAGGCCGGCGCCCAGGAATCCGAAATGGTGACGCTGATCATGACGGACAAGGCGCTGAACTCCCTGCTCTCGACCTCGTTCAAGATCGGCGGCGACGTCAGCATCGCGGCCGGGTCGATCGGGGTCGGCACCGCCGACTACGGCCGGGCCGCGACGCCGGTCGACATCCTCGTCACGCACAGCGTCAGCAATCCCTACGGCGCTTCGCTGGTGCGGATGGTGTCGCACGCGGTCGCAGAGGGGCGCTGACTCAGACGACCGCATGCCGCAGCAGGATGCCGATACGTTCGAGCTTTCCGATCCGCACCGGCTCGCGCGGACTGTCCCAGCCGCGTGCCAGCAGCCGCGCCAGCAGCGCCTGGTAGATGGCGCCCATCAGGCGCGGCGCCCGCGAACAGGCACCAGGGTGGCGGCGCAGCACCTGCCGGGCGGCGCCGTAATGTCCGCAGGCCTGGGCCGCCAGCCCGGTGCAGGCCGCCGACAATCCCGGATGGGCCGCGATCGCACCGGCACCCCAGGCGCAGGTGATGTCGCCGATGCCGGCGTCTTCCAGCAGCTCGCGCGGCAGGTAGGCGCGGCCGATGGCGGCATCCTCGTCGATGTCGCGCAGGATGTTGGTCAGCTGCAGTGCGCGGCCGAGGTGGTGGGCCAGCAGGATGCCGTCGCCGGGCGGCAGGCCGAACACCCGCACCGACAGCCGCCCGACGGCGCTGGCGACGCGATCGCAATACAGGTCGAGGATGGCGGCCGGCGGCGCGCAGATCGGGCTCGGCTGGGCATCCATCAGCATGCCGTCGATGATGGCGTGGAAGTCCTCGCGCGCCAGCCCGTAACGCCGGATGTGGCGCGTCAGCGACGCCAGCGGCGCCGGCCCGGTGCCCAGGAAGCAGGCGTCGACATCCTCGCGCCAGCGCTCCAGCGCTACGCATTTCTCCCGCGGCGCGCCATCGCCGTCGGCGACGTCGTCCACGGCGCGGCAAAAGCCGTAGATGTCCTGCATGGCGGCGCGCTGCGCGGCGGGCAGGATCCGCATCGCCATCGAGAAGGAGCTGGCGGCCGGCTGGACCGGCAGGCTGGCAGTGGCGGCATCGGGGAGCATCGCGGTTTGCCTCAGTCAGCGTTCACCACAAGCCGCGATTCCGGCCGAAGACCTCGGTATAGGTCGGTTTGGCGCGCACCGGCGCGGGCAGCCCCAGTCCCGGATCGAACTTGCCGGTGCCGTGGTAGAGGGTGGGCGCGGCCTCGGCCGGTGCATAGCCCTTGCCCTTGCGGGTCAGCACGTGCAGGAATTGCGGTCCCTTGCGCCGCCCGGCGGCCCCGAGGGCGGGGATCAGGGCATCGAGATCGTGGCCGTCCACCGGCCCGGCGTACCCGAAGCCGAAATCCTCGAACAGGGCCGGCCGCGACCGTGCCGGATCCAGGGCGCGGCTCAAGCCGCCTACCGAGGGCGAAATCGACATGCCGTTGTCGTTCAGGATCACCAGCAGGCGCAGGTCGGGGTCGTGGCCGGCGTTGTTCAGGGCTTCATAGGCCATGCCCGCGCTCATGGCGCCGTCGCCGCAGACGGCCACCGTGAGCCAATCCTCACCGGCCAGCTTCGCGGCCTCGGCCATGCCGAGGGCGGCCGAGATCGCCGTCGACGAATGGGCGGTGTCGAAGGTGTCGTAGATGCTTTCGCAGCGCCGGGGAAAGCCGGAGATGCCGCCGAACTGGCGCAGCGTGTGCATACGGCCGCGGCGGCCGGTCAGCACCTTGTGGCCGTAGCACTGGTGGCCGACGTCCCACACCAGGCGGTCGCGCGGGGTGTCGAACACGTAGTGCAGCGCGATCGTCAGTTCGACCGAGCCCAGGTTGGACGACAGGTGGCCGCCGGTGCGCGACACCGATTCAAGCAGGAACTGGCGCAATCGGCGGGCCAGAGGCGCGAGCCGGGACCGCGGCAGCCTGCGCAGCTCGGCCGGATCATTGATGGCATCAAGCAAGTTCATGCGTCATCCTCCATGTCGGCGGACCGGCAGGCAGATAATTCTAGAACATCCAGCACTTCCGTTCAGGAGCACGCGGCAAGCGTGCGCTGGCCCCGGTTGGAGAAATGGTTCAGGCGAAAGTGTAGAATCCGCTTTTTGCCCAGCCCGCGCCCATGACCACACGACCGCCGCTCCACGCCACGCATCCGCATCCCACCCCTGACCTGGTCCTCGGACTCGAAGACAAGCCACGCGCCATGGTCGGCATCCTCGCCGCCCTCCAGCACCTGCTGGCGATCATCGTCCCCATCGTCACCCCCGGCCTCCTGATCTGCCAGTCCCTGGGCGTGTCGGCGCGCGACACCAACCTGATCGTCTCGATGTCGCTGGTGGTGTCCGGCATCGCCACCTTCGTCCAGTGCCGCCGCTTCGGCCCCTTCGGCGCCGGACTCCTGATCGTGCAGGGCACCAGCTTCAACTTCGTCGGCCCGCTGATCGCCGGAGGCACCCTGATGGTCAAGCAAGGCACGCCGGTCGAAGCCGTGATGGCGGCGATCTTCGGCGTGGTGGTGGCCGGCTCCTTCATCGAAATGGGCGTGTCGCGCATCCTGCCCTTCATCCGCCGCATGATCACGCCGCTGGTCACCGGCATCGTGGTGCTGATGATCGGCCTCACCCTGATCAAGGTCGGCCTGATCAGCATGGGCGGCGGCTTCGCGGCGATGTCGAACGGAACCTTCGCCAACGGCGAGAACCTGCTGCTGTCCGGCGTGGTCCTGGCCATCATCGTGGTCCTCAACCGCATTCCGGTGGTGTGGATGCGCAGCGGCGCCATCATCATCGCGCTGGCGGTCGGCTATCTTCTGGCCGGCTCGCTGGGACGCCTGGACTTCACCGGCATGCACCAGGCGGCCTGGTTCCAGGTGCCGCGGCCCCTGCACTTCGGCCTGAGCTTCTCGTGGTCGCTGTTCATCCCGATGATCGTGATCTACCTGGTCACCTCGCTCGAAGCGATCGGCGACGTCACCGCAACCAGCAAGGTCTCGCGCGAACCGGTCGAAGGCGAGACCTGGATGCGCCGTATCAAGGGCGGCGTGCTGGTGAACGGCGCCAACTCCCTGCTGGCGGGCCTGCTGAACACCTTCCCCAGCTCGATCTTCGCCCAGAACAATGGCGTGATCCAGCTGACCGGCATCGCCAGCCGCCACGTCGGCATGTGGATCGCCCTGTTCCTCGTCGTGCTCGGCTTGTTCCCCAGCGTCGCCGGCGTGATCCAGGCGGTGCCGGAACCGGTGCTGGGCGGCGCGGCGATGGTGATGTTCGGCGCGGTGGCCGCGGCCGGCATCAACATCCTGGCCAGCGTGAACCTGGACCGCCGCGCCCTGCTGATCATCGCCGTGTCGCTGGCGCTGGGCCTGGGCGTGTCCCAGGTGCCGGAATTCCTCGCCCACATGCCCTCGGCCCTGCGCCACGTGCTGGAGTCGGGCGTGGCGACCGGCGGCATCTGCGCGGTGCTGATGAACTGGTTCCTACCTGCCGGTCACGTCGAACTCGACGGCCTCACCAGCTGACGGCGCCCATGCGGCGCCCCGGTATCCAGGTGTAGTACAGGCCGGCCGAGTCGTAGCGCTGCTGCCGCTCCGCTACGTTCGGGAAGGAGAACTTGCGGCGCGAGGTCAGGTACTTGAGCGTGAGCGCATGCGGTCCCGAGATCCGGTAGGTCAGCGCAGCGTCGCCGCGCAGCACGCGGTCGCTGCCGCCGGTGTCGGGGCTGGTGATCTTGCCGTCGACGAAGGCGCTCGAATTCAGGTCCAGCGAGAAGCGCTCGCCGCCGATCAGGCGCAGGCCCAGATTGGTCTGGGGCGCGACGCCGTAGTGGTACTGGCCGCTCGAGCTGGCGCGGATGGTGCCGGTGGCGGTGTAGCCGACGCCGGCCGAGAAGTGGCCCTGCAGCGCCAGGCGGTCGGTCAGCCACAGCTGGGCATTGCTGCCCAGCGTGACCCCGGTGCTGGCGATCCGGAACAGCTGCGGCGACAGGTAATCGTAACTGCCGTAGATGCCGGCGACGCCGCGCAGGATGGAGCCGGACGCATACGGCGCGCCGAACAGCAGGCCGCGCGAGCTCAGGCTTTCGACGCCGTTCACGTTCGAGACGCGGGCCCGGAACAGGAAGTAGTCGAAGGGCTTGTGCCAGGTGTAGCCGTCCTTGCCGGGCAGGCCGTATTCGAGCGCGAAGTCGGCCGCCACCTCCCGGCGCTTGGTCGCCAGCGAGGGGCCGACGTTGCTGCTGGTCGGACTGCTGGCGCCCAGCTGCAGGCGTCCATAGGTGGCCGGGACGGCGCCGGCCCACAGCGCCGCGGCGCGCCGTGCGCGGCCGCTCTGGCGGTTGTAGCCCAGCGCCGGCGACACCACGGCGGCGCCGGTCTCGCGCAGCAGCGGCGCCGAACCGTCGCCGCGGTCCAGCACCAGGTTCGCCATCCGGTACAGGGCTTCGCCGAGGAAGCTGCCGCCGAAACTGGTGGTGATCTGGTCGTTGCGGGACGGCTGCGTGGTCTCGCCGGCGATTTCCCACACGGCGCTGCCGCCGAAGGCATAGCCGAGCGATTCCCAGAAGGTCAACCCGTTGCTGCGCGCGATGTTGAAATAGACCGAACCCTGGTAAGGGTGGCCCAACTGGTTGATCTCGAAGGGATCGCGGTCCTCGACCCAGCTGCCGTGCAGGTTGCGGCGGATCGAGCCGACGCTGACGCCGTAATCGTCCGGCTTCACGAAGGCATGGTCGATCCGGTTCAGGGCGACCTGGAAGGCGAGGATTTCCAGCGCCGCCGCGCCATAGCTCTTGTAGGGGCGCGGGTCGACCTCCGGCGGATGCTGGATGGTGGCCGGCTTCGGCACCGCGAGCGGATCGGCGGACGGATCGGCCGGCGCGACCGGCTGGGCCCGGGCGCTACCGGTGGCCAGTGCCAGCAGCAGCAGTGCCTGGGCACGGCCGCGCGACCGGCAGGATGTGGCGGATGCGTTCATTTCCCTCCAAATTCGGTACGATGCAAAATATTGGTATAAATATAATGTTTTCAGGCGGATTGTGTCGCACGCGCCGTCCGTGTTACAACGACCGGGCCGGAACTGGCCGGGCGATCGATGGGAGACAACATGCTGAAGCTGGGGAATATGGAGGGCGAGCGGGTCGAGCGCCTCGGGACGCTGACCGCTCACGTGGTCGAACGGGCGCTGGCGTCGGGACTGAACCGGGGCGAAGCCGTCCTCGCCTTCGGGATCGCGGCCAAGGCCGGACGCCGCCTGAAGTCGGGCATGGAACAGAGCGCCGACGTGCTGCGGGCCTGGCTGCGTTGAGCGCGCCTTCCCCTCTGCTGTGCGTGCGCGGCCTGCGCTCGCACTTCGGCGGCCCCTTCGATTTCGAGGTCCAGGCCGGCGAATGCGTGGCCATCCAGGGACCGTCCGGGGCCGGCAAGAGCGTCCTGCTGCGCATGCTGGCCGACCTCGATCCGCACGAGGGCGAGGCCGTGCTCGACGGCCGCGCCGGCAGCTCGATGCCGGCGCCCGCATGGCGCTCCCAGGTGGTCTACCAGGCCGCCGAGCCGGCGTGGTGGGAAGCCAGCGCCGGCGAGCATTTCGCGCCTGCGCAGCGCGGCTTCGTCGAGGAAGCGATGGCCGCGTTGGGCCTCGCGACAAGCCTGCTCGACACCGAGATCGAGCGCCTGTCCACCGGCGAGCGCCAACGCCTGGCGCTGGTGCGCTCGCTGGCCACGCAGCCGCGCGTGCTGCTGCTGGACGAGCCGACCGCGGCCCTCGATCCGGACTCGGTGGCGCGCGCCGAAAGCCTGCTGGCCGCGCGCCTGAAAGACGGCATGGCGATCCTGATCGTGACCCACTCGGCCGAACAGGCGCGCCGCATGGCGCACCGCATCTTCCGCCTCGAACAGGGAAAGCTGAGGACCCCATGAATGCCATCCACCTGGGCGCCTGGGACCTGCTGGCGGCCGCCCTCCTGATCCTGCTCGACGCCGTCCTGTCGCTGGCGCTGCGCCTCGGCGTACACCGCCAGATCCTGGTCGCGGCGGTGCGGATGGTGGTGCAGCTGGCCATCGTCGGCCTGGTGCTGCGCAGCGTGTTCGCCAGCGCCTCGCCGGCCGCGACCGCCGCCGTGATCCTGTTCATGATCGGCGCCGCCGCGCGCGAAGTGGCGACCCGCCCGAAGCAGCGCCTGAAGCGCCACATGAATTACCAGATCAGCGCGGTGGTGGTCGCCTGCGCCGGCTTCGCGACAGTGCTGCTGGCCCTGACCACGGCGGTGCGGCCCGACCCCTGGTATGCGCCGCGCTATGCGATTCCGCTGATGGGCATCGTGCTGGGCAGCGTGCTGAATGCGGCCTCGCTGGCCCTGGACGGCATCCTCGACGGCGTGGTGCGCGAACGCGGCCGCATCGAGGCGCGGCTGGCGCTGGGCACGCCCTTCCGCGAAGCGATCGGGCCGCTGGTCCGCAACGCCACGCGGCGCGGCATGATCCCGGTGGCGAACCAGATGTCGGCGGCCGGCATCATCACCCTGCCCGGCATCATGACCGGCCAGCTGCTGGCGGGGATGGATCCGATGGAAGCGGTYAAGTACCAGATCCTGCTGATGTTCCTGCTGGCCGGCGCCAGCGGCCTGGCCTCGGTCGGCGCGGCGCTGCTGGCGGTGCGGGTCTTGAGCGACGAGCGCCAGCGCTTGCGGCTGGACCGGCTGCGCGGCTGACCCGGCGCCCGCGCCGCGGTGCGCAAACGGCGGCTAAGCCGGCATGGCCGCCGCCAGGGGCAGCCGCACGTCGACTTGCAGTCCGCTGCCCTGCTCCGGCGTGCCCAGACGGATCTCGCCCTGCAGCGAATCGCAGATCTCCTTGACGATCGAGAGGCCGAGGCCGAAGCTGTTCGGCTTGCCCGGATCGGCACGGTAGAAGCGTTCGAACACGCGCTCGAGATGCGCCGGTGCGATGCCCGGGCCGGTATCGACGATGCGCAGCAGCGCGAATTCGCCGGCCCGCCGTACCTGCACGCTGACCACGCCTGGCCCGTCCATGTACTTGATGGCGTTGTCGATCAGATTGAAGGCGATCTCGCGCAGCAGGTGCGGCGGTGTCGGCAGGGCCAGGCTGGCGTCGGATGCGTCCAGGCCCAGTTCGACGTCATGGCGCTGCGCCAGCGGTGCCAGCTCCTCGATCACCGAGGTCACGATGTCCCCCAGCGTGGTGGCCGGGGACGCGGGAGCACGGGCGGCGTGCTGGCGCCCCTGTTCGATGCTGGCCAGTATCAGGAGCTGGTTGATCACCTTCGCGCCCTGCAGCGTCGTGTTCTGCATCGCGGCCAGCAGCGTCTTCTGTTCGGGCGTCACGCGCTCGTCGCGCATGCCGTAGTTCAGCTGCGAAGTCAGGATTGCGAACGAGGTACGCAGGTGATGCGCCGTACTGGCGACGAAGCGCTCATAGGCGGACAAGGTCTGGTCCAGCCTGACCACATAGCCGTTCAGGGCACCGATGACGGGCAGCAGCTCGCGCGGCACGGCATCGGCGTCGAGTTGCTCGAGCGACCCCGGCTGGCGCTGCGCGACCCGTTCGCTGAATCGCATCAGGGGGCGCAAGATCGAGCGGAAGGCGACGACCAGCGCCGCCAGCACCATCGCCAGCAGTATCAGATGCTCGCGCGCGGTGATCAGGAACAGACGCTTGCGGAATGCCGCATGGCCGCGCATGGTCTGCGCCACCTCGACCGTGATGCGGCCGCCATCCCGCAGTTCCTGGACATAGGCGACGACGCGCACCGCCTGGCCGCGGACCCGGCTCTTGAAATAGATGTCCTGCTCGCCCCGGCCGATTTGGAAGGGCGCGGCCAGCCCGGCATCGCCATCGACCAGGCGGCCGTCCGCGTCCCGCACCGCATAGAACACGCGGTCCTGATTTTCGTCGGCGAACAGCTCGAACGCGGCCGGCGGGACCCCGGCCGGGCTCGCGCCGCCGTCGGCGGCCAGTTGCTCGGCGATGATGCGGGCCGATCCTTTCAGCAACTGGTGCTGGACTTCGGCCGCGACGCGGTCGGCGCTGCGGTAGGTGACCACCAGGTCGATCGCCGAGCAGGCCAGGATCGGCACGAAAACCCATGCCGCCAAGCGCGATTTGAGGCTGTGCATCCGCTCAGCCTTCGACCGCGCTCAGCATGTAGCCAAGGCCGCGCAAGGTAATGATGGCGACACTGCTGCCTTCCAGCTTCTTGCGCAGGCGCACGATATACACCTCGAGCGCCTTCGGCGTGACCATGTCGTTCAGCGGCACCAGGCTGTCGGCCAGGTCGCGCTTCGATACCGTCTTGCCGACCTTGCGCATCAGGGTCTCCAGCACCGCGTGCTCGCGCGGGGTCAGCTGCAGGTTCTGCTCGCGCACGCAGAAGATTTTCGAGTTGCTGTCGTAGCACAGGTTGCCGCAGCGGGAGATCGGGTTGGCCGTGCCGCTGGCGCGTCGCAACAGGCAGCGCAGGCGCGCTTCGAGCTCCTCGATGTCGAAGGGCTTGGCGAGGTAGTCGTCGGCACCCAGGTTCAGGTGCTCGACGATGTCCTGCAGCGAATCCTGGGCGCTGATGATCAGCACCGGCACGCCGTTGTCCTGGCTGCGCAGCCGGCGCAGCAAGGTCTGCCCGCTCAGCAGCGGCAGGGTCAGGTCGAGCAGGATCGCGTCGTAGGTCTGGGTCCGCAGCAGCAGGTCGGCTTCTTCGCCGCTGAAGGCCTGTTCGACCGCATAGCCGGACTGGTTCAGGAGCCGGGTCAGCCAGGCCGACAGGTCGCGATTGTCTTCGGTGAGCAGGAGTTTCATCTTAACAATAATGGCCCTTGCGGCCACGCACATCAAGTGTTGAAGATTACTTTTTAGACAGAAAGTTGATTGTAGGCATTCTGTAGGGTTGACCTCCCTATAGTGGGTTCCGTATGCCTGAAACAACAAAGGCTACAGCCACCCACACCTATAACAACGATGGAGTCCGTATGAAAAAGCTGATGGCAATCGCCGTCCTCGGTACCCTGGGCGTCGCCGCGCAGGCGCAGGCCCAGTCTGTTCAGGAATTGCAGGATGCCTTGTCGAAGGCGCAAAAAGCGGCCGCCGATGCGCAACTGGCGGCAACCCAGGCGCAACAGGCATTGGTGCAAGTGCAGCAGGCCGCGCGCGACGCCCAGGCGTCCGCGGCGGCCGGCGCTGCCACGGCCAAGGACGAGCCCAGCCATCAGGCCGACCCGCTGGGCTCCGCCTCCGCGGGCCCCAGCGGCCTGGTCTACCATCGCGGCGGTGATACCGTGCGCCTGTACGGCTTGATCGACCTGAGCATGAGCCGCCAGACCAATGCCGACGCCGCCGGCCACAGCCAGAACGACATGTCGGTGGCCTGGTTCAGCGGCAACCGCTGGGGTATCGAGGGCGAGCACCTGCTCGCCGATACCGATGGCCTGAAGGCGGTCTTCAAGCTCGAAAGCGAATACGAAATCCCGACCGGCAATATGGACACACCGGGCGTGCTGTTCAACCGCGATGCCTGGCTGGGCTTGCAAAGCCCGACGCTGGGCAAGCTGACCTTCGGCCGCCAGAACACGCTGGCGCGCGAATTCTCGAAGATCTACGGCGACGCCTACGGCAGCGCCGGTGTGACCTATGACGAGGGTGGCTACACCAACAACAACGATTTCAAGCAGTTCATCTTCTACTCGGGCAGCGCCACCGGCACCCGCTACGACAAGGGTATCGTCTGGAAGAAAGCCTACGGCAAGATCATGGCAGGCCTGGCCTACCAGGTCGGCGGCGAGCCGGGCAACAATCGTGAAGCCACGACCAAGTCGGTCGCCCTGGCCTACAACGGCGGCGCCCTGAACGTGTCGGGCTTCTACAACACCGCCGTGGTCAACGACTATACCCACACTTCCTGGTCGATCGGCGGCAACTACAAGATCGGGATGGTGCGCCTGAATACCGGTTACGTCCACTATACGGCCGAACAACCGAAGGCCATCGGTGACCGCCACGACAATGCCTACACAATTTCCGCCAAGTTTGCCCCGGGCGGCCACGTCGACTACGAGCTGGGCTGGCAGACGATGAACGCCACCAACGCCGCCGTCAACGGCGCCGGCTACGTCCTGAACGCGTATGCCGACACCTCGGCCGCCAAGGCCACCGGCACCGGCAAGCGCAAGACCTGGTATGGATCGGTGTTCTACCACTTCGACAAGCGTACCGAACTGTACCTGGCGTCCGACTACCTCAGCACCGACGGCAGCTACAAGGCCGCGCAGGCGCATGGCGCGGACTCGCAGTTCCAGCTCGCCACCGGCTTGCGCTTCCGCTTCTGAGCCGCGGCAAGTACGTATCGACGAGCCGGACGGGCGGCGGCAGAATCGCTGCTGCGCCGTACTGGCCTGACAACAATAAACAAGGAGACTTCATGAACGTTCCGTACAAGACCCTGGCTGCCGTCGCGTTGGCACTGCTGGCCGGGCAGGCAGCCGCCGCCGACAAGATCACCATCATGGTGGGCGGCATGGAAAAGCAGATCTACCTGCCGGCCAAGCTGGCCGAGCAGCTTGGCTACCTGAAGGAAACCGGACTCGACATCGAGCTGCTGAGCGAACCGGCCGGCGTCAACGCCGAGACCGAAATGCTGTCCGGTGCGGCCCAGGGCGTGGTCGGCTTCTACGACCACACGATCGACCTGCAGGCGCGCGGCAAGATGGTGGAATCGGTGGTGCAGTTCAGCCAGGCACCGGGCGAAGTGATCCTGGTGTCGAAGGCGGCGGCGGACCGCATCAAGTCGCCGGCCGACTTCAAGGGCAAGACCCTGGGCGTGACCGGTCTCGGTTCGTCCACCAACTTCCTGACCCAGTACCTGGCTTCGCGCGCCGGCGTGAAATACAGCGAATTCACCACGCTGCCGGTCGGCGCCGGCTCGACCTTCATTGCCGCCATGGCGCAAGGCAAGATCGATGCAGGCATGACCACCGAACCGACCATCGCGCGCCTGGTCTCGACCAATGCGGCCAGCGTTCTGGTCGACCTGCGCAGCCTGAAGAGCACCACGGCGGCGCTGGGCGGCCCGTATCCGGCCGCTTCGCTGTACATGCAGACGTCCTGGGTCAACAGCCACAAGGAGCAGGTGCGGAAAATCGCGGCCGCCTTCGTCAAGACGCTCCGCTACATCAACACCCACAGCGCGAAGGAGATCGCCGACAAGCTGCCGCCCGAATACTATGCGGGCAACAAGCAGCTCTACATCGAGGCGCTCGAAAGCGGCAAGCAGATGTTTACCGCGGACGGCGTGATGCCGGCCGACGGTCCCCCCACCGTCCTGAAGGTGCTGTCCAGCTTCGACAAGGCGGTCGAAGGCAAATCGATCAACCTGGCGGCGACCTATACGACGGAATTCGTGAAAGCAGCCAGGTAATGAGCACTCCCGTCATCGAACTGAATAATGTCGGACGCAGATTCGTCAGCCCGCAGGGCAAGGTCACGCAGGCGCTGCGCGACTTCAGCCTGGACGTGAAGGAAGGCGAGTTCTGCGCCATCGTCGGCCCGACCGGCTGCGGCAAGTCGACCACGCTGGGCATGATCACCGGGCTCAATCCGCCGTCGTCCGGTTCGGTGAAGGTGTTCGGCAAGCCCGTCACCGGCATCGATCCGCGCATCGGCTTCGTGTTCCAGGCCGATGCGGTCTTCCCCTGGAAGAGCGTGCTCGAGAACGTGGCGTGCGGCCCGATCTTCCGCGGCCTCGACCCCGGCGCCGCGCGTGCCAAGGCGGCCGATTGGGTGCGCCGGGTCGGCCTGGAAGGATTCGAGCACCATTATCCGCACCAGCTGTCGGGCGGCATGCGCAAGCGTGTAGCCCTGGCGCAGACCTTCATCAACGAACCGGCCATCCTGCTGATGGACGAACCGTTCTCGGCGCTGGACGTACAGACGCGCGCGATGATGCAGGAAGAGCTGCTCGGCCTGTGGTCGGAACGCAAGGCCTCGGTCGTCTTCGTCACGCACGACATCGACGAGGCGATCACCCTCGCCGACCGGGTGGTGGTGCTCACCAGGGGGCCTGGTTCCGTCAAGAGCGTGTACGAGATTCCCTTGCCGCGTCCGCGCGCGGCGGAAGCGCGTTACACCCCCGAGTTCGTCGCGCTGTCCCGCCAGATCTGGGCCGATCTGAAGGCCGAAGTCAGCATCTAACCGAAGCACATCATGAACACGACAACAACTAGCATGACTTCCGCCCCGCCGGGCACCGAAGAGCGCCATGCCCTGCGGCGCGCACGGAATTACAGGCGCCTGGTGATCGGGCTGCGGGGCGGCCTGGCAGTGGCGACAATCGCGGCCTGGGAAGCCAGCGTCCGGATCGGCTGGCTCGACCCCTTCTTCTTTTCGCAGCCGAGTGCGATCTACGAGCAGTTGCTGGCCTGGTTCACCGAAGGGACGGCGCAGGGCCCGCTGTGGCACGAACTCCTGGTGACGATGGAGGAAACCGTGCTCGGATTCCTGATCGGCAGCGTGCTGGGCATCGTCTGCGGCATTGCCCTGGGCCGCAACAAGCTGGCGGCCGACGTCTTCAGCATCTACATCAAGGTCGCCAACGCGATACCGCGCGTGGTGCTGGGCTCGATCTTCATCATCATGTTCGGCCTGGGCATGGGCTCGAAGGTAGCGCTGGCCGTCGTGATGGTGTTCTTCGTGGTGTTCGGGAACGCTTTCCAGGGCGTACGCGAAGCGGACCGCAACATGATCGCCAACGCCTACATCCTCGGCGCCAGCGCGCGCCAGGTGACCAGCTCGGTGGTTCTGCCCTCGGCGCTGAGCTGGATCCTGGCCAGCCTGCATGTCAGCTTCGGCTTCGCACTGGTCGGCGCCGTGGTCGGCGAATTCCTCGGCGCGCGCCATGGCATCGGTCTGCTGATCTCGACGGCGCAGGGCACGTTCAACGCCGCCGGCGTCTTCGCGGCCATGATCGTCCTGGCGGTAGTGGCGCTGGCGGCCGAGTACCTGCTGACGGCCGTCGAAAACAGGCTGCTGAAGTGGAAACCGCCGCAGTTCGTCGAGATGGGAATGTAGCGGCCCTGGTCCAGGCGGCCAGCCTGCTGCGCGAACTCAGTGGCCGGCGCGGCGCCGGGCCGGGCGCGCCAGGTCCCGCAACACCTCGCGCGCCGCGTTGTGCCCCGGTGCCCCCGTGACGCCGCCGCCCGGATGCGTCCCGGCGCCGCAGGTGTAGAGCCCCTTCACCGGCCCGCGGTAGTCCGCATGGCCCAGCATCGGCCGCGCCGCGAACAGCTGGTCGAGCCCCAGCGCGCCGTGGAAGATGTCGCCGCCCACCAGGCCGAAGGTGCGTTCGAGGTCGAGGGGGCTCATGATCTGGCGGCCCAGCACCGAGCGCCTGAAGTTGGGCGCGTAGCGGTCGACGGTGGCGATCATCAGGTCGGCCACCTGCTCGCGGTGCTGGTCCCAGCTGGCGCCGTCGGGCAGCTGGGGCGCCACGTGCTGGCAGAACAGGCTGGCCACATGCTGGCCGGGCGGCGCCAGGGTCGTGTCGAGGGTCGACGGGATCAGCATTTCGACGATGGGTTCGCGCGCCCAGCCGAGGGCGCGGGCGTCGTGGTAGGCACGCTCCATGTAGTGCAGCGTCGGCGCGATGACGATGCCGCTGGCGTGGTGTCCCGCCATCTGCCGGCCCGGCAGGCAGCTGAAGTCGGGCAGCTCGGACAGCGCCACGTTCAGGCGGAAGGTGCCGGAGCCGCAGCGCCAGGCCTGCATGCGCCGCAAAAAATCGTCCGGCAGCGCGGCGGGGTCGACCAGCCGGGTGTAGAGCAGGCGCGGATTCAGGTTCGACACGACCACGCGCGCATCGAGGCGCTCGCCGGCGGCGGTGACGACGCCGGTGGCGCGGCCCTGGTCCAGCAGGATTTCGCGTACGGCGCAGCCGGTGCGGATCTCGACGCCGCGCGCCTGGGCCGACTTCGCCATCGCCTGGGTGATGGCGCCCATGCCGCCGATCGCATGGCCCCAGGCGCCCTTCTTGCCGTTCACTTCGCCGAACACGTGGTGCAGCAGCACGTAGGCGGATCCCGGCGTGTAGGGACTGGCGTAATTGCCGACCACGCTGTCGAAGCCGTAGGCCGCCTTGATCGGCGCACTCTCGAACCAGCCGTCCAGCACGTCGCCGGCCGATTTGGTGAACAGGTCGAGCAGTTCGCGCTGGGTGGACAGCGGCAGCTTGCGCACCCGGTTGCCGAGCCGTCCCGCCTTGAGCAGTTCCGGCAGCGCGTCCAGCCAGCCGCCCTGCACCCGGTTGGGCGGCGTCTGCAGCACCAGTTCGCGCAGCAGGTCGGCGGCGGCGTCGAGGTGCCGCGCATAGTCGTCGAGGCGTTCGGCGTCGCGCGGCGAGAATTTCGCCACCTCGGCCGCCGTCCTGCCGGCCCCGACCTTCAGGTAGCGCGACTCGTCCAGCGGCAGGAAATTCGAGAGCGGGCGTTCGACCACGCGCAGGCCGTGGCCGCCCAGGTCCATCTCGCGGATCACCTTCGGGTTCAGCAGGGAGACGGTGTAGGACGCGACCGAGTTGCGGAAACCCGGATGGAATTCCTCGGTCACCGCCGCGCCGCCGACCACGCCGCGCTGCTCCAGCACCGTCACCTTCAGCCCGGCGCGCGCCAGGTAAAAGGCGCACACCAGGCCATTGTGGCCGCCTCCGACTACGATCGCATCGCGCATTCTCGCCTCCGTGGCACGCGGGGTCTTGAAAATCCGGCAATGTGGGCTAATATACAGGCTGCTCAGCAGATGGCAAACCACCTACCCGGCCAACATGACCTTCAGTCACGCATTTTCCTCTTCGAGCGGCCTGTCCTTCCAGACGCCGCGTCACCTCGCCCGGCTTCATTAAGCTCGGCAAGGGCCTGTTGCGCCGCTTGCCGAGCTCCAGACAAACAACGTTTCGTGCCGCCCGATCCGTAGGGCGGCTGTCGACTATCGTCCTGCGGGACCGGATGGAGGTAAGCACATGAAGAGTTTTCGTAAGATGCGGCATTTCGACGAGCGCATGCCGTCGATGCGGCGGCCACTGGGATACCGCTCCCTGAACGACCTGCTGGCGCGCCGGCGCCGCATACGCAAGCGCATCGGCGTGGCGGTGGCCATGTTCCTGTCGATCGGGCTGTTCCTGGTCGAATTCTGATCACGGCGCAGCGGCAGCGCGCCGCTCAGCCGGACGGCAGATCGTCCCTGCGCGTCCCGTACATCCGGCATTCGGCCGCCAGCGCCAGCAGGTTGGGGTCGCGCTCGCGCGAACGCGACAGCAGCAAGGTGATGGTCTGGCGCGAGCCGTAGCGGGCGTCCAGCGGGATCAGGTCGATGCGGCTGCTGAAGCCGGCCACGCGGCCGGGCAGCAGGCTGTAGCCCATGCCGCCGCCGACCAGGTTAATCAGCGAGAAGATGTCGCCGACCCGCATGATGGTCTCGGGCACGTAGCCGGCCTGCTGGAAGGCGTGGTCGAAGCTGTCCGAGGTGACGAAACCGCCGCCCAGGGTGATGAATTTTTCGCCGCGCAGCTCGCGCAGGTCGACGTAGTCGCGGCCGGCGTAGGGCGATTCGCGCGGCGCCGCCAGGTGGACCTCGTCGTCGAACAGCGGCACCGCCAGCAGCTGCGGATCCTCGACCGGGGCCTGCAGGCCGATCACGATGGCGTCCAGCTTCCCTTCCGTCAGGCTGCGCAGCAGTTCCTGGTTCGAGCCCAGGGTCAGGTCGATCTGCAAGTCCGGACGGCGCATCTTCAGGCCCATCAGCAGTTGCGGCACGCAGCGCAGGGTCAGCGAATACAGCGAACCGATCTTCATCCGGCTGCCGGCCACCCCGGCCAATTCCCGCGCCCTGCGGATGCCCTCCTCGGTTTCCTCGACCGCGCGCTGGGCGTGGCGGGCGAAGACGAAGGCGGTCGGCAGCGGCACCAGGTTGCGGCCTTCGCGGCCGAACAGCGGGCAGTGCAGGCCCTCCTCGAGCGAATGCAGGGCGCGGTGCACGCTGACCGTGCTCTGGCCCAGCGCTTCCGCCACCTTGGCTAAGCTGTGCAGGCGCATGAAGGCCAGGAAGACCTCGAGCTTCTTGAGGGTGATTTCGTCGTCGATCATGGCTGCAAGCTTAGCGCAAATCGTTAACCTGAGAGTAAACGTTCGTTATGCATGTTGATTGAAACGCCAGCCCGGCCTCCCTATGCTGGGACCAGACCCTCAAATTCGAATGCAAGGAGACACCATGGGAAGCATAGCCCCTCAGCCGCGGCAGTGGGACACGCGGCGCCAGGAAAAGCAGCGCCGGATGGCCAGGGTGGCCCACCTGGCCGACGGCCCGGTGCTGCAGAGCAGCCGCCTGGTGGAGGCGCTGGAACAGCTGGTCGTCAGCGGCGACCGCGTGGTCCTCGAAGGAAATAACCAGAAACAGGCCGATTTCCTGGCGCGCAGCCTGGTACAGGTCGACCCCGGCCGGGTCAGCAGGCTGCACATGATCATGCCGAGCGTGAGCCTGCCGGAACACCTCGACCTGTTCGAGCGCGGCATCGCCAGCAAGCTCGATTTCGCCTTTGCCGGTCCGCAGAGCCTGCGCATCTCGCAGTTCCTGCAGGAGGGCACGCTGCAGGTGGGCGCCCTGCACACCTACGTCGAACTCTACGCCCGTCTTTACGTCGACCTGGCGCCGAACGTCGTGATGGTGGCCGGCTACAAGGCCGACCGCGCCGGCAACCTGTACACCGGCCCCAGCACCGAGGACACGCCGGCGCTGGTCGAAGCGGCCGCCTTCCGCGACGGCATCGTGATCGCCCAGGTGAACGAGATCGTCGACGATCCCAAGGACCTGCCGCGGGTCGACATCCCCGGTTCCTGGATCGACTTCGTGGTCCAGTCGGACAAGCCCTTCTACATCGAACCGCTGTTCACGCGCGACCCGCGCCTGATCAAGCCGGTGCACATCCTGATGGCGATGATGGCGATCCGCGGGGTCTACGAGCGCCACCAGGTGCAGTCGCTGAACCACGGGATCGGCTTCAACACGGCGGCGATCGAACTGCTGCTGCCGACCTATGGCGAACAGCTCGGCCTGAAGGGCAAGATCTGCCGCAACTGGACCTTGAACCCGCATCCGACCCTGATCCCGGCCATCGAATCCGGCTGGGTCGAGAGCGTGCACTGCTTCGGCGCGGAACTCGGCATGGAAGCCTACACGGCGGCCCGGCCCGACATCTTCTTTACCGGCCGCGACGGCTCGATGCGCTCGAACCGCGCCTTCTGCCAGCTGGCCGGCCAGTACGCGGTCGACCTGTTCATCGGCTCGACCCTGCAGATGGACGGTCTCGGCAACTCCTCGACCGTCACCCACGGCCGCCTGACCGGCTTCGGCGGCGCGCCGAACATGGGCCACGACCCGCACGGCCGCCGCCACGCGACCCCGGCCTGGCTCGACCTCGTCGAAACCGACGATCCCCTCGCGCGCGGCAAGAAACTGGTCGTGCAGATGGTCGAGACCTTCCAGGACGGCAGCGCGCCGACCATCGTCGAGTCGCTGGATGCGGTGGAGGTCGGCAAGGACTGCGGCATGCCGCTGGCGCCGGTGATGATCTACGGCGACGACGTCACCCACGTGCTGACCGAGGAAGGCATCGCCTACCTGTACAAGGCGCGCTCGCTGGAAGAGCGCAAGGCGATGCTGGCGGCGGTGGCCGGCGTCACGCCGATCGGACTGCGCCACGATCCGAAGCAGACCGCCCGCATGCGCGAGCAGGGCCTGATCGCCCTGCCCGAGGACTTGAAAGTGCAGCGCAGCCAGGCCACCCGCTCGCTGCTGGCGGCCAAGAGCATCGCCGAGCTGGTCGACTGGTCCGGCGGCCTTTACGATCCGCCGGCCAAGTTCAGGAGCTGGTAATGACGGCGCTTAATCCATTGCGGCAGCATGGCGCGGCCGGTCTGGCGGACGGCTTGGCCAAGCGCTTGGCCGAGCTGGCCGTCGACGCCCTGGTCGACGAAGCCATGCTGACCCCGAAACCCGGCCTGGTGGACATGCGCGGCAGCGGCGCCCACAGCGACCTCACCTGGCTGCTGATGTGCCGCTCGGCTAACGCCCTGCGGCCGGCCTTCCTGCGGATGGCGCAAGCAGGTGCGGCGATCCCGGACGCGACGGCGCTGCGCCGCGAGATCGGCGCCATCGGCCGCGAAGCGGAAGACCTGATGATGGCGGCCACCGGCGGCGTGAATACCCACCGCGGCGCGATCTGGGCACTGGGCCTGCTGGTCACCGCAGCCGCGCGCCACCAGGGCAAGGCGGACGCCGCGGCGATCGCCGGCGGCGCCGGCCTGCTGGCCCGCATCGTCGATCCGGACGCGCCGGCCAGCACCGGCAACAAGGGCGAGCTGGCCTGCCGCGAACACGGCGTCGGCGGCGCGCGCGGCCAGGCGAGAGCCGGCTTCCCGTCCGTGGTGCGACAGGCGCTGCCGATGCTGCAGCTGGCGCGCGCACGCGGCGACAGCGAAGCCCAGGCGCGCGTGAACGCCCTGCTGGCCGTGATGGCCCGGCTGGACGACACCTGCCTGCTGGCGCGCGGCGGCCGCAAGGCCCTGGACGCCACCCAGGCCGGGGCGCGACGCGTGCTGGCGCTGGGCGGCATCGGCACGCCGAACGGTCGCAAGGCCCTGCGCGCCCTGGAGACGCGCATGCGCCTGCTGCACGTGTCGCCGGGCGGCGCCGCCGACCTGCTGGCGGCGGCGCTGCTGCTCGACCGCATCGAAACAGAACAGTCGCAAGGAGACGCGTAGATCATGGAAAGACTTCAATTCGAATTCGGCGCCGGCCAGCCGCTTGCCGGACGCACGGTGGCCGGGGTCGTGGCCTCGGGCGACCTCGAGGTCCTGCTGGAACCCGGACCCGCCGGCCGCACCACGGTGGCGGTGCAGACGTCGGTCGACGGCTACGGCGGCACCTGGAAGGCGCTGCTGGAACGCGTGCTCGGTCCGGGCAGCCTGCCGGCCGCACGCATCGAAATCAACGACAACGGCGCCACGCCGGGCGTGGTGCGGATGCGCATCGAGCAGGCCTTCGAAGAGGTGACGCAAGGAGGAAATACGCCATGAGCACCGACATCGACCCGAATATCGACCGCCTGCTGAAGCGCGACAGCTTCATCGAGCGCGGCGCCCGCAGCCGCGCCCAGGCGCTGCTGGATCCAGGCAGCATGCGCGAGCTGGCAGGCCCCTTCGATCGCCTGCACTCGCCCTGGCTGGCGATGCAGAAGCTGGTGACCCAGGCCGACGACGGCGTGGTGGTCGCCAAGGGCAAGCTGGATGGCCAACCGACCGTGGTGCTGGCCATCGAAGGCGCCTACCAGGGCGGCAGCATGGGCGAGATCGCCGGCGCCAAGATCGCGGGCGCGCTGGAACTGGCGGCGCGCGACAACCGGCGCGGCATCCCGACCCGCGCCGTGATCCTGTTCGAGACCGGCGGCGTGCGCCTGCAGGAAGCCAACCTGGGCCTGGCCAGCATCGCCGAGATCCAGTCCGCCATCGTCGACCTGCGCCRCTACCAGCCGGTGATCGGCGTCAGCGCGGGCACGGTGGGCTGCTATGGCGGCATGTYGATCGCCGCCGGCCTGTGCTCCTGGCTGGTGCTGACACGGGAAGCGAGGCTCGGCCTGAACGGACCGCAGGTGATCGAGCAGGAAGCCGGCGTCGCGGAGTTCGATTCGAAGAAGCGCGGCCTGATCTGGGGCCTGACCGGCGGCGAGCAGCGCGTCGCCAGCGGCCTGGCCGACGCCTGCGTGGCGGACGACACCGACGAAATCCGCGCCACCGTGCTGCGCCTGTTCGCCCGGGGCGTGCCGGCGCGGCACCGCAGCGAACGCGCCGACCACTACCTGGCCTGCCTGCGGCGCGTCGACACGCGCGAACAGGCGACGCCGGAAGACGTGCGCGCAATCTACAACCCGATCCAGGGAGACGCATGATGGAACAACAGAAGCCCACCCGTGGCGCCACGTGGCTGCGCCTGCTCACCGGCGGCGCCCGCACCGCGCATGACTGGGCCGCCGTCCAGGTCTGCGATGCCGTGCTGGCCGGCCAGCCGGCCCGCTATATCGCCGTGGTCCCCGATCCGGACAACCGCTTCCCGCGCGCCCGCAACGGCGAAGTCGGCCTGGTCGAAGGCTGGCAGCTGGCCAGCGCGGTGCAGGAAGTGGTCGCCATGGACCGCGACGCCCCGGTGAAACGCCCTATCGTCGCCGTGATCGACGTGCCGAGCCAGGCCTACGGCCGGCGCGAAGAAGCCTTCGGCATCCACCAGGCCCTGGCCGGCGCCGCCGGCGCCTATGCCAAGGCGCGCCAGGCCGGCCATCCGGTCATCGGCCTGATCGTCGGTCTGGCGATGTCGGGCGCCTTCCTGGCACACGGCTACCAGGCCAACCGCCTGATCGCGCTGGACGACCCGGCGGTGATGGTGCATGCGATGGGCAAGGCCTCGGCGGCGCGCGTGACCCTGCGCTCTGTCGAGGCGCTGGAAAAGCTGGCCGCCACCGTGCCGCCGATGGCCTACGACATCCAGAGCTTCGCCTCGCTGGGTATTTTGTGGAAGGTGCTGCGGTTGAACGACCTGACGCTGCCCGGAGAGCGCGACATCGCCCTCGTCCAGGCCGCACTCGAAGCGGCGCTGGCCGACATCCTGGAAGACCGCGAACGCGATCTCTCCGGCCGGTTGAACGGACAGCACCGCCAGGCTTCGCGCCGCGTGCGCGAACTCCTGCAAGCGCAATGGGAGGACGCCGACTGACGACCGCCGCGTGAACCCGCGGGACGCCTCCAATAACAACATCCGGCGCCCGCCCCCATTTCTTGGACGAAGTATAGGAGACAGACATGATTATCTATGGAACCGCTTTGCTGGCCGTGTGCCACCTGCTCGGCATCTTCCTGGGCGACCTGCTCGGGACGCTGCTGGGCGTCAAAACCAACGTCGGCGGGGTCGGCATCGCCATGATCCTGCTGATCTGCGCGCGGCTCTGGCTGCACAAGCGCGGACTGATGCCGCAGACCACCGAGATGGGCGTGGGCTTCTGGGGCGCGATGTATATCCCGGTGGTGGTGGCGATGGCCGCCACCCAGAACGTGGTCGCGGCCCTGCGCGGCGGCCCGGTGGCCCTGCTCGCGGCGTTCGGCAGCGTACTGGTGTGCGCCTGCTTCGTCTCGCTGATCAACCGTACCGAACGCAACGTGCCCGAGGCGGAAGCCAAGGCACACGCCGCGCCGCATCGCGCCTGAGGAGACGATCATGTTGGAACTGCTCGAAAAAACCGCCAAACACAATGGCCTCGTACTGGCCTTCGCGCTGGTCGGCGTGGTGATGATCGTCTCCATGCAGCTGTCGAAGCGCCTCACCTTCGGCCGCGTGCACGGCTCGGCGATCGCAATCCTGATCGGCCTGATCCTGGCCTACTGGGGCGGCATCCAGACCGGCGGCCAGAAAGGCCTGGCCGACGTTTCGCTGTTCGCCGGCGTCGGCCTGATGGGCGGCGCCATGCTGCGCGACTTCGCCATCACCGCCACCGCCTTCGAGGTGCAGGTGGTCGAGGCGCGCAAGGCCGGCCTGGTCGGCGTTGCCGCCCTGCTGCTGGGGACCGTGCTGCCCTTCATCGTCGGCGCCTGCGTGGCCTGGAGCTTCGGCTACCGCGACGCCGTCAGCATCACCACCATCGGCGCCGGCGCCGTCACCTACATCGTCGGCCCGGTGACCGGCGCCGCGATCGGCGCACCGTCCGACATCATGGCGCTGTCCATCGCCACCGGTCTGGTGAAATCGATCATGGTGATGGTCGGCACGCCGGCGGCGGCGCGCTTCCTGCGCCTGCGCACGCCGCGCTCGGCGATGGTATTCGGCGGCCTGGCCGGCACCGTCAGCGGCGTCTCGGCGGGCCTGGCGGCCACCGACCGCGCCCTGGTTCCCTACGGCGCCCTGGTCGCGACCTTCCACACCGGCCTCGGTTGCCTGCTCGGACCCTCGCTGTTGTTCTTCGCGACCCGTTCTCTGGTGGGCTGAGATGGACATGCCGCGGCCGCACGACCTGCTGTTCCTGCGCCACCCCGGAGCCTTCGAGGCCTGCGCCTGCGCTACCCGGCCCGGCTGGCTGGACGCGCTCTGGCTGGAGCAGGCGCCGGTGGTGGTGCGGCGCGCGGCGGCCGGGCCGGAGCGCGCGGCGGTCGGCGCGCGCGGCTTGCAGCGCAACGAGCGCTGCGCCGGCCACATCGCCCTGGCCGACATCGCACGCAGGATCACGCCGCGGCAGCTGGCCCATGAGCTGCTGCGGGCGCCGGGCCGCGTCGAAGGTTTCGCGGATGCCCTTCCCTGCATCGCCGCCCTGCTTGCGCTGGCGCCGCGCCTGCGGGACCTGGACCTGGACTGGGGTCCGGCCGGCGGCGCCGGTTTCTGGCTGGCCAGCGGCCTGCCCGTGCTGCGGCCCACCAGCGACCTGGATCTGCTGGTGCGGTCGCCGCAGCCCTTGTCGCCTGCATTAACGGCCGAATTATGCACCTTGCATGAATACGACGGCTGCCGCATCGACATCCAGATCGACACCGGCGCCGGCGGCTTCGCCCTGATGGAATACGCGCGCGGCGGCAAGACCATGCTGAAAACCGGGCACGGCCCGCAACTGGTGGACAATCCCTGGGAACCGCAGCCCCAGCCGGCGGCGAGCGAGGCGGCATGAGCGTCCTGTTCACCTTCCCCGGCCAGGGCGCGCAAAAACCCGGGATGCTGCACACGCTGCCGGATCATCCGGAAACCGCGCGCACGCTGGCCGAGGCCTCCGCAGCACTATCGCGGGACGTACTGGCGCTGGACAGCGAGGACGCGCTGCGCTCCACGGTTGCGGTCCAGCTTTGCCTGCTGGTGGCCGGCGTCGCGATGGCGCGGGTACTGGCGGCCCACGAAGCGGCGCCGACGATGGTGGCCGGCCTCTCGATCGGCGCCTGGCCGGCGGCGGTGACGGCCGGGGTCCTGGCTTTCAGCGACGCGGTCCGCCTGGTCGAACTGCGCGGGCGCCTGATGGAAGACGCCTACCCGTCAGGCTACGGCATGACGGCAATCGGCGGCCTGACCCGCCAGCAGCTCGAGCCGCTGGTGGCCCGGGTCCATGGTCCCGGCAGCGAAGTCTATCTGGCCAACCTGAATGCGCCGCGCCAGATCGTGATCGCCGGCGCCGGCGCTGCCCTCGATGCGGTGGCCGCACTCGCACTCGGCCAGGGTGCCCAGCGCGCCGAACGCCTGGCGGTGCCGGTGCCCTCGCACTGCGAACTGCTGGACGAGCAGGCGCGCACCCTGGCCTGCGCCATGGACCAGGTGGCGCTGGAACGTCCGCGCATCGCCTGGATCAGCAGCAGCCTGGCGCGCGCCCTCTTCGACGGCCGCCGCATCGGCGCCGACCTGGCCGCCAACATGGCAAGGCCGGTCCTGTGGGCGGACACGGTGCGCCACGCCTGGGAGCGCGGGGCGCGGCTGGCGGTGGAAATGCCCAGCGGCTCGGTGCTGACCAAACTGAGCGCGCCGGCGTTTCCGGACGGGGTGGCGATCAGCTGCGAAGGGACGCGGCTCGACAGCCTGGTCGCGGCCGTGCGGCAGGCAGGAAACGCCTGATAGCGGACAGTCCAGGGGCGCCCAAGGAGCGCCCAAGACGCGCGCCAAGTGCTAGAGTTCGGACATGAATGCCGACTCGAAAGCTGTGCAGGATGACGGCCAGCCTTGCGCGCCGGCGGCGCGGGTGTGGGTGCTGGCGAACAGCATCCTGGCTTCCGGCATGGTGTTCATCGACGGCACCGTCGTCAACGTGGCCCTGCCCGCCCTGCAAAGGGAATTCAACGCCGGGGTGGCGCAGGCGCAGTGGGTGATCGAATCCTATACCCTGCTGCTGACCGCTCTCCTGCTGCTCGGCGGCAGCCTGGGCGACCGCTACGGGCGGCGCCGGGTATTCGCCATTGGCGTGGTCGTCTTCGGCGCGGCCTCCGCCGTGTGCGGGCTGGTGAACGGCATCCAGCAGCTGATCTGGGCCAGGGCGCTGCAGGGAGTCGGCGGCGCRCTGCTGGTACCGGGCAGCCTGGCGCTGATCAGCGCCTCCTTCCCGGAGAACATACGCGGCCGCGCCATCGGCACCTGGTCCGGCTACAGCGCCATTACGGCCGCCCTCGGCCCGGTGCTGGGCGGCTTCCTGATCGAACACGTGTCCTGGCGCCTGGCCTTCTGGATCAATCTGCCGCTGGTGGCGATCGTCCTCTTCCTCACCTTCCGGCATGTGCCCGAAAGCCGCAGCCAAGATGCGCCGCGGCGCCCGGACTGGCTCGGCGCCCTGCTCGTCAGCGCGGCCCTCGGCTGCCTGGTGTTCGGCCTGATCGAGTCGTCCACGCGCGGCTGGGGCGCGCCAAGCGTGGCTGCGGCCCTGCTGCTGGCGCCGCTGGCCTTCGGCGCCTTCGTCCTCGTCGAGCTGCGGCATCCGGCGCCGATGCTGCCGCTGGCCCTGTTCCGTTCGCGCGATTTCAGCGGTGCCAACCTGCTGACCCTGCTGCTGTATGCGGCGCTGGGGGGCCTGATGTTCTTCCTGCCGCTGAACCTGATCCAGGTGCAGGGCTATTCGGCCACCGCGGCCGGCGCCGCCCTGATGCCTTTCGTTTTGCTGATGTTCTCGCTGTCGCGCTGGGCGGGCGGGCTGGTCGACCGCTTCGGCGCCCGCGGTCCGCTGGTGGCCGGACCGGCGATTGCGGCCGCCGGCTTCGCCCTGTTCGCCCTGCCCGGCATCGGCGGCAGTTACTGGAGCGCCTGGTTGCCGGCCGTGCTGGTGCTGGGCTTTGGCATGACGGTCACGGTTGCGCCGCTGACGACCACGGTCATGAACACCCTCGATGCGGGCCGCGCCGGCCTGGCCTCCGGCGTCAACAACGCGGTGTCGCGCGCGGCCGGCCTGCTGGCGATCGCCCTGCTGGGCATCGTGATGAGCCAGTCCTTCGACCGCGCCCTGGCGCAGCGCTTGAACGAGCTGACGCTGCCGGCCCCGCTGCGGGCGGAAGTCCAGGCCCAGCGCGGCAAGCTGGCGGCGATCCGCCTGCCCGACTCGACACCGCCGAGCGAGCGGCAAGCCGTCGAGCGCGCCGTTGCGGAATCCTTCGTCGCCGGCTTCCGCCGGGTGATGGCGCTGTCCGCGCTGCTGGCGCTGGCGTCGTCGCTGGGCGCCGGGCTCACGATCGGCAAAAAGCCGCGGCCTTAATCCAGTGCGCGCTTGCGGGATTCGACGTCGACGCACAGCACCGCGACCGCGCCGGCCGCCAGGAAAGCCGCCAGCATCACCAGCGACAGCGTGAACCGGGTCGCCATCACGGGCGCGACGATGGCCGGCGCGAACAGGCCGCCGAAGCGCGCCAGGGCGCCCGCCGTGCCCATGGCGCTGGCGCGCAGGCCGGTCGGATACACCTCCGGCGTGAAGGCATACAGCGCCCCCCAGGTGCCCAGCAGCGCAAAGCTCATCAGCAAAGTCGATCCGACGACCACCAGCGTGGAACTGCCGAAGCTGTAGAACATGCAGCCGGCGGCGCTCAGCAGGAGGAAGCCCACCAGGGTCGGCTTGCGTCCCCAGCGTTCGACGCCGTAGGCCGACAGCGCAAAACCGGGCAGCTGCACCAGCGCCAGCAGGATCAGGAATTCCTGGCCGCGCATGAAGCCGAAACCCTGGGCGCTCAGGCGGACCGGCAGGTAAACGAACACGCCGTAATACGCAATCGAGATCAGGGCCCATGCAAGGAACAGGCAGATGCTCCTGCGGCGCAGGCCGGCGGAAAACAGTGCCAGCAGCGAGGTCGGCGCCGGCTGTTCGGGATGCAGCGCTGGAATCGCGCCCTCTCGCCCATTCACCCTGGCGACCCGCTCCAGCACCATGCGCGCCTTGTCCGGCATGCCGTTGCGGTTCAGGTACATCGGCGACTCCGGCACGTAGAGCCGCAGGACGACGCCGATCAGGGCCGGAATGCCGGTGACGAAGAAAATCACGCGCCAGGCGTCGTCGCCCCAGCGCAGCGCCACCAGGGCCAGCACCGCCAGCAGCAGGGTGCCGACCGCCCAGAAAGATTCGAGCAGCACCAGCCAGCGGCCGCGCCGGTCGCTGGGCAGGAATTCGGCCATCATCGTGTAGTCCACCGGCAGGGTGCCGCCGACGCCGATGCCGGTCAGGAAGCGCAGCGCCAGCAACCAGGCGAAATCGGGCGCGAAGCTCGACGCCACGCCGAAGCAGGCATCGATGATGACCGCGCCCATCAGCACCGGGCGGCGCCCGATCCGGTCCGCCAGGCGGCCGAAGACGAAGGCGCCGACCAGCATGCCGATGAAGAACAAGGTCCCGCTCTCGAGCGCCCGCGGCATGGCGATGCCGAAGGTCCGGGCAATCGATGGCGCGCTGAAGCCGATCGACAGCACCTGCATGGCGTCGGCCATCCAGACCAGGCCGAAGATGACGAACAGCCGGTACTGGAACCGGCCGACGCCGGCGGCCTGGATGCCCTGCTCCACGGTCGCGGGAATGGTGGACATCTGCTGACTCCCCAAAGTGCGCTGGTGCGCGATAGCTCTTAGTTTGCCAGAAATATCCGCGCGAAAAAAAAGCCTGCCGAAGCAGGCTTTTCAATGTGGCGGAGCTTCAGCGGATCAGCGGCTGGCCGTCTGCGTCGCCGCGCCTGCCGGTGCGGCATTCTTCACGTACTTGTCGAACCAGCGCAGCATCTCGTACACCAGCTGTTCGTTCGACTCGCGCGCCGCGTACCAGTGCGGCTCGTGCGGCAGCATCACCAGGCGGGTCACGCCGCCGTTGCCGCGGATCGCTTCATACAGCTTGACCGACTGCAGCGGCGTGGTGCCCGGGTTGGCATCGTCAGCGCCGTGCACCAGCAGCAGCGGGGTCTTCAGCTTGTCCGCGTAATAGAAGGTCGAGGCCTTGGTGTAGACGTCCGGCGCTTCCCACACCGAGCGGCGCTCGTTCTGGAAGCCGAAGGGGGTCAGCGACTTGTTATAGGAGCCGCTGGTGGCCACACCGGCCTTGAACAGGGTCGAATGCGCCAGCAGGTTGGCGGTCATCAGGGCGCCGTGGCTGTGGCCGGTCACGCCGATGCGGTCCGGATCGGTCACGCCCAGGCGCACGGCTTCGTCGACGGCCGCCTTGGCGTTCGCCACCAGCTGCTCGGTATAGGTGTCGTAGGCCTTGCGCGGATCGCCGACGATCGGGAAGGCGGCGCTGTCGATGATGGCATAGCCCGACAGCAGCAGCAGGCGGTACTGGCGCAGGCGGGTGAAGGTGGCTTGCGAGCCGGTGGTCTGGCCGGCCTTGGACGCGTCCGCGTAGTCGAGCGGATAGGCGTTCAGGATGGTCGGCAGGCGCGTGCCTTCCTTGTAGCCCGGCGGGGTGTACAGGGTGAAGGACAGCTCGATGCCGTCGGCGCGCTTGTACTTGACCAGGCGCTTCTTGATCTCGCGGACCTGCGGGGTCGGGTCAAGCAGATGGGTCAGCGCCGCGCTCGACGAGGCGTAGCCTGGCTCGCCGGCGGCGGCCGTGGTGCTCGCGCCCAGGGTGCGCACGAAGGCGTTCGGGGTCTCGGTGGCCGACTGGTACCAGGTCAGCAGGCGGCCGGTGTCGTTGCCGGCAAAGCCGATGAACTGCTCATACGAGGTTTTGCTGCTGCGGAACAGGCGCTCGGCCTGCTGGGTCTTCAGGTTGAACCTGTCGAGGAAAGGACGGTCACCGTCCGGCGACGAACCCGTGCCCGACAGGTAGATGGTGTCGCCGTCGACGCGGATCACCGGGAAGCCGTTGGCCAGCTGGCGGCGCACCGGGCGGCCCGGATCGGCGTACTTCTCGTCGCTCGACATATCCCAGATCAGGCGGCGCGAGTTGTTCGCATCGTCGACATTGATCTGCCAGGTGCGGACCCATTTGCGGTTGACGTCGTAGTCGCTCAGCAGGGCCACGCCCGGCTGCTCGCTCCAGGCCAGGCCGCCGAAGCGCTGCTGGGTGCGGGTGATTTCGCTAGGCGCGCCATTGAACGGCGCCTTCAGCATCATCAGCTTGTCGCGCTCGGCCGCCTGGACGTTCGGATTGCCGCCGTCCAGCGCTTCGGCCCAGAGCAGGGTCGCGGGATCAAGCGGACGCCAGCTGAAGTTGCGCGGACCGGTCGGCACGCCGCGGTTCGGCACGCGGTCGGCCAGCGGCAGCGCGGCGATTTCGCGCACCACCGGGTTGGCGCCGTTGGCCGCGCGCTGGCTCAGGTCCCAGATATTGATCTGTTTCGGGAAGCGGTCGAAGGTGGTGACATAGGAATACGGGGTGCGGATCTCGACCACGACGGCGTGGCGGCCGTCCGGCGCCACATCCAGTTCCTCGTACATGCCGGGCTTGCCGACCGGCGTGACCTTGCCGCTGGCGGCATCGACCAGCGCCAGCTGGGAGGTGCCGTAGTAGTTGAACAGCTCTTCGTCGTAGCGGTTGCGCAGGGTGTCGCGGTTTTCGTAGGTGCTGCTCTGGCCCGTCGCACCGATGGATTCCTGGATGCCGGGGCCGGCGGCGCCCGGCGCTTCCGGCGGCGGCGCCTTGCGGGCCGGCACCAGCTTGACCAGCAGGGTCTTCTGGTCGGGCATCCATTGCATCTGGTCGCCGAACATCTGGTTCAGGCGCACGCCAGGCAGGCGGCGCACGGCGCCGGTTTTGGCGTCGCCGACCCACAGTTCAGCCGCTTCGTTGGTGATGTTCTCGAAGGCGAAGCGCTGGCCGTCCGCGCTCCACACCGGGCGGCGCGGGCAGGCGCCGGCCGGCAGCTTCACCTTCGTCTGCCTGCCGTCGGCAACCTGGACCAGGTCGATGGCGCTCACGCAGGGTGGGATGCCATAGCCGCCCGGGGTGTCGTGCTGGCTGTGGTTGCCCGGTTCGATGCGCACGCCCGCCAGGCGCAGGAAGGGCGTGCCCACCTTGGCGATCGACGGGTATTCCTCCATCGTGATCAGCATCAGCTTGTCGCGCGTCGGGCTGAGCGAGGGCGACGGCGGCGGCGGCGCGCGCATGACGTCGAGGATTTCCTTCGGCGGCTGGTTGTAGGCGCTGGCGGCGGCCGCGCTGGCCGGCGACTGGGCCGTATTGGCCGGTGCGGCGATCGCGGCGGTCGTCATGCCGATCGCGAGCGTCGTGCTCACGAGGGCGTACGAGAGGTGTTTTCCCTGCATGGGGTTTCTCCGTTCTATTTATTCATATATGCACGGAAAGGCCTGCCGTCCGCACACGTGAACACGAACATTGCCATAGAAATATCCTCCAAGCAACATCAAATTCCCCACAGCCGCGGCAGCGAAGACTGTGCAAGACCGGCATCTTTACTGATAATAGGAAAGTCCTTCACTTTGCCGCGTGCCATGGCCACCGTTTCTCCCCACCTGCTTCCTCCCCTGCRCATCGACGGCGGCCGCTTCCGCGAACTCGAAGTCCTCGAGCGCCTGCGCGACCACCTGCCTGCCGGATTCGACGTCTTCCACAACATCGCCCTGCATACGCTGAACGGCGGGCGGGATTGCTATGGCGAGATCGACATCGCCGTGCTGTCGCCGGCCGGCGCGCTGCTGCTGCTGGAGGTGAAGGCCGGCGCGGTGGTGCTGCGCGATGGCGGGATCTTCAAGCTCTACGGCGACGGCGAATCCGACGTCGCGCGCCAGGGCCGCCTGCAGCGCATCGCCATGCAGAGACGCCTGCAGGAAGCGGGACTCGACGGCACCCTGATGAGCTGCCTGGTCCTGCCCGACTACGAACTAGGCGACAGCCAGGTGATCTCGATGCCGCGCGAGCGCATCATCGACGCCTCCCGCTACGGCCAGATGGTGTCGACCGTCCGCGCCTGGCTGGACGAGGCGCAGGCCGGCGCCGACCGTGAAGCCTTGCGGCGCCTGCTGCTGAACCAGTTCCGCGTCACGCCCGACCTGGCGGCGATGCGCGACCAGCTGCAGGGCGCCGGGCGGCGCCTGTCGGACGGCCTGGCGACCTGGGTGCCGCGCATCGAGGCGCCGTCGGGGGTCTTCCGCATCCAGGCCACCGCGGGTTCGGGCAAGACCCAGCTTGCCCTGCAATTGCTCGAAGACGCGGCCGGCGCCGGCCTGCATGCCGCCTATGTATGCTTCAACCGGACCCTGGCCGACCACGTGCGCCGGCTGGCCTCGCCGAAAGCCGACGTCGTCAACTTCCACGAACTCTGCGTCGACCATTTTCGCCGCGTGCACGGCGAGCCGGAGTTTTCTCCCCAAGGCTTCGAGCGCACCACCGCGGCCTACCTGGAGGCCAGCGCAGGCTTCGCGCCCTCCCTCGACCTGCTGGTCATCGACGAGGCCCAGGACTTCGACGCTGCCTGGGTGGCAAGCCTGTGCAGCCGCCTGCGCCCCGGCGGCAAGCTCTACGTGCTGGAGGACGAATCCCAGCGCCTGTACCAGCACGAAGGCTTCGAGCTGGGCGAGGCGGTCACGGTCCGCTGCAGCGACAACTTCCGCAGCCCGCGCGCGATCTGCGACACCATCAATGCCTTCGCCCTGGTCGATCCGCCGGTCCGCAGCCTGAACCCCTATCCGGGCGAGCTGCCGGGCATCCGCAGCTACGGCTCCGACGAGGAATTGCTGGCCCAGACCGAAGCCGCGGTTGCCGCGCTGCTGGCGCGCGGCTTTGCGCTGGCCGCCATCGCGGTCGTCGGCGGACGTGGCCGCGAGCGTTCCGCCCTGCTCAACCGGGTCGGCATCGGCCCGTGGCGCACCCGCCGCTTCACCGGCGAATACGACCGCAACGGCGAGCCGCGCTGGAGCGAGGGCGAGCTGCTGGTCGAATCGGTCTACCGCTACAAGGGCCAGAGCGCGCCGGCGGTCGTGATCACCGAGTTCGATTTCGCGTCGCTGGACGACGCCGCGCGCCGGCGCCTGTTCGTGGCCCTGACGCGGGCGCAGATGGCGGCGGAGCTGGTGCTGTCGGTTGCGGCGGAACGCTGCCTGGCGGCGATGCTCAGCCAGGCTGCCGGTAACTAGGCTGCGCCCAGCACCGGCGCCGGTGCTGGCTCCGCGAGATCGTAACCCCACATGAACAGCGCCGCCTCCAGTTTGCGGCTGGCGTCCGGGCCGGTGCCGAAAGGCGTACCACACTGCGTTTGCAACAGTTGCTCGACGATCCAGCTGGCCCGCAGGTTCCAGCGCATGTGGGCATAGGCGAATACACTTTCGTCATGCCCGCATTGAAGCGCAGGCCTGGACAGAAGTCCGCCGCGTCGTCCTGCTGCCCGATCGCCACCCTGACCCGACCGATCAGCGCGGCGAGGCCGTTCTTATTGACGCGCAACCACTCCTCGTTATGCGGCGCGACGCCGCCCCAGCGCACCACTTCGACGGCCGCATCGCGAACCAGGGCATCGTCCCCCGCTTCCAGCGCAGTGCGCAACTGTGCCTGCAAGACGTCGAGCACCGCCTTGCTTTCCGCGAAGCTCATGCCGGAACAGCGCCGCCCGTCGAGGCGCAGGAAATTGAAGCGCCATGCGTACAGGGCGAATGCATCGGCCAGGTTGCGAAACCACAGCCGCTGCTCGCGCGGAAGGACATAGCCGTGGCCGCGCGTCGAGTCGGCCCCCAGGTTAGCTCCCATCCATTCGACGAAAGCAGCGACTTCGGGATCGCGCAGGTATTCGTGTTTCTTCATCTCGATGCGCCGTCAGATCTGGCGCCGCGCATGCGCATGAAACACCTGCCCACTCACGTTGCGCGCCTTGTATCCCTGGCCGGCAGGCTGGACCACCGCTTGCAACGAATCTTTCAAGGTAACCGGACGGTCCTTGCCGTCTTCGCCGATCGGATAGCTCGCCGAGAATGGCGCCAGCGCTTCCGCCAGCGCCTCCGTCAGGCGGTCCGCATCGCGGTGGTCCGCCTCCGTCAATTCGCTCATCACGGAAAGAATGGCGCAGTCGATCAGCGTGCCTTCCATCCACTTGGCGCTCGAGGCATAGCCGACACACCAGCGAATCGCACTCTCTTCGATGCAGGCCTGCAGCGTGCTCGATGCCTTGACGGCATAGCAGGCGCCGAGCAGCACGCCGGTGATGTTGTAGTCGCGCGACCTGCTGTTGATCTGGACGAGCGCTTCCAGCAGATCGACGTTGCCGACACGCCTTTCGCTGCCGTGGGCGGCAATGTAGACCGTCGTGTTGCGGTAACGGGTCTTGCACAGGCAGTCGAGCGCCTTGGCGAAACTCGATTTGTCATAGAAGTTCGCGTGGAACACCTCGGTGTCGCCGGCGAGCTTTGCCACTCCCTCGATGAACGGGATGACGCTGCTGCGGTTGGCGTCCGCGTCGTCGAGCCCCCAGGGCGATTCGAGCACCAGGATGGCGCGGTGTGCGTGTGGTTTCTTCATCTATCAGTACTTTCGGGTTGAGAGTAATCGAGGCGCTGGCGCGTCTCAGGCATAGGCCGCCGCCATCCGCTGCGCAATCCCGGCCAGTTCCTCGCGCAGGCCGGCCGGCTCCTGGATCACCACGCCGTCGCCGAAGCCGAGCAGCCACCACACCAGTTCGCGGGTATTCGGCACCGTGGCCGTCAGTTGCAGCCGGCCGTCGCCATCGCCCGTGAGCACCTGGTCGGCACTGAGCGGCGTCTCGAACAGGTGTTCGCCGGCGGCGCGCGTGAAGACCGCCCGCAGCCTGACCGGGGCGCCGGCGATGACGCCGAACTGGCCGGAAGCGATATAGGCGTCGATGTCGAAACCGGCATTCCGGCGCGCCGACTCGTACAGCACCTCGGCCTGCTGCACCCGGTGCAGCGCGAGGGTGCGCACGTCGTCATAGCCGGCGAACATGCAGACCAGGTAGACCAGGCCGCCGCGCTGCACCACGGCCAGCGGATGAACGGACGGGTAGACGGTCGCGGCCTCTGCGTCGCGCTTGCGGTAATGCAGCTTGAGCTGGCGGTCCTGCATCAGCGCCAGGTAGATGCCGCGCTGGCAGTCGTCGTCCAGGCGCGGCGGCAGCAGCGGCTGCTGGGGCGGCACGCTGCGCACCTTGTCCAGCCAGGCGCGCGAGGGCGTGCTGTCGGCCACCGTCGACAGGGTGCGGGCGGCCGACTGGAAGTGTGGGCGCAGGGCGTCGACCGCGCTGGGCGGCAGATGGTGACGCAGGTGCTGCTCGACCAGGGTCAGGGTCAGGGCTTCCGGCAGGGTCAGGCCCGGCAGGTCGAAGCTCGAGGCGTCGCGCAGCCAGCTCCAGCCGTAGGGCTTGTCGCGGTTGTCGACGGCGATCGGGAACACGTTCGACAATTCCTTCAGGTCGCGCTCGACGGTCCGCTTGGTCACGTTGAAATCGGCCGCGCACAGGCGTTCGCACAAATCCTTGGCCGAGACCTTGGCAGGCGCGCGCGGCACCATGCGCAGCATATGCCATTGGCGCAGGAGGGATTGCTGGTTGGTCGGCATCAGAAGTCCTCCGCCCAGCGTTCCCAGAAGCCGGGTTCGTCGTGCGCGGCGTTGCGCATCGCGTGGTCCAGCGGCATGGCGTAGAAGCGCACTCCTTCGTGACGGATCGTCCCGTCAGGATGCTCGAGGTAGTCGCACAGCACGCGGTAAGCGGGCAAGGACTCGTCGTAGGGCACGTCCAGGTAGACCTGGCCCAGCCAGGGCGCCATCACGTTTGGATTGGCAAAGGGACCGCATGGGGTCCAGGGCACGGCGTGCGCGTCCAGCCAGGCCAGCACGGTGGCGCGCATCGGATCCTCTTCATAGCGATAGTCGCGCCATTCCTCGAAAGGCTGGGGATGGAATTCGAGATACAGCACGGCGCGCCCCTTCCGGCGTGCGATGGCGTCGATGTGTTCGATCTGTCCGGGCATGGTGATTGAGTGGCGCCGGGCGTGCCAGCGGCCATCGGTTCAAAATCTCATGTTACCAAAAATATTGCCAACGGGAAATCCCATGCAATCAGGATGAGGCGCCGCCATATACGACCGTCCGCGGCGCGGCCGGATCCTGTTCGCGCACCAGTTGCGCGATCACAGCGGCGATCTTCGCGCCGCCCTGCGCCGAGGGCTCGATCGGCGAGACCGTCGAATAGTCGCCGGCCTCGCCGCAGACCAGGCGCAGGTCGAGTACCGGCAACCGGTGCGCAACGGCCTCGCGCAGGATCACGTCGTTGAAGGGCGCTAGCGCGGTGCGCAATCCCGGCTCGAGGCCGGGCACGCCATCGTAGATCGTGGCCACTGCCACCGGCCTCCGCCTGGACAGCACGACGTTCAGCATGCGCCGGTAGTCGCGTCGGAAGCCGGCCTGCCAGTCGGCCAGCAGGCTCGCCGCCTTGATCACTGAGCCGACACTGGACTGCATCGCGCCCACCAGGCCGAGCACGTCGTTGCCGCCGCAGCTCACCACCAGCCAGTCGGCCGCCTGCGGCAGCGACGGCAGGCGCGCCACATGCTCCAGCATGTCGGCCAGCACCGCGCCGTCGCGGGCCAGCAGGGAGACGCGGTGGCTGCCTTCCAGCAGCGACTGCAGGCGGGCCTGGACCTCGGTCCCGGCGGGCACGTAGGGGGCGTTGTCGAAGATCGAATCCCCCAGCAGGACGATATGCGCCATCTCCGTCTCCTTATCGCTGTATCGCCTGCGACAGCACCTGTCGCACCAGTTCGCCGATTCCCGGCGCCGACGATTCGCGCTTGCCGGCCACGTTCAGCACCTCTACGCCATGCCGCGCCAGGAAGCGCGCCACGTATTTCGGATGGACGCCGGGACGCACCTGCAGCCAGGGCTTTCCCAGGCTGTCCGCGAAGGCGGCGGTGCGTTTCGAACCGCCGTCGAGGCGGTCGTCGAGCGTGAAGATCAGGGTGGCGTCGCTGTCGCGCACATTCCATTCGGTGCGCTGCAGATAGGCGGCGGCCGGGGTCTCCTTCAGATGGTAGCGCTCGGGCAGCACGCCGTCCTCGGTCTTGCGGCCGCGCGGGCACCAGCCGCCGTGCGGGATGCCCTGTTCGATCGCCCAGTCGAGCGCCGCGCGGTCGGCGCCGGTCTGCCCGCCGGCGACCACCATGAAGCCGTCGCCGGCCACGTAAACCTCATCCATGCCTGTTCCTTTCGATTCGACGAGGCTCCAGTCTGGGGCCGGCCGCGACAGGCGGCGTCGCATGCGCGCTGCGACATCGCCTGTCGCCGCCTGCCCTACCTTGGCCGCACCACGACACCACCAGGAGAAACGATGAGCAGACAAACCCTGACCGATGCGCGCTACCACACCATCGGCTACATCGACACCGCCGCCGACGGCCAACAAACCGCCAGAGACGCACGCTACCACGTCGTCGGCTTTTATGATCCGCGCAGCGACACCACGCGCGATGCGCGCCACCACCTGGTAGGACATGGCAACCTGCTGGCCTCGCTGATCGCCGGCCGCTGAAGGAGACATACCGATGAGCCGAGGACTGGTCCATTTCATGCACGGGAAGGAAAGCGGCCCGGGCGGCAGCAAGATCGTCGCCCTCGCCGCGGTGGCGCGGCAGCACGGCTGGGACGCTGCCGCCCTCGACTACTCGCACACCACCGATCCGGTGGCCCGGTTGGCGCAATTGCTGGACGCCTGCGCAGGCGTGCGCGGTCCGCTGCTGCTGGTCGGATCGAGCATGGGCGGCTGGGTCGCGGCCGAAGCTTCCATGCGGCTCGGCGCGCGTGGCGTCTTCCTGCTGGCGCCGGCCCTCGGCATTCCCGCCTACCCGAGCCAGGAACCGGCGGTACCGGCCGCGCACACCGAGATCGTGCACGGCTGGGACGACGAAGTCATCCCCTGCGGGAACGCGATCCGCTTTGCGCGCCTGCGCGGCTGCACCCTGCACCTGGTGCAGGGCGACCATCGCCTGAACGCCCGCATCCCCCTGCTGCGCGAGCTGTTCGGCGCCTACCTAGCACGCTGCGGCGCGCCCGCCTGAAGCCTGGTCCGCCAGCGGATGCAGGATGAAGGCCTGGCCTTCGTCCAGCTCGAAGAAGATTTCGCCCTCCGGATGCGGCGCCGCCAGCGGGGTCCAGATCGTGACCCTGGCCGCGGCGCTCTCCACCACCTCGGCCAGCAGCGGCTCGCGCGCCATCGCCGCGCGCAGTTCCTCGCGGCTCACGCCCGGCACGAACAGCGGCGCCAGCGCCAGCTTGCGCTCGAGCGGCGCCTCCGCCCAGCCATCCTTGCGCAAGGCGCCCAGCACGGCCTGCTGCACCTTCTCGACATCCGGGTGGTAACGCGCATCCTTGACGCCGATCTGCAGCAGGCGCGGGCTGCCCACCAGCTCCAGCCGGCAGGCCACGTAGTCTTCGCGCCTGGTCTCGCCCTGGCTCGCACCCTCGAGCGCGCGCGCGGGCGTCGGGCTCGCACACACGCAGTGGCGGCGCGACGGCATGCCGTCCGGGCGCGTGAATTCCCAGATGTTGTCGACCACGAAGGGCACGTTGGATGGCAGGCGGCAGCCGGTGCGGCGCGTGAACGCCACGCCGGTCTTGAGGGTGCTGCGCGCTTCGGCGCGGTAGAGGGTGGGTTGCGACACTGGCGCTCCTGTGCTTGACAAAGGCGGCCAGCATAACCCGGTGCCGGCGCCGCGCACATCCCCATGCTCTTCCGCTGCGACATGACTTGTCGCAGCGCGCTGGAGAATGGCGGCATCAAAGGAGGAAATGCATGACGTCATATCGCCGCCGCACCGCCCGTACCGCCCCGCGCCCCCTGGTTCCCGTCACCCGCCTGTGGATCCTGCGCATGATGGTCCCGCTCGCCGGTCACCGCGAGCTGGTGGGCCCCCGTTCGTTCATGGACGACGCCCTGGCCCAGGCCCTGGGCCTGGAAGAATGGATCGACCCCGAGGACCGCGACTTCGACCCGGCGGCCGTGCGCGCCCGCCTGCGCGAACTGCACCGCCAGGCCGAGCGCGGCAAGGACCACGGCCTGCCCGCGATCCTGGAGACGAATATCGCGCGGCTGGCCGAACTGGTGGGCCTCGACGACGCCGAACGCGCCATCCTCAGCTTCGCCACCATGCTGCACCACGAGCCCGCCCTCGACCGTGCCGCCGACAAGCTCGGACGGCTGTCCTCGGTGGCCGTGGTCGACGTGCTGGCCCTGCTGCTCGGCCTTCCCGCCGACCGGGTGCGCGCCGCGCTGGCCGGCCAAGGCATCCTGGCGCGCTCGGGACTGCTGAGCGTCGACCACGCCAGCACCGGCACCCTCACCTCCAAGCTCGACCTGCTGTCCAAGCAGTTCGCCGAATCGATCGTCGGATCCGAGACCGATCCGATCACGCTGCTGCGCGACACCGTGGCGCCGAGCGCGCCGGCGCGCCTGACGCTGGACGACTTTCCCCACCTCGGCGAAGCGCTGGCGATCCTGCGTCCCTACCTGACCCAGGCCATGGCGGCCAGCCGCGAGGGCGTGAACATCTTCGTGCACGGCGCGCCCGGCACCGGCAAGAGCGAACTGGCGCGCGCCCTCGCGGCGGCCCTCGGCTGCGAGCTGTTCGAAGTCGCCAGCGAAGACGAGGACGGCGACCCGGTCAACGGCGAACGCCGCCTGCGCGCCTACCGCGCCGCCCAGAGCTTCTTCGACCGCCGCCGCGCCCTGCTGCTGTTCGACGAGGTCGAGGACGTATTCAGCGACGGCGCCAGCCCGCTCGGCGGCCGCGGCCTGGCGCAGCGGCGCAAGGGCTGGTTGAACCGCGCGCTGGAACAGAATCGCGTACCGACCTTGTGGCTGTCGAACGAGATCGACGGTATCGATCCGGCCTTCATGCGCCGCTTCGACGTGCTGGTCGAGGTGCCGGTCCCGCCGCGCGCCCAGCGCGAACGCATCCTGCAGGCCGCATGCGGCGACCTGGTGGATGGACCGACCCTGGCGCGCCTGGCCCAGGCCGAGGCGCTGGCCCCGGCCGTGGTCGACCGCGCGGCCTCGGTGGTGCGTGCGATTCGCGGTGGCTTCGACGCAGCCGCCAGCGCCCGCGCCCTCGAATGGCTGGCCAGCCGCACCCTCGAGGCCCAGGGCCATCCGGGGCTGGAAGCCGGCGCCGCCGTGCAACTGCCGTCCCACTACGACCCGGCGATCCTGAATGCCGACACCGACCTGGCCGCGCTGGCGAAGGGTCTCGCCGCCGGCCGCAGCGCCCGCCTCTGCCTCTACGGTCCGCCCGGCACCGGCAAGAGCGCCTTCGGACGCTGGCTGGCCGGGCACCTCGGCATGCCGCTGCTGCTGAAAAGCGCCTCCGAACTGATGTCGAAGTGGGTCGGCGACAGCGAAAAGGCGATCGCCGCCGCCTTCCGCCAGGCCGAGCGCGAAGGCGCCCTCCTGATGATCGACGAGGTCGACAGCTTCCTGCGCGAGCGCGAGGGCGCGCGCCACTCCTGGGAGGTCACCCGGGTCAACGAGATGCTGACCCGCATGGAGCGCTTCGGCGGCGTCTTCATCGCCTCGACCAACCTGATGGACGACATCGATCCGGCGGCGCTGCGCCGCTTCGACATCAAGATCCGCCTCGATTACCTCGGCGCCGGCCAGTCCGCGCTGATGCTGGCGCGCCAGTGCGCGGCGCTGGGCCTGGACGCGCCGCTGCCCGCGGACCTCGAGCGGGTGCGCCGACTCGAGCGCCTCACGCCCGGCGATTTCGCCGCCCTCGCGCGCCGCCACCGCTTCGCGCCCTTCGCGGACGCCGCCCGGCTGGTGGCGGCCCTGGAACAGGAGTGCGCGCTCAAGGGCGGCAAGCCGGCCTCGATCGGCTTCCTGGGCTGATGAAAAGTCATGCAATTTTATTTCATTTTAGCAACAAAAATGCAATAATCGGTCAACCAACTCAAGCTACCAGATCATGCCCATCCGCCTGTCGAAATCGAAACTGCTGGCCTTCCGCCAATGCGAGCGCCGTCTCTGGCTCGAACTCCACCGTCCCCGCTTGCGCCAGGACGACGGCGCCAGCCAGGCCGCCTTCGCGGTCGGCCACCAGGTCGGCGACCTGGCGCGCAGCCTGTACGATCCCGGCGGCCTGGGCGTGCTGCTCGACCCGCAAACCGAGGGCTTCGATGCGGCGCTGGCGCGCAGCCGGGAACTGCTCGCCAGCGCGCAACCGGTGTTCGAGGCCGGCTTCGCGGCGGCCGGCGCCCTCGCCTTCGCCGACATCCTGCTGCCGGTCGACGGCGGGGCGCGGCGCTGGCGCATGGTCGAAGTGAAGTCCTCGACCTCGGTCAAGGACTACCACCGCGAAGACGCCGCCATCCAGGCTTATGTAGCGCGTGCGGCCGGCGTGCAGCTCGAGGGCATCGCGCTGGCCCGCATCGACAGCCGCTGGACCTATCCGGGCAAGGRCGATTATCGCGGCCTGCTGGTGGAAGAGGATCTGAGCGCCGAGGCCTTCGCGCGCGGCGCCGAGGTCGCGTCCTGGATCGCCCGCGCCCAGGCCGTCGCCGCCCAGGAAGACGAGCCGGCAATCCAGCCCGGCGAGCATTGCGACAGCCCCTACGCCTGCGGCTTCGCGGCCCACTGCGGCGGCGGCGCCCCGGCGGCGGAATACCCGGTGCACTGGCTGCCGCGGATTGCCAGCCGCGCCCTGAAGGAGCGCATCGCCGGCGGCGCCGCCGACATGCGCGAGCTGCCGGACGAGCTCCTCAACGACAAGCAGCGGCGCGTCAAGTCGCACACGCTGTCGGGCGAGGTGTATTTCGATGCCGCGGGCGCCGCCGCCGACCTCGCACCGCACCCGCTGCCGGCCTGCTTCATCGACTTCGAGACCATCAGCTTCGCGGTCCCGATCTGGCAGGGCACCCGTCCCTTCCAGATGATTCCCTTCCAGTTCAGCGTGCACCGGCTCGACGATGCGGGCGGGCTGGAGCACCGCGCCTTCCTCGACCTGTCCGGTGACGATCCTTCGCGCGGCTTTGCCGAAGCCCTGCTCGGCGCCTGCGCCGGCGATGGTCCGGTGTTCGTCTACAACGCCGGATTCGAAACCGCCCGCATCGCCGAGCTGGCGGCGCGCTTTGCCGACCTGGCACCCGGCCTGCTGGCGCTCAACGCCCGCGTGGTCGACCTGCTGCCGGTGGCGCGCGAGCGCTATTACCACCCCGGACAGCAGGGCAGCTGGAGCATCAAGCAGGTGCTGCCGGCGGTCGCGCCCGAGCTGCGCTACGACCAGCTGGACGGCGTGCAGGACGGCGGCGCCGCGATGCACGCCTTCATGGAAGCGATCGATCCCGCCACCGAGGCCGCGCGCAGGCAGGAGATCGAAGGCCAGCTGCTCGCCTACTGCCACCTCGATACGCTGGCGATGGTGAGGCTGTGGGAAGTCTTTTCGGGGAGGCTGGAGTGAAGGATTTCGAGCAGCGCCTGTTGCAGAACGAGGACCTGGTCCGGCGCATCCTGGAATCCGCCGAAGAGATGAGCGAGCCGATGACGGCCGAAGAGTTCATCGCCTGGCTGCACCAGCTCAAGGACGACACCGCGCCGCGCCACTGAAGCATGCCGCAGGGCCGGCACCGCATGCGACGCCGCTTGTCGCCCCGCCTCCTATCATGACCTCAAGCGTCGTGAAAGGAAAAGCATGAATACCGAAACCTCCAGCAGCGGCATCGGCGCCGCCGATCCGCTGCTGCCCCAGGCCTGCGCCTGGATCGCCCAGCTCCACGCAGCCGGAGAGACAGTCCTCCCCTATCCCGTATCGCGCCTGCAGCACCGATTCAGGCTCGGCTACAGCCGCGCCTGGGCGCTGGCGGAAGGGCTGGAGCAGCGTGGCGAATGGACCATCGCCCTGGACGCGGACGGCGCCCGCCATGCGCGCCTGCATCCCGGGAGGGCGGCATGAACGCGGCCCTGCGTCACGAGCCGCTGCCGGCGACGGAGGACCACGCCGCCCTCGAGCGCGCCGCCGCACTGGTGGCCGAGGCCGATGCGCTTGTCATCGCCGCCGGCGCCGGCATGGGCGTCGATTCCGGCCTGCCCGATTTTCGCGGCAATGCCGGCTTCTGGAAGGCCTACCCGGCGCTGGCCGCCAACGGCGCGGCCTTCATGGACATCGCCTCGCCGGCCGCCTTCCACGCCGACCCGCGCCGCGCCTGGGGTTTCTACGGCCACCGGCTCGCCATGTACCGCCGCACCGCGCCGCATGCGGGCTACCAACTGCTGCGCAAATGGGGCGAGTCGCGCCGCCACGGCTACTTCGTCTTCACCAGCAATGTCGACGGCCACTTCCAGAAAGCGGGCTTCGATCCATTGCGTATCGACGAATGCCATGGTTCGATCCACCGGCTGCAGTGCCTCGGACCGTGCTCGCCCGGGCTGTGGCCGGCCGCCGGCTTCGATCCGGCGGTCGACGCCGGCCGCTGCCAACTGCTCGGCCCACTGCCGGCCTGTCCGCACTGCGGCGGCCCGGCGCGCCCGAACATCCTCATGTTCGACGACCGCGACTGGATCGGCGAGCGGCGCGACCTGCAGGCGATGCGCTGTCGGAGCTGGCTCGAACAGGTACGCCGCCCGCTGGTGATCGAGATCGGCGCCGGCCTGAACATCCCGACCGTGCGCCATTTCTCCCAGCGGGTGGTGCTCCGCCACGGCGGCTCGCTGCTGCGGATCAATCCGCGCGAACCCGAGGTCGGCAGGCTGCCGGGCGTCGGGCTGGCCGGCGGCGCGCTGGAGGTCCTCGGCGCGATCGACGGCCTGCTGGGCGCGCAGGGAGCCTGAGCCGATGACGAACATCATCTGGGACCGGCTCGAAGCCGGCGGGGTCGACTACGCGATCGACGTCTTTCCGCTCGACGCCCTGCTCGCCGCCTTCCCGGACCGGCCGCGCGAAGCGCCGACGCTGTTCCGGCAGAACGGCTATGTGGCCGACTGGGCCATCGTCGACGGGGTGCTGGTGCTCACGCGGGTCAGCAGGGAGTCGATCGCGCGCCTGTTCGCCGAGGTGAGTTTGCCGGTGCGGGCGCGCTGGTTCAGCGGCTATGTCTGCGCATGGCGCGGCGAGCGGCGCCGTACCGGGTATCCGCCGCGGACCTTCTTCGACGACGAGATCGTGTTCGAGATCGAGGCCGGCAGGGTCAGGCGGTCGTGGACGCTGGACCTGCGCGGGGTCCCTGACCAGACCGCGGAGGAAGTGCGGCTCTCATTGCCCGCCTTCCTGTGGCCGCAAACCTGGGACTAGATCCCGGCGTACCACTCGTAGCCGAGGTCTTCCCAATACCCGCCCTTGCCGCCGCGGACAGGCTCGAGCCGCGCCACGACATCGAGCCGCATCAGGTACTTGGCCTGCTTGTAGCCGAGCTGGCGCTCGACCCGCAGCCGCAGCGGGGCGCCGTTCTTGACCGGCAACGCCTCGTCGTTGAGGGCATAGGCCAGGATGGTCTGTGGGTGCACCGCCTCGACGAGGTCGATGCTTTCGTAATAGGTCGATCCCGGCGCCTGCAGGTCCGAGCCGTCCATCGGATCGGCGCAATGAAACACGACATAGCGCGCCGCCGGCAGCGGCCCCGCCCGCGACAGCAGGTGGCGCAGCGGCACCCCGGTCCACTTGCCGATCACGCTCCAGCCCTCGACGCAGTCGTGACGCGTGATCTGGGTGCGCGAGGGCAGCGCCTGCAGCTCGGCCAGGCTGTATTGCGCCGGCCGCGCGACCAGGCCGCCGAGCTCCAGCCGCCAGTCGCGGAACTGGCCGGCGAGGAGACTGCGGTACAGTTGGCTGTCCGGCATCGCCGTGCCGTTGCTGCGGAACTCGGCGGCGATCTCGTCTTCGCCGAATTCCTGGGCCATGGCATCGCGCCCCGTCAGCAGCGCCTGCGCGCGCCGGCTGAGGAACTGGGCGCTGCGCAGCCTGCCGTTGAAGGCTTCGCTGTCGGCCAGGCGATCGCAGCCGGCCAGCACGCCCGGCAGGGCCGAGCCGGCGGCCAAGCGCAGGAAGCGTCTGCGGGTCAGCATGTTCATGGCGCCCTCTCCTCCTTCCCTTCGTGCATCTCGTGCCGCTCTTCCGGCAGGCGGTAGTAGCCGGTGATCATCGACCGCAGATTGTTCCACAGCCCGGTGACGATCACTTCGAACACATGCACCACGACGAAGGCCAGCAGCAGGAAGGCCGCCGCGAAGTGCAAGGTGCGCGCGGACTGGCGCCCGCCGAGGATGCCGACCCAGCCGCCGAACAGGGCGTCCAGCCGCGGCGACATGCCGAGCCCCGCCAGGACGATCAACGGGAGCAGAATGAAGATCACGACGAGGTAGCTGAGGTTCTGCAGCACGTTGTAGCGCTTCGCGGCGTCGCCGGCGGGATGGCGGAGCAGCAGGTGGTCCCTGAGCGAGCGGCCGATGCCGCGCAGTTCGGACCTGCGCGGCACCAGGTCGCGCCGCAGGTGACCGCCGAGCACCGTATAGGCCACATAGACCAGGCCGTTGAGCACGAAGATCCAGGCGAAGAACAGGTGCCAGTTGCGCGCGGTGGCCAGGTATTGGCGGCCCGGGATCGTCGCCCAGGACGGGAAGGCGCGCTCCGTCTTGCGCGCCTGACCCTCGACGCGCGAGGCGCCCAGCACGCCGTCGGTAACGAAGACCCGGGCGCCGACCTGGGTGATGCCCTGCGGCTCGCCATCGGGACCGGGACGGGCCGTGATCGACAGCAGCGGCGCGTCGAAATCGGAGTCCGCGCCCCAGTAGAGGTGGGGATGGGCGTTGAAGATGCCGAGCCCGCTCATCAGCATCAGGAAGAAGCTGAGGACGTTAATCCAGTGCAGGATGCGGACCGGCAGGCGGTGCCGGTAGAAGGGCCGGGACATCCGGATTCACAGGAAAGTCTTGGCCTGGCTGAGGACGGCATCGCAGACCCGTTTAGCGATCTGCGCCTTCAGCGCGCCGCTGCCCAGGTCCATCGACTCGCCGTTACTGCCGTGCAGAAGGCCCTTCATGCCGTCGCTGTAGCCGGGGTCCCGGCTCTGGCCGCCTCCGGGCAGCTTGCCCAGCAGCTTGTCCTTGATTGCGGCCGGGTCGTCGCCACCCAGATAATTGTTGGTGATGCAGTATTGCAGCAGGCCCGCCACATTCCCGACGCTGCCGGACGTCATCGGCATGTCCGTCATGCCGGCCAGCCCCTTCAGGGCGTCGGTTTGATTGCCCTTGCCCAGCACCCCCTCGAGCTGGGCATTCGCGCCCGTCACCGGCAACACGGCTGCCAGCGCCAGCACGGCGAATCGCCAAATCGGACGTTTCATCATCCACCTCCGCATGTTCTCGCCGCCATGCTCAGGCTGGATTGCGGAAAGCGCAATTGGACTTTGGTCCTATATTTTTGCCTGCAGAAAAGCAAAAAGCCCGCTCAAGAATTGAGCAGGCTTCTGCGAATAATTAGCCTGACGATAACCTACTTTCACACTGGTTGCAGCACTATCATCGGCGCAAAGTCGTTTCACGGTCCTGTTCGGGATGGGAAGGGGTGGTACCGACTTGCTATGGTCATCAGG
>NZ_JBFTMX010000034.1:0-58502 GCF_056397205.1 Massilia sp. 05N420
CTCATGATGCTGCCGATTGTACCTGTCCGGATGCCGGCTTACTCAGCCGGACGATGAGTTCGTTTGCGCACAGACCCTTGCCCAGGGCGGCACTACGCTGAGGTTTCCATATGCAAGTAATGCAGGAAGCCAATGAAATACTTTACTGCCCCCGCCCTGGCCGTTCTCCTTGGCAGCGTCTGCGCTGCCGCCGGTGCCCAGCAGGCCTATCTCGTCAAGAACAAGCAGCCGGCGCAGCCGACCGTGCAGTCGCGCGTCGCCGCCGCCTCGGCCGCCAACGCCCAGACCGCCGCCGCCGCGCGTGCGCAGACCAGCGCCGTGGAAGCCGCTTCGACGCCAGCCCAGACACCTGCGTCCACACAGGCGCCCGCGCAAACGCCAGCGCCCATGCCCGCCCAGACGCCCGATCAGGCATCGGCGCAGCAAGCCCCTGTCAGCGCCACCGAAGGCGCGGCGCCGGCCGGCGTCGCCACCAAATTCGACCGCCGCCTGCGCGCCCAGGTCCTGCTCGACCGTGCCCACTTCTCGCCGGGCGAGATCGACGGCGCCTTCGGCTCCAACATGAAACAGGCGCTGTCCGGCTTCCAGAAGGCGCGCGGCCTGCCGGTGACGGGCAAGCTCGACGACGCCACCTGGCAAGCGCTGAACGCCGACAACGCGCCCACCTTGGTCACCTACACGCTGGCCGACGCCGACGTCGCCGGCCCCTTCCGCCCCGTCCCCGAGGACATGATGGAAAAGGCCAAGCTGCCCACCCTCGGCTACGCCACCGTGCAGGAAGGCCTGGGCGAGAAATTCCACGCCAGCCCGGCCCTGATCGAGAAGCTCAACAAGGGCAAGAACCTCAGCCGCGCCGGCGAACAGATCATGGTGCCGAATGTGATGGGCACCCCGACCCTGCCGCCGGCGGCCCGCGTCGTGGTCTCGCGCGAGGCCCACATCCTGACCCTGGAAGACGCTAGCGGCCGCCCGATCGCCCAATATCCGGCCTCGACCGGCAGCGAGCACGACCCGCTCCCGATTGGCAACTGGAAGATCGACGGCGTGGCGCGCAACCCGACCTACAACTACAACCCCAAGCTGTTCTGGGACGCCAAGCCCGGCGACGCCAAGGCGAAGATCGCGGCCGGCCCCAACAATCCGGTCGGTGTGGCCTGGATCGACCTGTCGATTCCCCACTACGGCATCCACGGCACGCCGGTGCCCGGCCTGGTCGGCAAGACCGAGTCGCACGGCTGCATCCGCTTGACCAACTGGAGCGCGGCCGAGGTCGCCGGACTGGTGCAGAAGGGAACGGAAGTCGTATTAACGGAGTAAATACTTAACGGAATCAGTATCACAACGAAAAATACCAACAACAAGGAGATCGCGATGAGATGGCTGTTGACCTTCCTGCTCGGCGTGGTGGTGGGCGCGGGCGGCCTGTTTGCCTGGCTGCGCCAGGTGCCGCATGAAGCGCCGGCGACGACGCAGGCGCAAGCCCAGGTGAACACGGGCTCCCTGCCCGCCCCGGCCGGGCCGGACATCGAGAGCAGGCTGCCGCCGGCGCCCAAGGTCACGCCCGACCTCACCGAACTCGATTTGCCGCTGCGTCCCTCGGTCACGGCACTGCCGGCCGATACCGGCGTCCCGTCTGCGCCCGCCCCCTCCGGCAAGCTGATGGTGCCGGTCGAGGGCATGAGCCTGGCCAGCATCAAGGACAACTTCGACCAGCCACGCGGCACCGAGCGCCACCACGAAGCGCTCGACATCATGGCGCCCAAGGGCACGAAGGTGCTGGCCACGGCCGACGGCAAGATCGCCAAGCTGTTCACCAGCAAGCCGGGCGGCCTGACCGTCTACGAGTTCGATCCCACCGAAAAATACGCCTACTACTACGCCCACCTGGACCGCTACGCCGAGGGCCTGAAGGAAGGCATGGACGTCAAGCGCGGCGACCTGATCGGCTATGTGGGCAGCACCGGCAATGCGGATCCGAACGCGCCCCACCTGCACTTTGCCGTGTTCGAGCTGACGCCCGAGAAGCAGTGGTGGAAAGGGACCCCGGTGAATCCCTATCCGCTGCTGGGCGAGTGAACACAGGCCTGCTTACTCGTCCACGTCCGCCCCAACATTGATCGCCGCATAGGCCCGCTGGACGGCGATGGCCTCGCGGCTGCCCTTGCCGTACAACTCCTCGGCCGACTCGATCATCCTGGTGCGCGCATCGGCGTAATTGGTGCTCGAGGTGAACTTGGTGGTGTTGGCCTTGAACCAGATCCGGTAGGCCTTGTCGAGGCCGATGCCGCTCATCGCCGCCGGATTCTTGACCAGGTATCTGCTGTAGTAGTCGCTGGCCCTGTCCGCGTTCGAGCCTTGCGACAGGAAGTAGAACATGCGGTTGTTCGGGCCGCTGCTGTAGTGCACATCGATGCGCCTGAGCGAGGTGCTCCAGGCATCCGGGCTGCTGCCGTCCTTGCTCGGCTTGTACATCCAGCGCAGCGGCGTGCCGTTCTTGCTGATCTCCTTGCCCAGTACCCAGTCGTTGCCCTCGCTTGGTATCGTGTCGCCCTTGCCGCCGGCGCGCGCATAGGCTTCGACCACTTCGCCGTTGATGTCGGAGGCCGATTCGTTCAGGCCGCCCGATTCGCCCGAGTAGATCAGGTTCGAGGTGGCGGCGGTGACGCCGTGGCCCATCTCGTGGCCGATCACGTCGATCGAGCCGAGGCTGTAGAAGCTGGAGCCGTCGCCGATGAACATGCAGCGGCAGGTGTCGCTGTAGTAGGCGTTGTCGTAGGCGGTGTTGACGTGGGCCGCGATGTAGGTGGCCGTATTGTGGCCGTCCAGCGACTGCCAGCCGAAGACGTTCTTCAGCGTGTCGTAGGTGTTCATCAGGCCCCACATGGCGTTCACCGCCGCGGTCTGGCCGTTGGCGTCCGTGGTCGACCCGCCGCGAATGTAGTTCTTGCCGTCGCCCCAGGTATTGCTGTCGTTGACGTAGACATTGCCGGCCTTGGAGGTGTTGTTGGCGTTGGTGATCGCCATCGCGCCGAACATGCCGCCGGTGCCGCGCGTATCGTCGATCATCTTGTACTTGCCGTCGACCAGGGTGGTGTTGATCGGCACCTCGCCGTTGTACTGGCTCTTGCCGACACCGGTCACCGTCTGCAGCATGCTCCACTGGTCGAGGATGCTGCCGTCGCGCGCGCTGACCACGGTGTCGTGGTAGACCGGCTTCTCGCCGGCGTGCATGCGGGTGTGGACCAGGTAGGCCAGCTCGTAGTGGTCGACGACGTCCTCGACGTCGAGGGCGTTCAGCTCATACTCCGGCTTGTCGCGCGCGGCGGCGGTGCGCTCGGTGCGCAGCACCGGGTAGATGATCAGTTCGGCGCTCGGCGGCGCCACGTGGCTGGCGTTGGCGCCGAGCGAGCCGAGGGCGGCGTCGATCGCTTGTCTGGACGAGATCGCCGGCACCACGCTGAAGTCGCTGCCGGGACCGCCGGTGGCGGCGCCCGGGGCGCTCTTGCCGAGACCGGCACGGCGTTCGGAGGCCGACTCGGACTGGATCTTCCCGTTCGGACCGAGCACCACCACCGACTCCGAGCCGAAGATGGGCACGCCCTTCCAGGTGTGGGCGACGCGCGCGACCTGGGTGCCCTGCATGCCGGGATGCTGGCTCAGCACCGCGAAGCCATGGCGCGCGTCCAGGCCGCGCTGGGCCCGGCGCGCCTCGAGCTGGGCGACGATGCCGGCGCTGGCCTGCGGCGTGACCTTGACCGGCGCGCTCATCATCGTCAGGGGAAGCGGCGCCGCCGCCAGCGGCAGGCAGGCCAGGCAGACCAGACAGGAAGCGGCGCCGATCGACGCCGCCAGCAGTTTGCGGGAAGGGTGTTTCATCTCGCCTCCATTCGGTTGGACAGCCGTAAGCAAGCTCTGCTTTGGGCACCATCAGAGTGTGGACGAGCTTCCGTTCAAGGATTTGCTCGAACGCAAAAAGCCCCACGGCGCGCGGGAAGCGCCGTGGGGCGTATCGTGGGACGGTACTTTTGGTACTTGACCGTCGCCCCCGCTTTCGCGGGGATGACGGAGACTCAGCGCAGCCGGTGTTTCAGCGATCCCGACGCCGCATCAGGTACACCGCCGTACCGACAACGGCAGTGGCAATCGCCGCCTTCTTCACCAGGCCAGCCTTGTTGTGCTGCCATTCGGACTTGATGCCCATCTCGGCCAGCACGTTCGGCACCTTGCCCCTGGCCAGGTCTTCGCCGACACCTTCGACCACGTTGACGCGGTCGGCCGCCAGCAGGATCAGCCAGTGGCGCATGTCGTTCTCGGACCAGCGGAAGGCCAGGCGGCGCAGCATGCCGGACAGGCCCTTCGGCGGCTGGGCGGTGCCGAAGATCGGGGTGATGCCGGGACGCTCGGTCGAGACCAGGATCTCGACGTTTTCCGGCTGCTGCGTCAGCTTGCCCTCATGGGCGTGGATGAAGCGCGGCGGGGTGCGCTCCATCGGCACCGCCGGACGGTTCTTGCGGTCCAGGTCGGCGCCCCAGCCGTGGATGTGGGACAGCTGTTCGCGGGTCGGCCGCTGCGGCACCATCGGGTAGTCGTTCTGGTGCTCGTCGGCGTGGCCGCGGTGGTGGTGCTGGTGCGAATGCGGATCGACTTGATCGGAAGTTTGCATGGGGGCTCCTTAATGCAGTGCGCTGGCCTGAACGGCGCGGACCTCGTGGGCGCGCGGCGGGATCAGGACGGTCTTGATGCAGTCGTCGAGCTTGCTCGAAAAGATGTGGTAGGCATCCGCCACCTCTTCCAGCGGCACCCGGTGGGTGATGATGTCTTTCGGGCTCAGGCGGCCTTCACGGATGTGCTCGATCAGGCGCGGCAGGTGGCGCTTCACGCTGGCCTGGTTGGCGCGGATCGTCAGGCCCTTGTTCAGGACATTGCCCATCGGGACCATGTTGAAGGTCGGGCCATACACGCCGACGATCGAGACATTGCCGCCCTTGCGCACCGAGTTGATGGCCCAGTGCAGCACGGTCGAGGAACCGGCCTGCATCTTCATCAGGCGCCCGGTCAGGGTCTGGGCGATCGAGCCGGCGGCGTCGCCGCCCACGCAGTCGATACAGACGTCGGCGCCCATCCAGTCCGTCATCTTCTTGATGTGCTCGGCCATGTCGTTGACTTCGCGGAAGTTCACCACTTCGCACTGGGCCCAGCGCTTGGCGAATTCGAGGCGGTACTCGAGCTCGTCGACCACGATCACGCGCCCCGCCCCCATCAGCCAGGACGACTTGGCGGCCAGCAGGCCGATCGGGCCGGCGCCGAAGATGACCACGGTGTCGCCTTCGCTGATGTCGCCCATCTCGGCGGCCTGGTAGCCGGTCGGCGTGACGTCGGTCAGCAGCACGGCGTCGTCGTCGTGGATGTCGTCCGGGATCAGCATCGGGCCGACGTCGGCCATCGGCACGCGCACGTACTCGGCCTGGCCGCCGTCGTAGCCGCCGGCGGTGTGCGAGTAACCGTAGATGGCGCCGACCGCGGTGGCTTCCGGATTCGTGTTGTGGCAGTTGCCGAACAATTCGTGCTGGCAGTAGAAGCAGGAGCCGCAGAACAGGTTGAACGGCACCATCACGCGGTCACCGGGTTTCAGTGTCTGCACTTCCGAACCGACGTCCTCGACCACGCCGATGAACTCGTGGCCGAAGGTATGGCCGACGCGGGTATCGGGCACCATGCCATGGTACAGGTGCAGGTCGGAACCGCAGATGCAGGTACGCGTCACGCGCACGATGGCGTCGCCAGGATGCTCGATCATGGGATCGGGCTTGTGGTCGGCACGGACGCGATATGGCCCCCGGTAATTCATTGCCAGCATATGTCCTCCTCGGGATTGGTTGACGGCCCACAGCTCAGGAATGGGCACTTGGACACGAAGTTATGTCAAAACGCCAAGGAAGGCGATACGCGCACGGAAACGAACACGGGTTTCTGGACAACTTTTTTGCTTCAGTTAGTTCTTTGTTTTTAAAAGGAACTATATTTAATTCCAATAGAAAACGGCCGCACTTGGCGGCCGTGGCGCTGCTGCAAAGCCGGCGTCAGAGTTGACGAGYGTCGAAGGTGTTACATTGATTGACCGAGCCGGTCTCCAACCCGCGCTTGAACCAGCGCACCCGCTGCGCCGAGGTGCCGTGGGTGAAGGAATCCGGCACCACCTCGCCGCGCGACTGGCGCTGCAGGGCATCGTCGCCGATCGCGGTGGCGGCGGCCAGGGCCGATTCGACGTCGCCCTGCTCGATGATCTGCTTGGCTTCGTTGGTGTGGTAGGCCCACACGCCGGCGAAGCAGTCGGCCTGCAGCTCGACCCGCACCGACAGCGCGTTCGCCTCGGTCTCGGACAGGCGCCGGCGCATGCCGTCGACCTTGCCCGAGATGCCCAGCAGGTTCTGCACGTGGTGGCCGACCTCGTGCGCGATCACGTAGGCCTGGGTGAATTCGCCGCCCACGTGGAAGCGCTGCTGCATCATGCGGAAAAAGGTCAGGTCGATATAGACCTTGCGGTCCGCCGGGCAGTAGAAGGGGCCGACGGCGGCCTGGCCGGTGCCGCAGCCGCCGGTCGGCGTGCGCTCGTCGTACAGGACCAGCACCGGCGGCGTGTAGGTGGCGCCGTTGGCCTTGAAGATCTGGGTCCAGGTGGTTTCGGTGTAGCGCAGCACGGTGCGGACGAACTGGGTCTCGCGGTCGGTGGCGGGCGGATGGGACGGCGCCTGCTGCACCTGCGCGGGCGAGCCGCCGCCGGACAGCAGGCTCAGGATGGTGCCCGGCGACACGCCGAAGAACCAGGAACCGAGCAGCGCGATGACGATCGTGCCGATCCCCACCGTGCCGCCGCCGATGCCGAAACCGCCGCCGCCACTGCCGCGGCGGTCTTCTACATTACTGCTCTGTTCATCGCCTTCCCAACGCATATCGTTCTCCTTGCTTTACTTTCCGATGGGCCGCCTCTGGCCCACCACGCCCGCCTGTTCGCGGACATCCTTGTTCCGGAATTCCTCGTCGACCGCCAGCCCGGCACGCCGCTCGTCGTGCAGATGGCGCTCATGGCGCTCGCGTTCGACTTCGCGCTCGATGCGGTCGCGGGTGGAGACATTCGGCAGTTTCGTACTCATGGCTATCCTTGGTGAAGTAGGCCGGTGCCATCGCCCAGCCCGTTGCCGCAGTATGCGCGGAGGTACCGGCCGGGTATGTACGAGCCTTCACATAGTGCATCGGGTTTTCCCTGGTTCAGGATTTTAGCCGATGACGCCACTATGTACGCTAACGCACGGAGACCCGTGTGCGCCGACGCCATGCTGGCGCAATGACCTTGCATCTGCGCGCCCCTTCCGCCCTCGTCGCCCTCGGCCGCCAGCTGCGCGACCGGGATTACCGCTTCGTCACCGTCACCCCGGCCACCCAGAGGCGCGTCAACCGCCGCGCGGAGAACGCCTGGGCCCACGACCTGCGCGGCGTGCTCGGCTGGAGCCGTCCCTGGCGGGCGGGCGCCGTGCCGGACGAGATCGAATCCCGGCTGGTCGAGGCCGGGCTGTGCGAGCAGATCGAAAAGGACGGCGAGCCCGGCCGGCGCGCGCGAGTGCGCGCCTCGACCATCGGCCGCCAGCTGTACTTCCATTCCGCCTGGCCGACCGACGACGAGGACGCCGTCTTCTTCGGTCCCGACACCTACCGCTATGTGGCCGCGCTGCGCCGTTCGCTGGCGTCAAGCCTGCTGCGGCGTCCGGTACGCCGCGCGGTCGACGTCGGCTGCGGGGCCGGTCCCGGCGCCATCGAGCTGGCCTTGTGCTGCCCCGACGCCACCGTCTACGGCACCGACATCAACGACGATGCGCTGGCCCTCACCGCCGTCAATGCCGAGCTGAACGGCGCCGCAAAGCTCATCCCCTGCCGCAGCAACCTGCTGGACGGCGTCGACGGCCACTTCGACGTCGTGATGTCGAACCCGCCCTACATCCTCGACGCCGACGAACTGCCCTACCGCCACGGCGGCGGCGAGCACGGCGCCGAACTGTCGATCCAGATCGTGAAGACCGGCCTGGCGCGCCTGCATCCGGGCGGCAGCCTGCTGCTCTACACCGGCGTCGCGATCGTGGACGGCGAGGACCGCTTCCTGTCCGCGATCCGTCCGCTGCTGGAGGCGTCCTGCGAGGAGTGGCGCTATGAGGAGCTGGATCCGGACATCTTTGGCGGGCAGCTGGAATGCGATGGGTATGAGCGGGTGGAGCGGATTGCGGCCGTGTGGCTGCATGCGGTGCTCAGGACGGCAACTTGACGAGACTGCTTCCCGGCATGCAGGAATGAAAAAAGGCTCCCCGAAGGAAGCCTTTTTCGTTCTGGCGGAGAGGGTGGGATTYGAACCCACGGTACGGTCACCCGTACGCCTGATTTCGAGTCAGGTACATTCGACCACTCTGCCACCTCTCCTGGTAACCGGTCGCTGTATTCGCGAGAGGCCACATTATAGCAGCCTGATGCGAAAACGGAAGAGCTATTTACGCAGCCGCTCAGGCAGCCGGAACGAGGCGCTCGATGCCGCCCATGTACGGACGCAGCACTTCCGGGATCACCACGCTGCCATCGAGCTGCTGGTAGTTCTCCAGCACGGCGACCAGGGTGCGGCCGACTGCCAGGCCGGAGCCGTTCAGGGTGTGCAGCAGTTCCGGCTTGCCCTGGGCATTGCGGAAGCGGGCGTGCATGCGGCGGGCCTGGAAGGCTTCGGTGTTCGACAGCGAGGAGATCTCGCGGTAGGTGTTCTGGGCCGGCAGCCAGACTTCCAGGTCGTAGGTCTTGGCGGCGCCGAAGCCCATGTCGCCGGTGCACAGCGCCATCACGCGGTAAGGCAGGCCCAGGCTCTTCAGGATGAACTCGGCCTGGCCGACCATCTCTTCCAGCGCTTCGTACGATTTTTCCGGGTGCACGGCCTGCACGAGCTCGACCTTGTCGAACTGGTGCTGGCGGATCATGCCGCGGGTGTCGCGGCCGTAGCTGCCGGCTTCCGAACGGAAGCACGGGGTGTGGGCGGTGACCTTGAACGGGAGCGAGTCCAGCGCCACGATCTCGTCGCGCACCATATTGGTCAGCGAGACTTCCGAGGTCGGGATCAGGTAGAAGTTCTCGCCCTCGCCTTCCGCGCCGCCCTTCTTCACGGCGAACAGGTCTTCCTCGAACTTCGGCAGCTGGCCGGTGCCGCGCAGCGAATCCGCGTTGACCATGTAGGGGGTGTAGCACTCGGTATAGCCGTGCTGGCCGGTGTGGGTGTCGAGCATGAACTGGGCCAGCGCGCGGTGCAATCTAGCGATGCCGCCCTTCATGACCGAGAAGCGCGAGCCGGTCAGCTTGGTCGCGGTGTCGAAGTCCAGGCCCAGCGGGGCGCCGACGTCGACGTGGTCCTTCACTTCGAAATCGAAGGTAGGCGGCGTGCCGACCTTGCGCACTTCGACGTTGCCCGACTCGTCCTGGCCGACCGGCACCGACTCGTGCGGCAGGTTCGGGATCGCTTCCATGAAGCGCGCCACCTTCTCCTGCACCTGGGCCAGGGCCACTTCGTTGGCCTTCAGTTCGTCGCCGATGCCGGCCACTTCCGCCATCACGGCGCTGGTGTCTTCGCCTTTGCCCTTCAGCATGCCGATCTGCTTGGACAGGCTGTTGCGCTTGCCCTGCAGTTCTTCGGTGCGCGTCTGGATCGCCTTGCGCTCGGCTTCGAGGGCATTGAAGCCGGCGACGTCGAGCTGGAATTTGCGGGTCGCGAGGCGCGCTGCAACGTTGTCGATGTCTTTGCGGAGAAGTTGGATGTCAATCATGTCGGGGTTTGCGTTGCGATTGGTTTTATCGAATGCGCAATTGTACCAAGCCGACAGCTCCAGGTCCGCGAGTTTGTAATCGATCGATTACAGAATCAGCTCGGAATGTCTTAGTTCAGTGCCGCTTTTTCGGCGGCGCTCAGGCGCTGGGCCCTGACCACGACCACCGGCACCTTCGGGTTGACTTCGGCTTTGACGGCCGGGCTCACCACGGCGGCGACCGGGGCGGCGCGCATCGCTTCCGGTGCCTGTGCCGAGGCGACGGCGTAGCTGGCGAAGTTGGTCACGACGGCGGCGACGAGGAAGGTGGCTTCGAGGTTCTTGAGCAGTTTCATGATGGTGTCCTTGGTGTAGTGTCTGGTTGAGGTGCTTCGGTATGGTGGTACTGTAGCCACTCCCCTCCTCGGACTCCATCGAGATGCGACAAAGCGCACGAAATGCGGGATGAAACGCGAAAAAGCGATCTTTTCCGGCGCCCGCAGCGTGCTCAGCTTCCGCCGCCCCCGCCGTCGCGCGCCTCGTCGTCCAGGCCGCGCAGCCAGGCCAGCTTCTCGGCGATCTTGGCCTCGATCCCGCGCGGCACCGGCTGGTACCAGCCCGGCTCCGGCATGCCGTCGGGCAGATAGGTTTCGCCGGCCGCGTAGGCGTGCGGCTCGTCGTGGGCGTAGCGGTAGGCGTGGCCGTAGCCCAGCTCCTTCATCAGCTTGGTCGGCGCATTACGCAGGTGGACCGGCACTTCGCGCGACTTGTCCTTCCTGACGAAGGCCATGGCGGCGTTGAAAGCGTTGTAGCCGGCATTGCTCTTGGCCGCGATCGCCAGGTAGATCACGGCCTGGCCCAGCGCCAGCTCGCCCTCGGGCGAACCGAGGCGTTCGAAGGTCTCGGCGGCGTCGTTGGCGAGCTGGATCGCGCGCGGGTCGGCGATGCCGATGTCTTCCCAGGCCATGCGCACGATACGGCGCGACAGGTATTTGGGATCGGCGCCGCCGTCCAGCATGCGGCACAGCCAGTACAGGGCGGCGTCCGGATGCGAGCCGCGCACCGATTTATGCAAGGCGGATATCTGGTCGTAGAAGTTGTCGCCGCCCTTGTCGAAGCGGCGCGCGTTCAGGGTCAGCGCGTTCTCGACGAACTCGCGCGTGATCCGCGTGACGCCGGCGGTGTCGGCCGAGGTCTTGGTCTGCTCGAGCAGGTTGAGGAAGCGGCGCGCGTCGCCGTCCGCGTAGCCGACCAGGGTGTCGACCGCCACCTCGTCGAACTGCAGGTTCTGCAGCACCCGCTCCCGGGCGCGCGCCAACAGCTGGCGCATCTCGTCGTCGTTCAGCGCCTTCAGCACATACACCTGGGAACGCGACAGCAGCGCCGAATTGACTTCGAAGGACGGGTTCTCGGTGGTGGCGCCGATCAGGGTCACGAGTCCGCTCTCCACGAACGGCAGCAAGGCGTCCTGCTGCGACTTGTTGAAGCGGTGGATCTCGTCGATGAAGAGGATGGTGTGCTTGCCGCCGGCCAGGTAGTGCTCGGCCTGCTCGATGGAGGCGCGGATGTCCTTCACGCCGGACAGCACCGCCGACAGCGCGATGAATTCGCAGTCGAAGGCGTTCGCGGTCAGGCGCGCCAGGGTCGTCTTGCCGACGCCCGGCGGACCCCACAGGATCATCGAGTGCGGGCGGCCGGACTGGAACACCAGGTTCAGCGGCTTGCCCGGGCCCAGCAGATGGCTTTGGCCGATGACCTCGGCGATGGTTTTGGGCCGCAGGGCTTCGGCCAGCGGGGGCGAAGGTTCGGCCTTGAATAAATCGTGGTTGTCCATGTGCTTAGTGTAGCCGATGGACGTGCGGCCGGCAGCCGGTGCGGCGGCTCAGCGGAACAAGACCCGGCCGTAGGCGGTATCGGTGCGCTCGCCCTTGACGGCCGGGTCGAAGCCGAAGCGGCAGCTTTCGACATAGCTGACCAGGGCGGCGGCGCTCTCCGGCGGCAGGCTGGCGCCTTCCAGCTTCACGCCGCGCGCCTGGCCGGCGCCGTCGACGACGAAGCGAACCTTGACCCCGTCCGCACCGCTGGACGCGTTCTCGTAGGGCTGGAAGGCGGCGAAGCGGCCGCTCGCGGGGCAGCTGCCGGGCACCAGGTGGGGACGCAGGACACCGCCGCCGTTCAGGCGCCAGACGTACTGCACCGGCAGCGCCGCGCCTTGTGCGCGCGCGGCTTCCGCGGGCGTGAACCTGCAGGAGCGGATGGTGCGGATGGCGGCAGCGTCGAGCAGCGCCCAGCCGCTCGAGCTGGCGACCTGGACTTCGCTCACGCGGCCGTCCGCGGCCAGCCGGTAGCGCAGGGTCGTGATGCCTTCGAGTTCGTAGCGCACCGCCTCGCGCGGGTATTCCGCGGCGGCGCAGGCCTTGGGCGGCGGCGGTATCCGGGCGGCGGCCGGCGCTGCATGAAAGGCGGCCAGCGCCGCCGTCAGCAGCGCAAGGCCGTGTCTCACTGGTTCACCACGTCGGCGCCCTTCGGCACCTCGAACTTGAACTGCTGGGCGCCCAGCTGCGGATTGCGCTGGAAGTTCGTGAACTTCAGCACCGAGGTCTGGCCGAAGGAATCCTTCAGCTCCATCGCCTGCGGCACGCCGTCCTTCAGGCCGATGCCGATCTGCTCGAAGGTGGTGTCCTTGGCTTTCGGCGTCGCCGTCATCCATTCCAGGCCGTCGCGGGTGCCGGCTTCGACCAGGGTGAAGTTCTTTTCCAGGTCGTTGCTGCCGAACAGGATCGCGGCCGGCGAGCTGCCCAGGGCGTTGCCGAGCTTGCGGGTGGTGACCTGGTTCAGGTCCTTGTCGTAGACATAGAGGGTCTCGCCGTCGGCCTGCAGCACCTGCTCGTAGGGCTTCTGGTAAGTCCAGATGAACTTGCCGGGGCGGGCGAACACGAAGGTCCCGCTTGATGCCGGCTGGGCCTTGCCGGTGGCGGCCTTGCTGCGGACCTGGGTCTGGATGAAGTCGCCGCGGGCGGACTTGGTGCCGGCGACGAAGCTCTTGAACTGTTCGAGGGCGCTGGCGGAGGCGGTGGTGCTCAGGGCCAGCGAGCTTGCGGCCAGCAGGGTGGCCAGGGAAAATTTCAGCGTCATATTCTTCATCGATATGTTCCTTGCAGGGTGGGCAAACGCGACGTACATTATTCGGCGCTGGTCGCAGGCACCAGAATGTCGCGGTTGCCGTTCGACTGCATCGGCGACACCAGGCCGCTCTGCTCCATCTGCTCGATCAGGCGCGCCGCGCGGTTGTAGCCGATGCGCAGGTGGCGCTGCACCAGCGAGATCGAGGCCTTGCGGTTCTTCAGCACGACCTGCACGGCCTGGTCGTACAGGGCGTCGGATTCGCCGCCGCCCTCGCCCGCCACCGCGCCGTCGGCGCCGCCTTCCTCGGCCACGCCGCCTTCGAGGATGCCCTCAATGTAATTCGGTTCGCCCGTCGATTGCAGATGTTTTACAACTCGATGCACTTCGTCGTCGGAGACGAAGGCGCCGTGCACGCGGACCGGCAGGCCGGTACCCGGCGGCATGTAGAGCATGTCGCCCATGCCCAGCAGGGTCTCGGCGCCCATCTGGTCGAGAATGGTGCGCGAGTCGATTTTCGACGACACCTGGAACGCGATACGGGTCGGGATGTTCGCCTTGATCAGGCCCGTGATCACGTCCACCGACGGACGCTGGGTCGCCAGAATCAGGTGGATACCGGCGGCACGCGCCTTCTGCGCGATACGGGCGATCAGTTCCTCGACCTTCTTGCCGACCACCATCATGAGGTCGGCCAGCTCGTCGATGATGATGACGATGGTCGGCAGCTTGTCCAGCGGTTCCGGCGCGTCCGGGGTCAGCGAGAACGGGTTCGGGATGTGCTCTTCGCGCTTGGCCGCTTCCAGGATCTTGCCGTTGTAGCCGGCCAGGTTACGCACGCCCAGCTTGCTCATCAATTTGTAGCGGCGCTCCATCTCGTTCACCGCCCAGTTCAGAGCGTGGCCGGCCTGGCGCATGTCGGTCACGACCGGCGCCAGCAGGTGCGGGATGCCTTCGTAGACCGACATCTCCAGCATCTTCGGGTCGATGAGAATCAGGCGCACATCGTCCGGGTCGGCTTTATATAACAGCGAGAGGATCGTCGCGTTGATGCCGACCGACTTACCGGAACCGGTAGTACCCGCCACCAGCAGGTGGGGCATCTTGGCCAGGTCGGCGATYACCGGCTTGCCGGCGATGTCCTTGCCCAGCGCGACGGTGAGGCTGGAAGCGCTGTCGCCGTAGACCTTGGAGCCGAGGATCTCGGTCAGGCGCACGATCTGGCGTTTCGGATTCGGCAGCTCCAGCGCCATGTAGTTCTTGCCGGGGATGGTCTCGACCACGCGAATCGACGTCAGCGACAGCGAACGCGCCAGGTCGCGCGCCAGGTTGACGATCTGGCTGCCCTTGACGCCGGTGGCCGGCTCGATCTCGTAGCGGGTCACGACCGGGCCCGGATAGGCGGCCACCACCTTGGCTTCGACGCCGAAGTCGGACAGCTTTTTCTCGATCAGGCGGCTGGTGAATTCCAGGGTTTCGATGGCCACCGATTCCTGGGCCGGCGGCGCATCGTCCAGCAGGCCGAGCGGCGGCAGGGTCGAATCGCCCGGCATGCCTTCGAACAGCTTGTTCTGCCTTTCCTTCTCGGCGCGTTCGGAGCGCGGCACGCTGGTCACCTGGGGCTCGATCTTGATCGGCGCCGGCGCGGCGGCCGATGCCGATACCGGGATGCGCGGCGCAGGTTCGGCGGCGGCAGGCGGCGCGAACGCGGGTTCGCGCGGCGCCGGGGCCCGCGGCGTCACCACGCCATCCTCGTCGACCTCGTCGACCTCGTCTTCCAGCATCGGCTCGGCGCGCGGCTCGAGCTTGGCCTCGCCCTTGGTCTCCGCCTTCTCGGCCTTGCCCTTGCCGACCTTCGACATCATCTTGGCCAGGAAGCCCGGCGCCGGTGCGTCCTCCGACTCGTCGTCCGGCTCCGGCAAGGCCTTCGGGGCCGGCGGCGCATGCTTCTCGACGTACTTGGCGCGCTCGTTCACCACCACTTCGTCGCGGCGGCTGGCCGCAACCTCGCCCTGGCGGCGGTCTTCGCGGTCTTCGTAGCGCAGGCGGAACCATGCGAGGCTGGTCTCGACCGATTCGCCGATGCGCTCGGCCACCGCCAGCCAGGACACCTGGAAGTACCAGGAAAAGCCCAGGCCGAACAGCAGCAGCAGGAGCAGGGTCGCGCCGGTGAAGCCGAAGGCGGTGTGGGCGGAATGGCCGATCAGCTGGCCCAGAACGCCGCCGGGGGAGCGCGGCAGCTCCACCTTCAGCGTCCACATGCGCAGGTATTCGAGGCCGACGCTGCCGGCGAACATCAGGGCGAAGCCGACCCAGCGGATCACCGTCTCGCCCTGGTGCTCCGGTTCCGGCTCGGCGGCCTCGATCACGAAGCGGTTGTGCAGGCGCCGGTAGCCCCTCCACACGGCGCGCGCGAAGCAGACGCACAGCCACCAGGCGGAAAAGCCGAAGATGAACAGCAGCAGGTCGGCCAGCCAGGCGCCGGCGCGGCCGCCCAGGTTGACCACGTGGGGCACCGCATTCTCGTGCGACCAGCCCGGATCCGCCTTGTTATAGCTGAGCAGGATCAGTACGAAATACAGCAGTGCCACGGCGGTGGCCAGCCAGCGCGCTTCCGACAGCAAGCGCACCAGCCGGTTGGGCATCGGCTGCCGGGGCGGCGCAGGCTTGCGGGTATAGGTCGAAGTTGTCGATTGACTATTCTTACTCATGCTGATTGAAACCGATGCTGCTGGGAACTTACAAAGATCGACCATTCTAAGCGATATATTGCCAAGCGGGCCCACGATTCATGCCCGTGTGCATCATCGACTATAATGTGAGCCACATATCCCCTTGATAAAGTGGCTTTTCAGCCCCAGTTCCCTTCCCTTACCAATAAGACGAATTCCTGCAATGACCACTCGCAAACACGCCAAAGTCCTGATTCTCGGTTCCGGCCCCGCCGGCTACAGCGCCGCCGTCTACGCCGCACGCGCCAACCTGAGCCCGATGCTGGTGACCGGCGTCGAGCAGGGTGGCCAGCTGATGACCACGACCGACGTCGAGAACTGGCCGGGCGATCCGCTGGGCGTCCAGGGTCCCGAACTGATGCAGCGCCTGCTGCAGCACGCCGAGCGCTTCAATACCGAGATCGTGTTCGACCACATCCACACGACCTTTCTGAACGAAAAGCCGATCCGCCTGGTGGGCGATTCGCATGAGTTCACCTGCGACGCCCTGATCATCGCGACCGGCGCCTCGGCCCAGTACCTCGGCCTGCCGAGCGAGCAGGAATTCATGGGCAAGGGCGTGTCCGCCTGCGCCACCTGCGACGGCTTCTTCTACCGCAACCAGGAAGTGGCGGTGATCGGCGGCGGCAATACCGCGGTCGAGGAAGCCTTGTACCTGTCCAACATCGCCAGCAAGGTGACCCTGATCCACCGCCGCGACAAGTTCCGCGCCGAGCCGATCCTGGTCGACCGCCTGATGCACAAGGTCGAGGAAGGCAAGATCGTGCTGGAGCTGAACCAGACCTTGGACGAGGTGCTGGGCGACGCCAGCGGCGTGACCGGCCTGCGCCTGAAGTCGAGCGCCGGCGACGCCACCAAGGACATCACGGTGCACGGCCTGTTCGTGGCGATCGGCCACAAGCCGAACACCGGCATCTTCGACGGCCAGCTCGAGATGCACAACGGCTACATCAAGACCCGCAGCGGCACCGAGGGCATGGCCACGGCGACCAGCGTCGAGGGCGTGTTCGCGGCCGGCGACGTGCAGGATCACGTGTATCGCCAGGCGATCACCTCGTCGGGTACGGGCTGCATGGCGGCGCTGGATGCGCAGCGTTATCTGGAAGCGCTGGAGTAATTACTTGGTGGGAGGTCATCTCCGGCAATGCCGGGAATGACAAAGGAGTGAAATGAAGTGGCGGGCCTGAAAGACTTTTCCGATCTCAAATCCTTGCGCGAACAGCTCAAGGAAGATCAGCGCCAGCGCGCCATCGAAAAGGCCGCGCGCGCGCGGCGCGAGCGCATCGACAAGGCGAACGCGGTCGAGTTCCGCGAGGCCGTCAAGGACGTCAAGCCGATGCCGGAATCGGACCGCTACGTCTGGCGCCCGGTGCAGGAGGCCGAGCGCCGCGCCGCCGGGCCGGGCCCGCAGCGTCCGCCGCTGCACGAGGAAGACATCGAGGCGGTGCTGCGCGAGTCGATGCTGTCCGACCAGTTCGACGTCGACGGCCTGCTCGACGAAGATCCCACCCTCAGCTGGTCGGCCCCCGGCGTCGGCCCCGACGTCGTCAAGAAGCTCAGGAAACGCCACTGGCAGGTCGAGGACGAACTGGACCTGCACGGCCATACCCGCGACCTGGCGCGGCGCCTGGTCGACGCCTTCCTGCGCCGCTCGAACAAGAACGGCGTGCGCTGCGTGCGCATCATCCACGGCGTCGGCTACGGCTCCGCCGGCGGCGAGCCCGTGCTGCGCGGCATGGTGCACAGCTGGCTGGTGCAGACCGCCGAGGTGGTCGCCTTCTGCGTGGCCGGCCGCACCGATGGCGGCCATGGTGCCCTGATCGTGCTGCTGCGCCCGGCGCTAAATGACGATTAAGCCTTCATTCAAAACCCCTTCCCTGTCGCGTCAGCTTGCAAAACGCACGGCATGCCTTGTTTGAAACCTGTAAGATGCACACTTAGCGAAACCATGGTGGTTTTGCATGAGAAGGGATGATGCGAATTGAAGTCAAGATCTCCGGTGCCGATGGGCGCCCCGATGCGTGTCGACCTGCTCAACTGTGCAGATGAACCGATCCACATCCCGGGTTCGATCCAGCCGCACGGAGCACTGATCTTCTTCACCGCCGCCGGCGCGGTCGAAGGCTGGAGCGAAAACGCCCCCGCCGCCCTCGCCGCCCATCTCGAACTCGCCAAGCCCTTCGGCGAACTCGGCTTGCCGGCCGAAGTCACCGGGCTGATCCAGGAATCGCTGGACAGCGTGAGCGAGGGCGAGGCCATGCCGATGGTTGCCGCGATTACCGTCGGCGACAGCGAATACGACTGCGTGGTGCATGCCCACCAGGGCCGCGTGATCGCCGAGTTCGAGGCGCGCGAGGTCGCCGCCGACACCGTCGCCCAGTTCGCCATCAAGGCCCACTCCTCGATCGACCGCCTGCGCCGCCAGAAGAGCGTCGACGCCCTGCTGGACACCGCCGTGCGCCAGGTGCGCGAGTTCACCGGCTTCGACCGCGTGATGGCCTACCGCTTCCGCCCCGACGACAGCGGCGACGTGGTGGCCGAGGCGCGTCGCGACGACCTCACGCCCTACCTCGGCCAGCGCTATCCGGCCGGCGACATCCCGCCGCAGGCGCGCCGCCTGTACGTGCTGAACACCCTGCGCATGATCGCCGACGTCACCTATCACGCCGTGCCCCTGGTCGGCGCACCTGGCGCCGCGCCGCTGGACATGAGCTTCGCGCTGCTGCGCAGCGTCTCGCCGATCCACGTCGAGTACCTGCAGAACATGGGCGTGGGCGCCTCGATGAGCGTGTCGATCGTCATCAACGGCCGCCTGTGGGGCCTGCTCGCCTGCCACCACATGGGGCCGAAGCGCGTGCCCTACTCGATCCGTATGGCGGCCGACGTGCTGGCCCAGGTGATCGCGTCGACGATCCAGGGCCTGGAATCGCGCGAGGACGCCGAGCTGGTCGAGCGCGCCGCCAAGGTCCGCACCAGCCTGGTCGAATCGCTGCTGCTGGAAGAAGATCCGCTCGAAGCGCTGATCGAACACGCCGACGGCATGCTGGTGGCGGCGCGCGCCCAGGCCATGATCGCGACCCAGTTCGACCGCGTCGTCTGCCGCGGCATCGACCAGGCCAGCGGCGAGGCCATCGTCGCCACCCTGCCGGACGATGTCCACGAGCTGCTGGTGCGCYAGTGCGCCGCCGACTGGCCGGACACTGCGCGCGCCGGCCTCGGCAAATGGGCCGGCATGCTGGGCCTGCCCTACGACCCGCCCAGCAAGGGCTGGTGCCTGCTGCTGCGCCACGAGCAGATCGAGGAAGTCGCCTGGGGCGGCAAGCCGCACAAGAGCGGCCAGTTCGGCCCGATGGGCGAGCGCCTGACGCCGCGCGGCTCCTTCGACGCCTGGCATGAAACCGTGCGCGGCTGCGCCCACGAATGGGAAGATGGCGTCCTGATCCATGCCCGCATGACCCTGGGCGAACTGGCCCGGGTCTCGAACGCGCGCCGCGCCCAGACCGAAGCGACGCGCGCCCAGCTGCTGGCGATGCTGGGCCACGACCTGCGCGACCCTCTGCACTCGATCAACATGGCCGGCATCGTGCTGGAAAAGACCGACAGCGCCAGCAAGGGCGGCACCCTGGGACGCCGCATCCAGTCGTCCAGCAACCGCATGCAGCGCATGATCGGCCAGGTGCTGGACATGAGCCGCATCGACCGCGGCATGGGCCTCGGCGTGGCGCTGGAGCGGGTCGACCTGGCGGCGCTGGTCGAGGACATGGTCGAGGAGGCCCGCCTGGCCTACCCGACCATCGTCTACGAGCTGAAGATCGATGGCCCGGCCGTGGTCATGGCCGACAGCGGCCGCCTGGGCCAGGTGCTGTCCAACCTGCTGAGCAATGCGCGCCACCATGGCGAGCCGAATCAGCCGATCGAGATCCTGCTGCGCCGCGTCGACGGCCGGGCAGAGGTCTGCATCGCGAATGCCGGTGCGCCGATCCCGCACGAGATCGAGTCCGGCCTGTTCAATCCCTTCAAGCGCAGCTCGCTGAACAATCCGCGCAACCGCACCGGCATGGGCCTGGGCCTCTATATTGCCCAGCAGATCGTGCGCGAGCACCAGGGTGAGATCGCCTACCGCCACCAGGCCGGCGCCGGCGGCCAGGGCACCGGCGCGGTCACATTCACGGTGCACCTGCCGCTCGCAGCCCAGGAATAAGCCAATGTCGGGCTCGGCATGTTAGTCTAGCAACGTTGCCACTTGCCCACATTGCATGAGACTGGTCACCATTATCGAAATCACGGCGGTCCTGGTCGCCGCGTTCTCCGGCTTCATCGAAGCGAGGCGCAAGCGCATGGACCTGGTCGGCGTATTCACCGTCGCCTTCATCGCCGCATTCGGCGGCGGCACCCTGCGCGACATCCTGCTCGACCGAAGACCGCTGTTCTGGGTCCAGCACCAGGAGTACGCGATCCTGATCTTCGTACTGGCATTGGTGGCTTCGCCCCTGATGCGCACCCTGCGGCACATCGTTTCCGAACGCCTGATCGTGATCGCCGACGCCTTCGGGCTGGGATTGTTCTCGGTGGCGGGCGCATCGGCGGCGATGGAAGCGAATATGCCGCTGTTCATCGCCTCGATGATGGGGGTGATCACCGGGATCTTCGGCGGGGTGCTGCGCGACATCGTGTGCAACGAGGTGCCGATGGTCTTCCGCGACGGCAAGCCCTATGCGATCTGCGCCTTCCTCGGCAGCTGGATGTTCCTGCTGATGGGGATGTATGGCGTACCGCGCGAGTTCGCGCTGTGGTCGAGCGCCTTCTTCATCAGCGGCCTGCGCCTGCTGACCTGGAAGTTCAACCTGCAGGTGGGGCGCTGAGGCGGCTCAGATGACGGTGCCGATATGCTCGACCAGGGTCTCCAGCGACACCGGCTTGGGGAAGAAGCGGATGCCCTCCAGGGTCGGGCCGACCTCGATGGGATTTGCCGAAATCATGACCGCCGGCAGGGCGGGATCGATGGCGCGCAGGCGCAGCAGCAGCTCGGCGCCGTTCATGCCGGGCATCTTGTAGTCGGTGACCACCAGGTCGGGCCGGTCGGCCTCGAAGGCCGCCAGCGCCTGTTCTCCGCTGTAAGCCACCGACACCCGGTAACCCTTGATAGCCAGGTAGCGCTCGAACACGTACCCTACCGCTTCTTCATCGTCGACTACCAGGATATGCTTCACCGTAGACTCATCCGCATGCTGAATGGCCGCCCAGGCCAATGTGACATTTCAAAATGGAAATGTAACATGAGCCTGGTCTGAACGACAAGCGGATTTGATCGAATTGACGGAAGCAGGCTCAGACCGCGTCCGCGCCGGTTTCGCCGGTACGGATCCGGATCACCTGCTCGACTTCCTGCACGAAGATCTTGCCGTCGCCGATCTTGCCGGTGCGCGCGGCCTTGATGATGGCATCCACCACCTGCTCGGTCATCGAATCGTCGACCACCACCTCGATTTTTACTTTTGGCAAAAAATCGACCACGTACTCGGCGCCACGGTACAGCTCTGTATGGCCCTTCTGGCGGCCGAAGCCCTTCACCTCGGTCACGGTGAGGCCGGTGACGTTCACTTCCGCCAGCGCCTCGCGCACTTCGTCCAGCTTGAAGGGTTTGATTACGCAGGTAATCTGTTTCATGGGGTTTTCTCCTTTCAGGTTGATTCTTGGTCCGGGATGCGCGCCAGCTGCTCCATCCATACCGTGGCTTCGGAATCGCTCGGTGCCCGCCAGTCGCCGCGCGGCGACAGCGAACCGCCGTTGCCGACCTTCGGCCCGTTCGGCACGCAGGAGCGCTTGAACTGGCTGGTCTTGAAGAAGCGCCACAGGAAGATGCCCAGGTTCTTCTTGATCGCCGCCAGCCCGTATTCGTTGCGCGCCGGGCTGCCGCCTTCCGGCCATGGCCCCACGTTGCGGTCGTGCCAGGCGCTGTACGAGAGGAAGGCCACCTTGGTCGGCGCGAAACCGTAGCGCAGCGTGTAATACAGGTTGAAGTCCTGCAGCTCGTAGGGCCCGATGAAGTCTTCCGTCACCTGGGCCGGCTTGCCGGCCGGCGCGATGCCGGCCTGTTTGCCGGTACCGGTCTTGGCGGGCACCAGTTCCGGGCTGATCTCGGTTTCCAGCACCTTGATCAGGACGTCGGCGCCGTTCTCACCGATCTGCTGCGTGTCCGCCACCCAGCGCACCAGGTGGGAGATCAGCGTCTTCGGCACGCTGGCGTTCACGTTGTAGTGCGACATATGATCGCCCACGCCGTAGGTGCACCAGCCCAGCGCCAGCTCGGAGAGGTCGCCGGTGCCGATCACGATCGCATGGTGGTGGTTCGCCAGCCGGAACAGGTGGCTGGTGCGCTCGCCCGCCTGCACGTTCTCGAAGGTGACGTCGTATTCTTCCCTGCCCTCGGCATAGGGATGGCCGAGGTCCTTCAGCATCTGGATGCAGCTCGGGCGGATGTCGATTTCGTGGGCGGTGGCGCCAACCACTTCCATCAGCTGGCGCGCTTGCCGGAGGGTCCGTTCGCTGGTGGCGAAGCCGGGCATCGTATAGGCCAGGATGTTCGAGCGCGGCAGGCCGAGGCGGTCCATGGCCTTGGCGCAGACCAGCAGCGCATGGGTCGAATCGAGGCCGCCCGAGATGCCGATCACGACCTTCTGGTGGCCGGACGACTGCAGGCGTTGCAGCAGGGCCTGGACCTGGATGTTGTAGACCTCGGTGCAGCGCTCGTCGCGGCGTTTGCCGTCCGCCGGCACATAGGGGAAGCGCTCGATGGTGCGCGCCAGCGGCAGGTCTTTGTCGAGCGGCAGCGCGAGGGCGAAACGCGTGCTGCGGAAGCGCTCGACCTCCGCCGCATGCCGGCGCACCGACTGCGCGAAGGTGGTCGTGTGCATGCGGTCCAGCGACAGGCGTTCGAGATCGACGTCGGCGAAGATCAGGTGCGAGTCCTGCAGGAAGCGCGGCGACTGGGCCAGCAGGTCGCCCTTCTCGTAGATCAGGGACTGGCCGTCCCAGGACATGTCGGTGGTCGATTCGCCCAGGCCGGCCGAGGTGTACAGATAGGCCGCCAGGCAGCGCGCCGATTGCTGGCTGACCAGCTGGTGGCGGTAGCCGCTCTTGCCCACCACCACGTTCGAGGCCGACAGGTTGACCAGCACGGTGGCGCCGGCCAGGGCCGCGAAGGACGACGGCGGCACCGGCACCCAGACGTCTTCGCAGATCTCGACGTGGAAGCGGAACAGCGGCACACCCTCGAGCTCGAAGATCTGCTCCGGACCGAAGGGCACGTCCTGGCCCAGCAGCGTGATGCGGTCGGCCGCCGCGTTGTCCGCCGCGCTGAACTGCCGGCTTTCGTAAAATTCGCCATAATTGGGCAGGTAGCTTTTCGGCACCACGCCCAGGATGTGGCCGCCGGCCACCACCACCGCGCAATTGAACAGCACGTGGTTCAGGCGCAGCGGCGCCCCGACCACCATGGCCAGCGGCAACTCGCGCGAGGCCTCGACCAGCTGCCGCAAGGCGTCGAGCACGGCGTCGAGCAGGGCGCGCTGGTGGAACAGGTCGTCGCAGGTATAGGCGGACAGGCCCAGTTCCGGGAAGGCGGCCAGCACGGCGCCCTGGTCTGCCGCTTCGCGCGCCAGGCGCAGCGTTTCCTGGACGTTGAAGGCGGGGTCGGCCACGCGGCAACGCGGACTGGCGACTGCCACGCGCGCGAAATCGTGCGAGTACAGGTTGAAGAATCGCTTATCCATTGAAGTCAGCTTTTCATATTCGGAAGTCATCTTGAATTATCGCACGCATATCGCTTCCTCTCTGTCAGAGATCGGCCAGGGGGCCTGGGACAGCCTGCTGGCCCGGCAAGACAACCCCAATCCCTTTCTTTCCTACGCCTTCCTGCACGCCCTGCACGAATCCGGCAGCGCCACGCCGGAAACGGGCTGGCAGCCGCAATTCATCGCCCTCTACGACGATGACGAACTCGCCGCCGCCCTGCCCCTCTACGTGAAGGGACACTCCTACGGCGAATACGTGTTCGACTGGGCCTGGGCCGACGCCTACCAGCGCAACGGCCTGGATTACTATCCCAAGCTGCTGTCGGCGATTCCGTTCACGCCGGTGACGGGACCGCGCCTGCTGGCCCGCGACGACGCCGCCCGCGCGGCCCTGGTCGAGGTGCTGCGCGCGACCCAGCAGGCCGCCGATGTCTCCTCGACCCATATCCTGTTCCCGCCGGACGAGCAGGCCAGGCAGCTGGCGGACGCAGGCTACCTGCTGCGCAGCGGCGTGCAGTTCCACTGGATGAACGCCGGCTACGCGAACTTCGAGGAATTCCTGGCGACCCTGGAGCAAAAGAAGCGCAAGAACATCCGGGCCGAGCGGCGCAAGGTGGCCGAAGCGGGCATCACGATGCGCCGGGTGCGCGGCGTCGACGCGCTTGACGAGGACTGGCGCTTCTTCACGCGCTGCTACCGCCACACCTATGCCGAGCATTTCTCGAAGCCCTACCTGAACCTGGATTTCTTCCGCCGCATCGGGCGCGAGATGCCGGGCAATCTGCTGCTCGTCATCGCCGAGCGCGACGGCAACCCGATCGCCGCCTCGCTGGTCGTGCATGACGAGACCACGCTGTACGGCCGCTACTGGGGGGCGCTCGAACACGTGCCCTGCCTGCACTTCGAGACCGCCTATTACCAGCCGCTCGAATTCTGCATCGAGCAGGGCATCCAGGTGTTCGAGGGCGGGGCCCAGGGCGAGCACAAGATGGCGCGTGGCTTCCTGCCGACCCGCACCTGGTCGGCGCACTGGCTGGCGCATCCCTCGTTTGCCGATGCGGTCGAGCGCTTCCTGGAAAGGGAAAGCGGCGGGATCGACGACTATATCGATGAGTTAAACGATCGCAATCCCTTCAAGCCCGGAACATTTGCACAAACCTAACGGAACGCGGCGTCAAGCCGCGCGGTGCTAAGCTTCCCTCATTCCTGGCAAACGCAAGGAGAGAGCATGCCGGACCGAGCCGCAGAAGTGGTGGTGATCACCGGCGCGAGCGCGGGCATCGGCCGCGCCGCGGTACGGGAATTTGGCCGCCATGGCGCCATGATCGCCCTGATCGCACGCGAGCCCGAACGCCTGGAAGCGGCCAGGAGCAAGGCCGAACGCCGGGGCTCCCCGCGCGCCATCGCGATTCCCGTCGACACCTCCGCCCTCGCCTACCGCTCGATTCCCCTGCAATCGCCGTATTGCGGCGCCAGGTCCGTCAGCCCGGAATTCTGGGCGGCGAAGCACCGCGGCTGGCTGTGGGGCGCCGCCGCGCCGGGCGTGGGCCTGCCTGGATTGAGCAAAAGGAGGAAAGGATGAGCAAGACCGTCGGTGATTTCTTCGTCGAACGCCTGTACGACTGGGGCGTACGCACCATCTTCGGCTATCCCGGGGACGGCATCAACGGGGTGCTGGGCGCCCTCCAGCGGTCCAGGCACAAGATCAGCTTCATCCAGGTGCGGCACGAGGAAATGGCGGCCTTCATGGCGTCCGCCCATGCCAAGTTCACCGGCCAGCCGGGCGTCTGCCTGTCGACCGGCGGCCCCGGCGCCGCCCACATGGTGACCGGCCTGTACGATGCCAAGATGGACCACATGCCGGTGCTGGCGATCTGCGGCCAGGCCCCGCGCACCGCGCGCGGCGCCCATTACACCCAGGAGCTGAACCTGGACCGCCTGTTCCAGGACGTTGCCGACTACGTCTACGAGGCCGAGGCCCCGTCGCAGGTGCGCCACCTGGTCGACCGTGCGATGCGCACGGTGCTCGGGCGCAACGGCGTCGGCGTGCTGATCCTTCCCGGCGACCTGCAGGAACTGCCTTACGAAGATCCGCCCCATAAACACGGCTCGGTCCGGTCCGGCATCGGCTACAGCAAGCCGCGCGTGGTGCCGCACGAGGCCGACCTGCGGCGCGCGGCCGAGGTCCTGAACGCCGGCAAGAAGGTCGCGATCCTGGTCGGCGCCGGCGCCCTGCGCGCCACCGACGAAGTCATCGCCGTGGCCGACCGCCTGCAGGCCGGTGCCGCCAAGGCCCTGCTCGGCAAGGGCGTCCTGCCCGACGAGCTGCCCTGGGTCACCGGCTCGATCGGCATCCTAGGCACCAAGGCCAGCTGGGACCTGATGACGCATTGCGACACCCTGCTCATGATCGGCAGCGGCTTCCCCTATGCCGAGTTCCTGCCGGAAGAAGGCAAGGCGCGCGCGGTCCAGATCGACATCGACCCGACCATGCTCAGCATCCGCTACCCGGCAGAGGTCAACCTGCATGGCGACAGCGCCGAGACCCTGCGCCTGCTGCTGCCCCTGCTGGAACAGAAGGCCGACGACTGGCGCCGCCACGTCGAGAGCGAAGTGGCGGACTCCTGGAAGCTGCTCGAGAACCGCGCCCTGCAGCCGGCCAATCCGATCAATCCGCAGCGCGTGGCCTGGGACCTGTCACCGCAGCTGCCCATCGACGCCATCGTCACCAGCGACTCCGGCTCCTGCGCCAACTGGTATGCGCGCGACCTGAAGGTGCGGCGCGGCCAGATGTTCTCGCTGTCCGGCGGCCTGGCCTCGATGGGCGCGGCGGTCCCGTACGCGATCGCGGCGAAGTTCGCGCACCCGGAGCGGCCGGTGATCGCCATGGTCGGCGACGGCGCCATGCAGATGAATAATATGGCCGAGCTGATCACGGTGGCCAAGTACTGGCGCCTGTGGAAGGATCCGCGCTGGATCGTCTGCGTCTTCAACAACGGCGACCTGAACCAGGTGACCTGGGAGCAGCGGGTGATGGAAGGCGATCCGAAATTCAATGCCACCCAGCAGATCCCCGACGTGCCCTACCACAAGTTCGGCGAGCTGATCGGCCTGAAGGGCATCTTTTGCGACAATCCGGAAGAAGTCCGCACCGCCTGGCGCGAAGCCCTGCACGCCGACCGTCCGGTGGTGCTGGAGTTCAGGACCGACCCCGAGGTGCCGCCGCTGCCCTCCCACATCACGCTGGAACAGGCCAAGGCCTTCATGGAAACCGTCGTCAAGGGCGATCCCAAGGAAGGCTCGATGCTGGCCGGGGTCGCGCGCCAGGTGCTGAGCGGCATCCTGCCCAAGGAAAAGCCGTGACCCGGCTGGCGCGCACAGAGTCCGGGCCGGGGGCGCGGGCGCTGGGCGCCGTCACCCTCGGCCTGGCCCTGGCGGCGGTGCTGGCGGCGCGCTCGCGGCCGCGTTCCGTGCGCCCGGTGCGCTCCCCGGCAGCGCCGCGCGCCGCCGACGCCGAAACCCGCGCCGCAGGCCAGCTCTACCTGTCCTCGGCGATGCTGGCCGCCTCGGTGCTGAGCGACAGCGCCCTCGAACACTATCGCGGCGGCTTCGACAACCCGGGCATGTTCGCGCCGCTGGCGAGCGCCACCCTGGTCCTGGCCGGCGCCTCGAAGGCGGCGCGGCAACCCGGCCGGCGCGTGGCCGCCCTGCCCTTCGGCGCCGCCTGCGCGATCGGCGTGGCGGGTCTGGGCTTTCACGTCTACAACGTGCTGCGCCGGCCCGGCGGCCTGTCCTGGGGCAATCTGTTCTATGCGGCGCCGGTCGGCGCGCCGGCGGCTTTGTCCCTGGCCGGCCTGCTCGGGCTGGCCGCGCGCGAGGTCGGGCGTGGCGAGCCGACCCTGGCCGGCATGCCGCGCGGCCGCGCCCTCGGCATGCTGGCGGCGGCCGGCCTGGCCGGCACCAGCATGGAAGCGGCACTGCTGCACTTCCGCGGCGCCTACCACAACCCGGCGATGTGGCTGCCGGTCGGCCTGCCGCCGGTCGGCGCCGCGCTGCTGGCAGCGGCGAGCGCGCCGGCGGCCCCGTCGCGCAGGCGTTCGCGCCTGGCACGCGGCTGGCTGGCCGCCACCGCCTGGCTGGGCGCTGGGGGCGTCGCCTTCCACGCCTTCGGGATCGCGCGCCAGATGGGCGGCTGGCGCAACTGGAGCCAGAACCTGCTGAGCGGCCCGCCGCTGCCGGCGCCGCCCAGCTTTTCCGCGCTGGCGCTGGCCGGACGCGCCGCCCTGGCGCTGCGCGCCCGCGAGCCGGCCTGGCGGGAGGCGGCATGAACACCAACGCCCGCTATCCCGGCTACGACGTGCTGGCCAAGTGGGACAGCCCTTCCTTCGACGACACCACCCGGCGCGTATTGGCCCAACGCCTGGGCCAGGTTCCACCGCGCCGCTTCCTGAGCGAAGCCGAGTGGGACTTGCTGGAAGCCGTCAACCGGCGCCTGCTGCCCCAGCCGGACCGCCCTGAACCGATCCCGATCACGCCCTGGATCGACGCCATGCTGCACGATAACGTCGGCGAAGGCTTCCGCCATCCGGACATGCCGCCGCTGCGCGAATGCTGGCGCCTGGGCCTCGCCGCCCTCGCCGACGAGGCCCGCTGCCGCCACGGCCGCGACTTCACGGCGCTCGATGCGGCCGAACAGGATGCCGTGCTGCAGGCGCTGGCGGACCAGGACGTGCGCTCGCCGCAATGGCAGGCCCTGCATCCGGAACGCTTCTTCACGCACTGGCTGCTCAAGACCGCGGCCGGCATCTATTACGCCCACCCCTGGTCCTGGAGCGAGATCGGGTTCGGCGGCCCGGCCAGCCCGCGCGGCTACGTGCGCCTCGGATTCGACAGCCGCGACCCATGGGAGGCGCGCGCACGCAAGGCGGAGGACCCGGGCTGATGGACTACCAGCCACGCACCGGACAAGGACGCGCGCCCGACGTGTTCGAACGCGGGGGCTGGATGCCGATGCGCGAGTACCGCGACGACGACGCCGTGGACTTCGCCATCGTCGGTGCCGGCGCCGGCGGCGGCACCCTCGCCTGCAAGCTGGCCGAGGCCGGCTTCTCGGTCGTCGTGCTGGAGGCCGGTCCGTTCTGGCGCCCGCTCGAGGATTTCGCCTCCGACGAGGAAGCCCAGCAGCAGCTGTACTGGCTGGACGAACGCCTGAGCTCCGGTGACGACCCGATCGCCCTCGGCGGCAATAATTCAGGCTGGGGCGTGGGCGGCTCGACGGTCCACTTCAGCATGATCTCGCTGCGCTTCCGGCCCGAGTGGTTCCGTTCGCGCAGCCTGCTCGGCTATGGCTTCGACTGGCCGCTCAGCTATGAGGAGATCGCGCCGTACTACGAGGAAGCCGAGCGCGCGCTGGCGATTGCCGGCCCGCTGCGCTATCCCTGGGGCCCGCCGCACCGTCGCTATCCCTACCGCGAGCACGAGATGAACGCCGCCGGCCTGGTGCTGGCGCGCGGCGCCGAGCGCATGGGCGTGGCCTGGTCGGCGGTGCCGCTGGCGACGGTGTCGGCGCCGCGCGGCAAGTCGCCGCCCTGCGTCTACCGCGGCTTCTGCAACTTCGGCTGCTCGACGAATGCCAAGCAGAGCGCGCTGGTGGTCTGGATCCCGCGCGCGCTGCGCGCCGGCGCCGAGGTGCGCGACCTCGCCATGGCCGGGCGCATCGAACTGGACGCGAATGGCCTGGCCAGCGGCGTGCATTACCGCCGCAGCGGGCAATGGCGCTTCCAGCGCGCGCGCAACGTGGTGGTGGCCGGCTACGCGATCGAGACCCCGCGCCTGCTGCTGAATTCGAGCTGCCCGTCCTTTCCCCAGGGCCTGGCCAACCGCTCTGGCCTGGTCGGCACCCACCTGACCACCCATGCGGGACCGGGCGTGTGGGCGCGCTTCGACGAGGAAATCCGCTGGAACAAGGGGCCGCCCAACATGGCCGTCTGCGAGCACTGGAATTACGCCGACGAAGGCAAGCACTTCGCCGGCGGCTATGCCTTCATGAGCCAGGGCCCGCTGCCGCGCGCCTGGGCCCAGCTGGTCGCCACCTCGCGCCAGCTGTGGGGCGCGCGGCTGCGCCAGGCCATGCTCGACTACAACTACATGAGCGGCCTGGTGGCGGTGGCCGAGACCGAACCGCGGCCCGGCAACCGCGTCATTCTGGCCGGCGAACGCGACCAGCATGGCCTGCCGATCGCCCACGTCGAATTCTCGTACTCCGACAATGACCGCCGCATGCAGGAACATGCCCGCCGCTACATGGGCCGGATGCTGGAAGCGGCGGGCGGCAAGGACCTGTGGACCAGCGAAGACACCAGCCACATCCTCGGCACCTGCCGCATGGGCTTCGATCCCGACACCAGCGTGGTCGACGCCGACGGGCGCAGCTGGGACGTGCGTAACCTGTGGGTCTGCGACGGCTCGCTGTTCCCGACCAGCGGCGGGGTCAACCCCTCGCTCACGATCCAGGCACTGGCCTGCCGCATCGGCGACCGCATCCGCATCCTGGCCGCCCGTGGAGAACTCTGACATGACCAAGCCATGAGCAAAATCGCCAGCATCTTCGACCTCGAAACCCTGGCCAGGTCCCGCCTGCCCGGCGTGCTGTTCGACTACATCCACGGCGGCAGCGAGCAGCAGCTGACCCTGCAGCGCAACCTGGACGACCTGCGCGCCCTGGCGCTGCGCCAGCACAGCCTGCGCAACGTGGCCAGGCGCGACACCGCCACCACCATGGCCGGCGACCCCGCCCGCATCCCGCTGGCGGTCGGGCCGAYCGGGCTGGCGGGGCTGATGTGGCCGAACGGCGAGTGCGAGGCGGCGCGCGCGGCGGCGGACTATGGCGTGCCCTACTGCCTGTCGACCTGCTCGATCAATTCGATCGAGGACGTGGCCGAGGCAAGCGGCAAGCCCTTCTGGTTCCAGCTCTACCTGATGAAGGATAAGAAGGTCAACGAAAGCCTGATCCGCCGCGCGCTGGAGGCCAACTGTTCGGCGCTGGTGCTGACCATCGACCTGCACACCCAGGGCAAGCGCTGGGCCGACGAGAAGGAAGGCCTGGGCGTGCCGCCGCGGCTGACGCCCAGGAACCTGATGGAGATGCTGACCCATCCACGCTGGCTGGCCGGCATGGCGGGAAGCCGCCGCCACACCTTCGGCAACCTCGAACACGAGATCAAGGAAGGCGGCTCGGTGGGCTCGCTGTCGAAGTGGATCGAAGCCCAGTTCGACCCGAGCTTCGACCTCGACACCGTGCGCTGGGTGCGCAAGGAATGGCCGCGCAAGCTGATCCTGAAGGGCGTGATGCATCCAGACGACGCGCGCAGCGCCCTCGACATCGGCGCCGACGCCATCGTCGTCTCCAACCACGGCGGGCGCCAGCTGGACAGCGCGCCCTCCTCGATCTCGGTGCTGCCGCAAATCGCGGAGGCGGTCGGCAGCCGCATCGAAGTGCTGTTCGACGGCGGCATCCGCACCGGCGGCGACATCGTCAAGGCCCTCGGCCTCGGCGCTTCAGCCTGCCTGAGTGGGCGCGCCTGCCTGTACGGCCTGTGCGCCAAGGGCCGCGACGGCGTCTACTGCGCGCTGCAGCTGTTCGAGCAGGAGCTGCAGGACTGCATGATGCTGTCCGGGCTGTCCAGCGTCTCGGAGGTCCCTCCCGGCGTCGTCACCCCGCAGCCGCCGCTCGGAGGACGCCGATGACGGCGCCACCCTCCTCTTTCAAGTTCGCCAGCGGGATCGAAAACAGCAGCCCCACCATCGGCCACGGCCGCATCCGCCGCGACCAGATGGAGGAATGCGGCCATTACACCCATTGGCGCACCGACTTCGCGCTGGCGGCCGGGCTCGGCATCCGCACCCTGCGCTACGGCGTGCCCCTGCACCGCAGCTGGCTGGCCCCACAGCGCTACGACTGGGATTTCGCCGACCAGGCCTTCGCCGAGCTGCGCCGCCTCGGCATCGAGCCGATCGCCGACCTCTGCCACTTCGGCGTGCCGGACTGGATCGGCAATTTCCAGAATCCGGATTTCCCCGAGCTGTTCGCGCGCTATGCCGCCGATTTCGCCCAGCGCTATCCCTGGATCCACATGTTCACGCCGGTCAACGAGATGTATGTGTGCGCGCGTTTCTCCGCCCTCTATGGCCTGTGGAACGAAGAGCTGAGCGACGAGCATGCCTACGTCACCGCCATCAAGCACCTGGTCAAGGCCAACCTGCTGGCCATGCATGCGATCCGCGCCCTGCGTCCCGGTACCCGCTTCATCCAGAGCGAGTCCAGCGAATACTTCCACGCCACCGAGCCGGACGCCGAACCGATCGCCGAGACGCGCAACCTGCGGCGCTTCCTTACCCTCGACCTCAATTACGGGCGCGAGCTGGAACCCGCTCTGCGCGGCTTCGTGCTGGACAACGGCATGAGCGAGGAAGAGCTGCGCTTCTTCGAGAACCATGCGCTGCGCAAGCATTGCATCCTCGGCACCGATTACTACCGCTCGAACGAGCACCACGTCGAGGCCGACGGCGGCATGCATCCGGTCGACGAACTGCTGGGCTATGCGGTGATCGCCCGCGAATACGCCGAGCGCTACCGCCTGCCCCTGATGCATACCGAGACCAACCGCGACCAGGGACCGCAGGGCACTGAAGCCTGCGCCTGGCTGGCCAGGCAATGGGCGCTGGTGCGCGGCCTGATGCGGGCCGGGGTCGCGGTGACGGGCTTCACCTGGTATTCGGTCACCGACCAGGTCGACTGGGACATCGAACTGCGCGAGCAGCGCGGCGTGGTCAATCCGCGCGGGCTGTTCGACCTGGACCGCAAGATCCGGCCGGTCGGCAAAGCCTACCGCAAGCTGATCGCCGACTGGGCGGTCCGCCTGGACGCCTGAAACCGGACCCGGGCCGGATCAGCGTCCCAGGCGCGGCGCCACCGTGGATGGATGCTGCCAGGGCGCCTGCACCTCGCTGCGGGTGGCGTAGTCGGTGCCGGACAGGATGAACAGCAGGGCGAGCGTGGCCAGCCCCGCCAGCGCCGTCAGGCGCAGCAGCGGGTGGGTCACCCGCAGGCGCATGAAGACCAGGCCCACCAGCACCACCTTGACCGTGGCGACCGCCAGTCCGATCGCCGTATTGATCCAGCCCAGCTGCAGCCAGGACGYGCCGGCGCTGATCGCCAGCAGGACCAGCAAGGCCAGCCAGGTCAGGACCGGGGGACGGCGAAGGATACGGGTATCGCGCTCCATGCTAGCCTCCCGCCCTGCCGACCAGGTAGAGCAGCGGATACAGGAAGATCCAGACCACGTCGACGAAGTGCCAGTACAGGCCCGCGTATTCGATCGCATCGGCGGATACCCCCACTGGCGGCGGATGGCGCAACCGCCAGGCCATCGCCAGGCACACCAGGATGCCGATCGTCAGGTGGACCGCATGCAGCCCGGTAAGGACGAAATACAGGATGAAGAAGAGCTGCATGCCGGGCATCTCCTGCAGCCGGCCGCCCTGCTCCGGCCGGAAGCCGGGACCGGGGAAGAGCTTGTCCAGGAAATCATTGTGGTATTCCCAGCCCTTCAGCACCAGGAAGACGAGGCCCAGCGCCGCAACCGCCCACAACAGCCGCATGGCGCGCCGCCGCCGGCCGCTTTCCGCGGCATTGCCCGCCAGCGCCATCAGGAAGCTGCTGGTCAGCAGCACCGCGGTGTTGGCGGTGCCGAGCAGGTAGTCGGTATGGCGGCTGGCGGCGGCGCTGGCCTCGGGATAGTGAACCCGCAGGTAGAGGTAGCCGAACAGCAGCGGCCCGAAGAACAGCAGTTCGCTGGCGATGAACACCCACATGCCGAAGGTGCCGGCGAAGGATTGTTGCTCGCGGCTGGTGAACTGCTCGGCGTGGGGCTGCTTGACCGTAGTCATGGGATTCAATCGGTATGGTAGGCGTAGGGGCCGCGCGCCACCACCGGCGGCTGGGCGAAGTTGTGGACGGGCGGCGGCGATGCCGCCTGCCATTCGAGCCCGGTGGCCTGCCAGGGATTCGGCGGCGCCGGCCGGCCATAGCGCAGCGACCAGGCCAGGTAGCCCAGCGGCAGCAGGTAGCCGATCGCCAGCGTGACCGCGCCGGCCGAGGACAGCACGTGCAGCATCTGGAACTCCTCCGGATAGCTGTGGTAGCGGCGCGGCATGCCTGCATAGCCGAGCAGGTATTGCGGGAAGAAGGTCAGGTTGAAGCCGGCGAAGATCACCACCGCCGCCAGCCTGCCCCAGGCCTCCGAGTACATGCGTCCCGTAATCTTCGGCCACCAGAAGTGGATGCCGCCCAGGTAGGCCATCACCGAGCCGCCGACCATGATGTAGTGGAAGTGGGCGACCACGAAATAGGTATCGGACAGGTGGACGTCGAGGGCCAGCGCGGCCAGGAACAGCCCGGTCAGGCCGCCGATTGTGAACAGGCCGACGAAGCCGAACGCGTACAGCATCGGCGCGCTGAAGCTGATGCGGCCCTTGTACAGGGTGGCGGTCCAGTTGAAGACCTTGATCGCGGACGGCACCGCGACCATGAAGGACAGCAGCGAGAACACCATGCCCGCATACACCGACTGGCCGCTGACGAACATGTGGTGGCCCCAGACCAGGAAGCCGATCACGCCGATGGCCAGGATCGCATAGGCCATGAAGCGGTAGCCGAACACGGGCCGGCGCGCGAAACAGGGAATGATCTCGCTGGCCACGCCCATCGCCGGCAGCACCATGATGTACACCGCCGGGTGCGAGTAGAACCAGAACAGGTGCTGGAACAGCAGCGGGTCGCCGCCCAGCGCGGGGTCGAAGATCCCGACCTGGAACAGGCGCTCGACGGCCACCAGCACCAGGGTCATGGCCAGCACCGGCGTGGCCAGCACCAGGATCAGCGAAGTGGCGTAGTTGGCCCACACGAACAGCGGCAGCCGGAACCAGCCCATGCCGGGCGCCCGCATGGTGTGCACCGTGACGATGAAGTTCAGCCCCGTCAGGATCGAGGAAAAGCCGACCACCAGCACCCCGGTCAGGGCCAGCACCACGTGCGAGTTCGAGAACATGGTCGAGAACGGGGTGTAGAAGGTCCAGCCGGTGTCGACGCCGCCGGCCAGCAGCGCCCACAGGACGATCGCGCCGCCAGCGATGTACAGGTACCAGCTGGCCAGGTTCAGGCGCGGGAAAGCGAGGTCGCGCGCGCCGATCATCATCGGCATCAGGAAGTTGCCGAGCACCGAGGGAATCGAGGGAATCAGGAACAGCCATACCATGATCACGCCGTGGGCGGTGAACAGCTTGTTGTAGGTGTCGGCGCTGACCAGGTCGCCCTGCGGCGTGGCCAGCTCCAGGCGGATCAGGGCCGCCGCGATCCCGCCCAGGAAGAAGAACAGCGTGATCGACACCGCATACAGCAGCGCGATGCGCTTGTGGTCGCGCGTGCCCAGCCAGGAGCCCAGGGTCCAGCCTTCCGACAGGTAGCTGCGGCCGGCCCGGGTGTCGTCTTCCTCGATCAGGCTAAGGTCGCTCTGTGGACGGGTCATGTCCGCTCTCCCTGATGTATTCGATGATCGCCAGCAGGTCCTCCTCGCCGATCTGGCCGGCGAACGAGGGCATGATGGGTTCGTAGCCCGCCACCACGTCCTTGCGCGGCAGGTAGATGGAATCGCGCACGTAGGCTTCGTCGGCGATGATCTCGCGGCCGTCCTGCAGGTGCACGCGGCGTCCCAGCAGGTTCGTCAGGTCGGGCGCGTGCACGCTCGAGCCGGCGGCGTGGCAGCCGCTGCAGCCGTACTGGCGGAACAGCGCGAAGCCGCGCGCGGCCATGCCGGGCTGGCGCGGGCCCTCGGCCAGCCAGCGTCCGTACTCGGCGGGCGGCAGCACCACGATCTTCCCCGTCATCATGGCATGCTCGGTGCCGCAGTACTCGGCGCAGAACAGCTCGTATTCGCCGGCCTTGCTGGGCGTGAAGCCGATCGAGGTGTAACGCCCCGGCACCGCGTCCTGCTTGATGCGAAAGGCCGGCACGAAGAAGCTGTGGATCACGTCCTGCGAGGTCAGCACCAGGCGTACCGGCCGCCCCAGCGGCAGGTGCAACTGGCCCACTTCGCGCCGGCCGTTGCGGTGCTCGGCCTTCCACATCCACTGCTTGGCCACCACGAAGACGGGCGTGGCGGCGGGATCCGGGCGGTACAGGGCGGCATAGTCGATCGCGCCCCAGGCGTACAGGCCGAGGAAGAGCAGCATCGGGATCGCGGTCCAGGCGATTTCCACGGGCAGGTCCCTGGACGGCACGTGGCTGCGGTCGGCCTTGGAGCGGACGCGGTAGCGCACGCAGAACACGATCATCATGACCAGCACGCCCAGCGCCACCGCGCCGGTCAGCAGCAGCAGGCACAGCGCCAGGCTGTCGAGGCGGGTGGCGGACGCGGCGCCGTCGGCCGGCAACAGGTGGAAAGGCACCGTCATGGCCTGCCCTCCTTCGTGGCATCGAAGCCGCGCCGGCGCCACAGCCAGCCGCCCAGGCCCAGCAAGGCCAACAGCACGCCGGTCCTCACCGCCGCCATCGCCGCGCCGCTGTTCCTGCCGAGCGCCGGGTCGTAATGGGTGCACAGCATCAGCATGCGCTCGCCGAGGGAGGTAGCGCCGCTGCCGCTATTGCTGCCGATACCTCCATCGCGAGCCGCCTGCAGCGCCGTGCGCAGGGCGGCCGGATCGAAGCGCACGCCGGGGAAATATTGCGTGACGCGCCCGCCGGCATCGACCACCACGAAGCCGGCGGCATGGGCAAATTCCCCCGTCTTCTGGTCGCGCGGCGCACGGTAGCCCAGCGCCGCCTCGATCTGCGCCAGCGCCGGCGCGTCGGCGGTCAGCATGCGCAGGTCGGCCGCGCCGCCGGGCAGCAGGGAAGCATAGGCCTGGCGTTTGGAGCTTGCTGCCTGGGCGCCGTCGCGCGGGTCGATCGAGAAGCCGACCAGGCGGTAGCTGCCGGCCGCCATCCCGCCCAGCGAGAGGGCCTGCAGCACGCCCTCGAACAGGGTGCTGCACAGGTTCGGACAGCTGTAGTAGCCCGGCACCAGCACCACCGGCGCGGCGCCGAACAGCTCGCCCAGGCGGAGCGGCCGGCCGGCTTCGTCGCGCAGCATGGCGTCGAGCGGCAGGCGGGTGCCGATCGCCGGCGAAAAATCCGCCGCCGGCTGGGCCGGCAGGCGCAGGGCCTGGGCGCCGGCCGTCCCCCGGCACAGCGCCAGCATGAAGCAGGCCGCCACCAGCAGCCGTAGCAAGCGTAACAAGCGGATCATGGCTTGCGCTCCTGCTGGCGGCGCGCCGCCATCAGCCGTATCGCCTCGTCCAGCGGAATGTGGGCGACGCCGGCCTGGCGGTCGACCCAGCCGTAACTGCCGAGGCGCTTCTCTTTTTCCGCGAAGTAAGCCGCACGCTCGTCCTGCGGCGCCGGCTGCAGGCGCGGCGCCGGGATCGCGGCCGGCGGCTGCGCCGTGTTCGCCACCGGACCGAGTCTGTGCAGCAGCCACCACGAGCCCGCCACCGCGAACACGATGCCGCCCGCGATCGCCAGCGCCCCGCGCCGGATCGCGCGGACGTGGATGCCGCTGTCTTCGCTCTCAGGCATGGGCCGCCCTCCTCTTCGTCTCCGCGCCGCGCCAGGCCAGCCAGGCCAGCAGGACGCCGGCCAGCACCGGCAGCGGCGCCAGCCACGTCCAGTGATCCGTCAGGCCCGTCACCGAGGGCAGCACCAGCCACCAGCAATCGAGCAGGTGGACCGCCAGCAGCAGCGCGGCCAGTCCCCCCATCATCGTCGGCGCCTGCTTGGCATGGCGCGACAGCAGGATCAGCAGCGGCCCCGCGAAGTGCACGACGGCCAGGGTCCAGGCCACCGCCTTCCAGCCCGGCGTGGCGCGCAGCAGGTACCAGGAGATCTCGCGCGGCAGGTCGGCCGACCAGATGATCAGGAACTGCACATAGGCCAGGTAGGCCCAGGTCAGCACATACATCATCAGCAGGTTGCCGAAGTCCGGCAGGCGCTGGCGCGCGGCCTCCCTGTCGATCAGCAGCACCGCCAGCGCCAGCCCGCTCAGCATCTGGCCGGTGCCGGTCAGCCAGCCGAACACGCTCGAATACCATTCCGGCCGCAGCGACATCAGCCAGTCGACCGACGCCAGTCCGCTCGAGAAGACGAAGGCCAGCAGGCAGGCGGCGGCGCGGCCACCCGAACGGTGGCGGGCGCGCAATTCGATCCAGGCCAGCGCGCTCCACAGCAGCAGGTATGCCAGGCTGCGCGCCACGAAGAAGCCGGGGCTCAGCCACAGCTTGCGGAAGGGAGTTGCCGGCTCCACCGGCCCGGCGCCGGCCCAGGGATAGAGCAGATGCATGCCGGCCAGYACCGGCAGGAACAGCAGGCAGGCCAGCGGCAACCAGCGCGCCGCGCGCAGCAGCGGCGTGCGGATGAGCTCGCCCCAGTCGCCGCCGGTGAGCTGGTGCAGCCAGACATTCGCCAGGCCGCCCAGCAGCGCGCCGGTGACGAACCACCACAGCACCAGGTAGCCCGCCAGCAGCGCGCGCAGGTCGATGCGCCAGCCGATCAGGGCCAGCACGGCGGCCATCACTACGGCGGCGATCGCGAGCACGGTGCGGCTCATGGCGTAGCTCCGGCTGCGGCGGCAGTTTCGGGTTGCGCGTCCAGCTTCGCCCGGATATCCGGCGGCAGGCCGTCGGCCGGCGCGTTCTGGCTCAGCTGCAGGGCGCGGATGAAGGCCACGATGGCCCAGCGGTCGGCCGGTTCGATGCGGTCGGCATAAGGCACCATCACGCCGTAGCCGTTCGTGATCACGTCGTAGATGTGGCGGTCCGGGGCTTCGCGCAGGCGCGGCTGGTGATAGGTCGGCGGCGCCGGAAAGCCGCGCCGCACCACCAGGCCGTCCCCGTCGCCCACCGGGCTGTGGCAGGGCAGGCAGTAGATCATGTAGCGCTCGCGGCCCCGCTCCAGCAGGCGCAGGTCGACCGGATAGGGATTCGTCTGCGCGGTCTCGGCGGCGATGTCTTCCTGCACGGCGGTGCCGCCTTTGCGCCCGCCGGTGCTGTCGGAAAAGGCGCCGCGGGCGCGCGGCTGGGTGCCGGCCGGCGGCATGCGCGCCGAGGCGCCGTCCGGGAACAGGGTGCTGGCGGCGAAGGTCTTGTAGCGCGGCTGGTCGTACATGTCCTGCCTGGCCCGTTCGCAAGCAGCCAGCAAGACCAGCGGCAACAGGAGGCCGGGCAGGAATCTCATGCCGGCACCTCGCGCAGCAGCATGGGATGCAGGCCTTCCAGCAGATCGCGCGCCGGGCCCGGCGCGAACACCGGGTCGTGGGCGGGCAGGCAGAGGAAGAAGCGGTTGCGGCTGGCCAGCTCGAATTCCTCGACCTCGAACAGCGGATGATAGAGCTGCGGCAGGCCGTTCTGGATCAGCATGGCCAGCACCGCCGCCACCGCCGCGCCCAGGATGGTCAGCTCGAAGGTCGGCGGAATGAAGGATGGCCAGGAGTGCAGCGGCCGGCCGCCGATATTGATCGGGTAGTCGATCACGGCCGCATACCACTGCAGGAAATAGGTGGCCGCGCCGCCCAGCACGCCGCCGATCAGGGTCGCCGGCGCGACCCAGCTGCGCCGGGTGCCGAGCAGCTCTTCGAGGCCCTCGACCGGGAACGGGCTGTAGGCTTCGGCCTGGGTGTAGCCGTGCGCCCTCGCCTCCTTCGCCGCCGCGCACAGGCTGTCCGCGTTGGGGAATTCGGCCAGCAGGCCGTACACTGCCCGGCTCGGTTTTTGCCTCATTTCTTGCCCTCCGCGGTGTCGCGCACCAGCTCGCGCATCTCGGCCATCGAGATCAGGGGCAGGAAGCGCACGAACAGCAGGAACAGCCAGACGAAGAAGGCGATCGAACCGAACAGCGTGATCCAGTCCCAGCGGGTCGGGTAGAACATGCCCCAGCTCGATGGCAGGAAGTCCCGGTGCAGCGAGGAGACCACGATCAGGAAGCGCTCCATCCACATGCCGCAGTTGATCGCGAGGCTGAGCAGGAACAGGGCCGGCACGCTTTGGCGCACGCGCCGCCACCACAGGATCTGCGGCAGCACGATATTACAGGTCAGCATGCTCCAGTAGACCGGCGCATACGGCCCCACCCAGCGGTTGATCGTCATGTAGGTTTCGTACTTGTCGCCGCTGTAGAAGGCGGTGAAGATCTCGGACAGGTAGCCGTAGCCCACCATCCAGCTGGTCGCCAGCAGCACCTTGGCGGCATTCGCCAGGTGGCGTCCGGTGATGAAGTCCTGCAGCCCGAAGGCCGCGCGCAGCGGAATCGCCAGGGTCAGCACCATCGCGAAGCCCGAGAACAACGCCCCGGCCACGAAATAAGGCGGGAACACGGTCGAGTGGTAGCCGGGCGTGTTCCCGACCGCGAAGTCGAGCGACACGATGGTGTGCACCGACACCACCAGCGGCGTCGCCAGCCCCGCCAGCAGCAGGTAGGCTTTCTCGAAGCGCGCCCAATGCCGGGCATCAAAGCGCCAGCCCAGGGCCAGCAGGCCGTAGGCGACCTGGGCCCCGCGCTGCCCGCGCGCGCCGGCGCGGTCGCGCAGGGTGGCCAGGTCGGGAATCAGGCCCACGTACCAGAACATCAGCGACACCAGCAGGTAGGTGGCGATCGCGAAGAAGTCCCACACCAGCGGGCTGCGCCACTGCGGCCACACGTTCATCACGTTCGGATAGGGCACGATCCAGTAGAAGAACCAGGGCCGGCCCAGGTGCAGGATCGGGAACAGGCCGGCGATGCTGGCCGCGAACAGGGTCATGGCCTCGGCGAAGCGGTTGATCGAGGTCCGCCAGCGCTGGCGCAGCAGGAGCAGGACGGCCGAGATGAAGGTGCCGGCGTGGCCGATCCCGATCCACCAGACGAAGTTCCCGATCGCGAAGCCCCAGGCCACCGGGATGTCGACGCCCCAGATGCCGATGCCCTTCGCCAGCAGCCAGCTGACCGCCACCAGCAGCGCCATCACGCCGGCCGAGGCGACGAGGAAGGCGCTCCACCACTTCCAGCCGAACGTTCCGGACAGGACGATGCCGGCGATCTTGTCGCTGACGTCGGCATAGCCCCAGCCGGCGCGCAGTTCCGGGGTGTCGCGGGACCTGGGCTGCGGCGCGCTCATTCCAGCTCCGGGTCGGGGTTGATCAGGCGCGTGGTGTAGCTGGTGCGCGGCCGGGTGTTCAGTTCCTGCAGCAGGGCGTAGTCGAAGGGCGAGGACTTGGCCGCCAGGACGTCGCTGCGCGGGTCGTTCAGGTCGCCGAAGTGGATCGCCGTCGTCGGGCAGGCCGCCTGGCAGGCGGTGACGACTTCGCCATCGGCAATGCGGCGGCCCTGCTTCTCGGCGTCGATGCGGGCGCGCGTGATGCGCTGCAGGCAGTAGCTGCATTTTTCCATGACCCCGCGCCGGCGCACCGTCACTTCCGGGTTCTGCAGCGCCTTCAGGCTCTCGAGCTTCTGGTTCGAATACTGCAGAAAGTTGAAGCGGCGGACCTTGTAGGGGCAGTTGTTCGAGCAGAAGCGGGTGCCGATGCAGCGGTTGTAGACCTGGACGTTCAGGCCTTCGTCGTCGTGCACGGTGGCGCCGACCGGGCACACCTCTTCGCAGGGCGCATGCTCGCAATGCATGCAGGGCACCGGCTGGAACAAGGTGCGCGCACCGAGACGGTAGCGGTCGACCCGGATCCAGTGCATGCTGCGGCCGCGCATCACCTCTTCCTTGCCGACCACCGGGATATTGTTCTCGGCCTGGCAGGCGACGGTGCAGGCGGCGCAGCCGATGCAGGCGTTGAGGTCGATCGCCATGCCCCATTTGTACTCGTCGTAGCGGTACTCCGGATACAGCGAGGTCTTGCCGCCCTCTTGCTCTTCGCGGTTCTTCGGCGCGGCTTTCGCCCCGGCCTGCGCCACTTTCACCGGATCGCGCCCGTGCATGTCGACCTCGCGCTGGCGCAGCGCGAACACATGGCCGCCCATGGTGGCATCGAGCCGCAGCGGCACCGGTCCGCCCAGCGCGGCCTGGGGACGCAGGCGGTAGGCGTCGAAGCCGACCGCATTGCCGACCGAGCCGGCGCCGCTGCGCCCATAGCCGAGCGGCAGCGTGACCACGCCCTCGGCCTGCTCCGCCAGCACCATCACCGGCGCCTCGATGCTGCGGCCGTCCACCGTCAGCCGGGCCACGCCGCCATCGAGGAGGCCGGCGCGCCTGGCGGTGTCGGGACCGATCAGGGCGGCGTTATCCCAGGTGAGCGAGGTCAGCGGCCGCGGCAGCTCCTGCAGCCAGGCGTTGTTGCAGAACTCGCCGCCATCGACGGCCGGATCGGGCACGAAGCGCGCCACCAGCGGCGGCGTTTCCAGCTTCGGCATGTCCACCGGCGGCACCTCGCGCACCGTCACCTCCGGCGCGGCGCTGCCCTCGACCAGGCCGCGGCGCAGGGCTTCGCGCCAGAAGGCGTCGAAGGCCGGGCCGGCCAGTTCGGGACGCGCGGCCTGCCAGACGGCGCGCGCCAGCACCAGGCCGTCGCGGCTGCCCTCGCCCAGCAGGGTCGCCAGCACCGTGTGCGCGGAGCGGCCGCCATACAGGGGCGCGATCAGCGGCTGCACGATGCTGGCCGTTCCGTCATGGGCGCGGGCATCGCTCCAGGCTTCGTAACCGTGCGCCAGCGGCAGGTGCCAGCCGGCCTCGCGCGCGGTCTCGTCGCGGTAGAGCCCGAGGTGGACGCTCAGCGGTACGCGGCGCAGGGCATGGGCGAAGCCGAGCGCGGGCGGTGCGGTATAGACCGGGTTCGTGTCCAGCATCAAGAGGGTGTCGACCCTGCCGGCCTGCATGTCGGCCGCCAGTCCGGCCAGCGTGGCGCCATGCTCGGGCGCGCCGAGCGCCACCCGCTCGATATGGGCGACGGGCCCCTGCTGCCCGCCCAGGCGCTGGTTGAGCAGATGGGCCAGGGCGCGGCCGGCCGGACTCAAACTCGGTCCGGCCACCACCAGCGCATGGCCGCGCGCCCCGCGCAGCGCCATCGCCACCGCCGTCTCCCAGCGCGCGACGGCGGGATCCGGCGCGGTGCCGCCGCCGGGCGCCGCTTCCAGCAGGCCGGCGATACGCCACAGCGAGGCCTCGATCTCGTGCGGCGCCCGCGCCAGGCGCTCGTCGGCGTAGGCGCCGGTGAGGGTCGGCGTAGACTCCATCGCGTACAGGCGGTTGGCGGCGACGCTGGCGCCCAGCCGGCGCGGCGCGGTGAAGGCGCGCGCATGCGCCAGGCTGCCGCCCCGCCCGCCCTCGGCGCCGAACAGGTCGGCGTCCAGGGTCAGGAGCACGGCCACCTTGTCGAGCCGGTACAGGGTGTCGAGCGGACGCCCGAAGGCCAGGCTGGAGGCGGCCGCGGCGCCGTCGTCGTGCAACGGATCCCAGGCGTGCCAGCGCATCGCCGGATACTTCTTCTGCAGCGCCGCCAGCTGGGCCGCCAGGGTCGGCGAGGTGGCCGGGCCGCTCAGCACGCGCAGGCCGGCGCCGCCGTCGCGCGCGAACCGCGGGCGGCGCGCTTCCAGGGCCGCCTCGAAGGCCGACCAGCTCGACAGCTCCGTACCCTGCTGCACCGTCTGCGAACGGTCCGGGTCCCACATCTGCAGGATCGAGGCCTGGGCGAAGACGTCGGTGGCGCCGCCGCTGACGGGATGCTCGGGATTGCCCTCGACCTTGGTCGGCCGGCCCATATTGGTCTCGACCAGCACGCCGTGGGCGAAGCCGCGCCGGACGAAGGCGGTGGCGTAGAACAGCGGCAGTCCCGGCACGTCCTGCTCCGGCATCCGCACATAGGGCACGATGGCCTCGGGCGGCGGCCCGCTGCAGCCGGCGCCGGCCAGCGCCGCGGAAGCCGCCATCAGCTTCAGGAAGCGGCGCCGCGACGGCTCGTCCCGGCCGTGATCATGATCGTGATCGTGATCGTGGCCGTGGCCGTGGATGGGGATGACGGGATGGCCGGTTCTTTTCATCGGTGGCAGGTCGAACAGTTGGTCAGCGCATTCGTGCTGCGCAGGCGGTACAGGCGGTCGAGCTGGCGGACTTCCTCCGGCGTCAGCGGCCGCTGCGGCGCCATCGACAGCACCTTGCTGAGCGGGCGGACGTGCTGCGGCGCGGTGCGGTGGCAACCCAGGCACCACTGCATTTCGAGGGTGGCGGTGCGCCAGGTCAGCGGCATCTGGTCGACGCGGCCGTGGCATTCGACGCAGGCGACGCCCTTGTTCACGTGGATATCGTGTGGGAAATAGACGAAGTCGGGCAGGTCGTGCACCCTCACCCAGTGGATCGGCCGGCCGCTGCGCGCGCTCTCGTGCAGCGGGGCCAGCGCGGGCGAATCGAGGAAAAGCTGCGAGTGGCAGCTCAGGCAGATGCCGGTCGAGGGCATGCCGGCGAAACCGGATTTTTCGACCGAGGTGTGGCAATAGCGGCAATCGATGCCGTCGTCGCCGGCGTGGTGCTTGTGGCTGAAGGCGATCGGCTGGTTGACCGGTTCGTAGATGCCGTTACGCGGCGTCATCTCCCAACGCGCCACCGCCACCGCCGCCACGGCGATGCCGAGGATGAGCAGTAAAGCCAGTTTGACGACCAGCACGGCAGGCTTGGAAAACGGCGGCGCCATTGGATTGCTTATCAGCTAAAGGAATGGATTGGTGGCTATGTAGTTGTTTTTTTGATACCTCACCTAGTATAGGCGAGTGTCGGCAATCGGTCCGCACGCTTGAATTGACGGGTAAACCCCTTGCAATTGAATACATCGAGAGGGAGCCGCCTGGCCCATAATGTGCGCATGACTATCTCGACCTCGACCTCGTCGCCGGGCCTTGGCGCCACCAGCGGCAGCCTGTCCAGCCTCTACACCAGCGCTACCCAGTCGCTGCTGGCGAAGAACCCGGCCGTCAAGCTCATCGACACCCAGCTGCAGCGCGACAATGCGCGCCTGTCCAGCCTGGGCAGGATGGCGCTCGCGCTGGACGGCTTCCGGAACGCCGCCGGCGGCCTGTCCGCCGCCGGGATGGACATGTCGGCCAGCAGCAGCACCAAGGCGGTCGAGGCCAGCCTGAGCGGTTCAACCGCCACGGCCGGCTCGCACACGGTCGAGGTCAAACAGCTGGCCCAGGCCCAGCAGCTGGCCAGCAAGGCCCTGGCCGCCCGCGATGCCCCGATCGGCAGCGGCGCCGCCACTGTGATCAAGATCGACACCGGTTCGGCGACCAAGTCGCTGCGCATCGACGGCAGCAACAACACCCTGGACGGCATCGCCAAGGCCATGCGCGACGCCGGCCTGAACGCCGAGGTGGTGCAGGACGGCAAGGGCTTCGCCCTCAGGCTGACCGGCACCAGCGGCGCGGCGAACGGCATGCGCATCAGCGTCAGCGGCGACCCGGCAGTGCAAGGACTGCTCTCCTACGGCAACGGCGGCAACAGCGCGATGACGGAAAAGACCGCGGCCCAGGACGCCCAGCTGGTGGTCGACGGCAAGACCGTCACGGCAAGCACGAACAAGGTCGACAAGGCCATCGCCGGCGTCTCGCTGACCCTGGGCGCGGTCGGCAAGAGCGAGGTGCAGGTGGCCCGCGATCCGTCCGCGATTGCCGCCAACGTGAAGAGCCTGGTAAGCGCCTTCAACACCATGGGCAGCCAGCTGGCCACGCTGCGCAGCGGCGACCCGGGCTCGGACTCGGCGCTGAACCAGGTGACCGCGCAGATCAATCAGGTGCTCGACGCCGCCGATCCGAAGGCGCTGGCCGAAATCGGCGTTACGCGCAAGAGCGGCGCCCTGGTGCTCGACGAGACCAAGCTGAAGGCGGCCATCGCCGCCGACCCGGGCAAGGTGACGGCGCTGTTCGCGAATGCCGGCAAGGGCCTGGCCGAACAGCTGGCAAAGCGTGCCGGCCAGCAGATCGCCACCGGCGGGACGGTGGCGAACCAGGCCATCGCGGTCAAGCAGGATGCCGACAAGCTGAGCGACAAGAAAGCGAAGATCGTGGACACCGTCAGCCGCCAGGCGGCGATGCTGGCGCAGCAGTATTCGCTGGCCGGATCGGGCCTCGGCGGCAGCGCGCTGTTCGGCAATGGTCAGGTCAAGCCGATGTCGCTGTTCGACTTCATGGCTTGAGCGGCAGCACGTAGCGTCCGTAGGGCACGCCGCGGATCGGCGGCAGGTCGGCGTCGCGCACGAAGCCGAGCGCCTCGTACATGCGCAGCGCCGAGGCCATGATCGGACTCGTATGCAGGCCAACCGCGGGCGCCCCGGCGTCGCGCGCCAGGCGCAGGCAGCCCGCCACCAGTTCCCTCCCCGCGCCCTGCCCGCGCCGCCGAGGATCCACCACCAGCATGCGGATCACCGACCACGCCATCGGGAAGAAGGCGGCGCGCGGCCGGCCGGGCCCGACGTGGGCGACCGCGCCGACGATCTCGCCCGCCTGTTCGGCCACCAGGATATCCGCGCCTGCCGCGAGATCGGCCATCCGCGCTATCCCCTCGATGAAGCCGGGCCAGTCGGTGTAATCCCGCGAATACTGCATGAAGGCGGCGCGCGCCACCGCGTTGACGGCCTCGCGGTCGCCTTCCTCGTAGGGGCGAACGCGGATCACGCCGCCCGCCCGATGTCGTCCTTGATCCACCACAGCGAGGGATTGTTGTCGGCCAGGTCGCGCAGCAGGTCCCATACCACCTTCACCCGGCGCAGGCGATAGAGGTCGGTGGGCGCGGCGAGCCAGAAGGAGCGTTCGGCGTAGAAGCCCGGCAGCACCGGCACCAGGCGGCCGTCGTCCGGGATCGCATAAGGCGGCGCCATCATCAGGCCCATGCCCAGCGCCGCCGCCTCGACCTGGGCGCCCATGCCGAGCGAGCAGAAGCGTCGCCGCGGCGTGAATCCGAGTTCGTTCAGGTAGGACAGCTCGCGGCTCGCCAGGCGGTCCTGCACATAATCGACGAAATCGTGGCCTTCGAGGTCGGCGTGGGTACGGATCGGCGGATGGCGCTCCAGGTAGGCGGGCGATCCGTACAGGTAGAAGCGGAAGGAAGCCAGGCGCGTGACCACGTAGCGGCCGGTGGCCGGTGGATCCAGCATCACGCCGAGGTCGGCCTCGCGGTTGGCCAGGTTGGCGAAGCGCGCCAGCGACAGCATCTCGATCGACAGGTCGGGATGCGTGTCGAGCAGCTTGACCAGCAGCGGCGCCACCACCCTCACCCCGAACACGTCCGGCACGCCCAGCCGCACCACGCCCTGGGCGCCGAGCTCGGTGCCGCCCAGCCGCTCGAGCGCGGCCAGCGACGCCCCTTCCATCGCTTCCGCATGCGGCAGCAGGGCGTGGCCCATCTCGGTCAGCTCGTAACCCTCGCGCGAGCGGTCGAACAGGGTAGTCCCGAGCTGGCTCTCGAGGCGGTCGATGCGCCGCGCCACGGTGGTGTGCTCGACGTCCAGCCGGCGCGAGGCGCCCGACAGGGTCCCCGCACGCGCCAGTTCAAGAAAGAAACGCAGGTCAGTCCACTCGGGCAAGGTATTCATAGGTTGATTGTCTGATATCAGCAACAATTATTGTGCACCAGTGCACATTTTGGCGCCAAGACTTTCCTTGAATCGGGTCTTCGGCCGCCTACCGCCAGAGTGAGACCCGGCGTTTTCAGGTCACACATGGGTGCGTCTCAAAACATCCCTGTGCATTTTTGCACACCTGTTGAGCGCGTTGTTATCTATTCAACCAGTCTTGTGCGGGGCAAACTTCCCTCCGTGCGAAAAAACCTGAACGCATGCGCTATCAATAATATTAGGAGACATACAATGCGTCGTACCGAAAACAGACTGATGCTGCTGAACCGTTCCGCCATCTCCACCGCCGTCCTGCTGGCGCTCTACGGCGCCGCGGTCGGGGTAGCCCATGCCCAGGAAGGTGCGGACGCCGCCAACGCCGCGCCCGCCGCCACCGCAAACACCAATGCCAATGCCAACGGCGACAACATCAACCAGGTGGTCGTCACCGCCCGCCGCCGCGCCGAACTGATCCAGGACGTGCCGGGCGCCGTCACCGCCATCTCCGGCGCCGAGCTGGAAAAGCAGGCCGTGCCCGACATCACCGCCCTGACCGACTCCACCCCGAACACCACCCTGAAGGCGTCGCGCGGCACCAATACCACGCTGACCGCCTTCATCCGCGGCATCGGCCAGCAGGATCCGGTCGCCGGCTACGAGCAGGGTGTCGGCATCTACCTCGACGACGTCTACCTGGCCCGTCCGCAAGGCGCCCTCACCGACATCTACGACCTCGAACGCATCGAAGTGCTGCGCGGCCCGCAAGGCACCCTATACGGCCGCAACACCATCGGCGGCGCCGTCAAGTACGTGACCCGCAAGCTGGCGCCGAAGCCCACGCTGGACGCCAAGCTCACCTTCGGCAACTACGGCGAGAAGGACCTTGTGGTCAAGGGCAGCATGCCGATCTCCGACATCCTGCGCATCGGCGCCACCGTCGGCACCTTCAACCGCGACGGTTTCGGCCACAACATCCTGAACGGCCGCCAGAACTACAACAAGGACGTGGTCGCCGGCCGCGTCAGCCTCGAGCTGACCCCGACCCCGGAGCTGTTCATCCGCCTGGCCACCGACAAGACCGTCGACGATTCCGAGGCGCGCCAGGGCCGGCGCCTGACCCTGGGCCCGGCACCTGGCAATATCCAGCCGGCCTCCGGCACCTACGACACCCGCGCCAACCTGTACAAGGTGCTGGGCCACGAGCAGCAGGTCACCGTCGAAGGAACGTCGCTGCTGGCCGAATACACGATCAACCCGACCCTGTCGGTGAAGTCGATCACCGCCTATCGCAAGTCGAAGTCCTATGCGCCGATCGACTTCGATTCGCTCGAACTGCCGCTGTGGGAAGCGCCGTCCTTCTACAAGGACAACCAGACCAGCCAGGAATTCCAGCTGACCTACACCGGCGACAAGGTGCAGGGCGTGGCCGGCCTGTTCTACATGAAGACCAATGCCTACAACGACTTCGACGTGCTGTACAACGCCGCCGGCGGCCTGTCGCTGCTGACCCACGACGACATCGACTCCAAGACCTGGGCCGCCTACGCCGACGCCAGCTACAACGTGACCGATGCCTTCAGCGTCACGGTGGGCGGCCGGTATACCGAGGACGAGCGTCGCGCCGAGATCTTCAAGCAGACCTACCTGGGCCTGAACGATTCGCCGCGCCTGGGCAATGCCGGCGCTGTCGCCTTCGGCGCGCCGAACACCAACCTCGGCAAGGATGCCCTGCACCGCACCGACAAGAAGTTCACGCCGAAACTCGGCTTCGGCTACAAGCTGACCCCGGAACACAATCTGTACACCACCTGGTCGAAGGGCTTCAAGGGCGGCATGTTCGATCCGCGCATGGACCTGGCCGCCACCGGCGGTCCGAACTCCGTCGTGTCGCTGGCCAAGCGCCGTGGCGTCGACCCTGAAGAAGTCAGCAGCATCGAGCTGGGCGTGAAGTCGTCGATGAACGGCGGCCGCCTGCAGACCAATGCCGCGGTCTTCTACACCGACTACAAGAACGTGCAGATCCCGGGTTCGATCCCGACCTATGCCGCCGACGGCAGCGTGAACGGCTTCGCCGGCAGCCTGACCAACGCGGGCAAGGCCAAGATCAAGGGCCTGGAACTGGAAGCGGTCGCCTACCTGACCAACCAGCTCAGCGTGAACGCGATGTACAGCTACATCGACGCCAAGTACAACGAGTGGATGGTGGCGAACGGCGCCAGCCTGGTGAACATCGCCGGCAGCACCGAGTTCCAGAACACCCCGAAGAACTCGGCCAACATCGCCATCAACTACGACTGGCCGGTCAGCATCATGGGCCGTTCGGGTTCGATGAGCTTCATGAACAGCGTCTCCTACAAGAGCAAGGTGTACCAGACCGAGATCGCGCGCAGCACCGGCGTGGCCACCCTGGACGCCACCATCCCCGGCAACCTGATGCTGGCCCAGGATGGCTATGCGCTGTGGGACGCGGGCGTGGTCTGGACCAGTTCCGACCGCAAGATCCAGGTCGGACTGCACGGCCGCAACCTGGCCGACAAGCGCTACAAGACCGCCGGCTACAACTTCTCCGGCTTCTTCAATACCGTGACCGCGTTCTACGGGGACCCGCGCACCGTGCGCGCCACCCTCAACGTGAAGTTCTGATCGCCCCGCCCGATGGCTGCAGGGCGTCCCGCGGGGCGCCCTTTTTTAAAATCACAACGGGGTCCAATGTCCAACTACACTGAAATCAGCTTTACGAGCGATGACGGCCTGCAGCTGTACGCACGCGATTACGCCTCCGCCTCGGGACCCGCGCGCCTGCCAGTGATCTGCATCCACGGCCTGACCCGCAACTCGGCCGACTTCGACGAACTCGCGCCGATGATCGCGGCGCTGTCGCGGCGCGTGCTGGCGCTCGACGTGCGCGGACGCGGACGCTCGCAGCGCGATCCCGATCCCGACAACTACAACCCGAACGTCTATGCCGGCGACGTGGTCAAGCTGATGTCCGACCTCGGCATTGCCCGCGCGGTCTTCATCGGCACCTCGATGGGCGGCCTGATCACCATGGCGCTGGCGGCCCGGGATATCGACCTGATCGCGGCCGCCATCATCAACGACATCGGTCCGGTGCTGTCCGAAAAAGGACTGGCGCGCATCGCCGGCTATACCGGCAAGACCGCCTCGCTGGCGTCCTGGGACGACGCCGCCCGCCACGTCAAGGACATCAACCTGTGCGCCTTCCCCGACAACTCCGATGCGGAGTGGGACAAGTGGGCGCGCCGCGCCTTCGAGCAGGACGGCGAGGGCCGGCTGGCGCCGCGCTACGATCCAAACATTGCCATTGCATTACAAACCGGTAAACTCCGTCCGACGTCCCTGGCGGGCCGCATGGCCTTCCGGCGGCTGGCGCGCAAGCGTCCCGTCCTGCTGGTGCGCGGCGAGCTGTCCGACCTGCTGGAGCCGCGCCAGTCCGACTGGATGCGGCGCGCCGCCCCCGGCATGCAGTACGTCGAAGTGCCCCAGGTCGGCCATGCGCCGATGCTGACCGAACCGGCGGCACTCGAGGCGATCGCCCGCTTCCTGGCGACCGTGCCCTGAATAAAACGCAGTGAGAGAAACGAGGAGACCCACATGACCCGCATCAAGCCCCTCCCGACTGCCCTGCTGGCAGCCTTCATCGCCACCGCCGGCGCCAGCGCCCTCGCCGCGCCCGATCTCAAGGTCGCCCTCATCGCCGGCAAGACCGGCGCCCTGGAATCCTATGCCAAGGAAACCGAGACCGGCTTCATGATGGGCCTCGAGTACCTGACCGGCGGAAAGATGGAAATCAACGGCCGCAAGATCAAGGTGATCGTCAAGGACGACCAGGGCAAGCCGGACCTCGGCCGCACGCTGCTGGCCGAAGCCTACGGCGACGACAAGGCCGACATCGCGGTCGGCACCACCTCGTCCGGCTCGGCGCTGGCGATGCTGCCGGTGGCCAAGGAATACAAGAAGGTGCTGATCGTCGAACCGGCGGTGGCCGACGAGATCACCGGCGCCAAGTGGAACAAGTACATCTTCCGTACCGCGCGCAACTCGATGCAGGACGCGCTGGCCGCCGCCTCGACCCTGAAGAGCGGCAGCGTGGCCTTCCTGGCCCAGGACTATGCCTTCGGCCGCGACGCCATCAAGGCCGGCAAGGAAGCTCTGGCCGCCACCGGCAGCAAGGCCAATGTCGTGCACGAGGAATACGCGCCGGCCGCCTCGACCGACTTCACCGCGCCCACCCAGCGCCTGTTCGACGCCCTCAAGGACAAGCCGCAGCCGCGCGTGCTGGCCATCGTCTGGGCCGGCCCGAACCCGCTGAACAAGATCGCCGACATGAAGCCCGAGCGCTACGGCATCACGCTGGCCCCGGGCGGCAACATCCTGCCGGTGATGAAGACCTGGAAGGCCTACGCCGGCACCGAAGGCACCATCTATTACTACTACGGCTTCCCGAAGAACAAGATGAACGACTGGCTGGTGGCCGAGCACACCAGGCGCTTCAAGGCCCCGCCCGACATGTTCACGGCGGGCGGCATGGCGGCGGCCGGCGCGGTCTATGCGGCGCTGTCGAAGGTGCCGAACGCGAACGGCGACCAGCTGGCGGCGGCGATGGAAGGCATGTCCTTCGAGACGCCGAAGGGCACCATGACCTTCCGCAAGGAAGACCACCAGGCCCTGCAGCCGATGTACCACTTCCGCATCAAGAAGGACCAGAAGAACGAGTGGGACCTGCTGGAACTGGTGCGCGAGATCCCGGCCAGCGAACTGCCGCTGCCGGTGCGGAACAAGCGCTGACATGGCGGACCAGGAACGACAGGCGCAGCCTTCCCTCGCGACCCGCGACCTGACGATCCGCTTCGGCGGCCACGTCGCGGTGAACGGGGTGACGGCCGCGTTCTACCCGGGCACCCTGACCGTGATCGTCGGCCCCAACGGCGCCGGCAAGACCACCTACTTCAATCTCATCTCCGGCCAGCTGGCGGCGACATCCGGCAGCGTGCACGTGGCCGGCCGCGACGTGACCCGCTACAAGGCGGCGCAACGCACCCGCCTCGGCGTGGGCCGCGCGTTCCAGCTCACGAATCTTTTCCCTGACCTGACGGTGCTGGAGAACGTGCGCCTGGCGGTGCAGAGCCGCGCCGGCATCGGCCTGAACATGTTTTCGGTCTGGTTCGGCCACAAGGAGATCATCGCGCGCGCCGAGCACTACCTCGAGCGCGTGTCGATGATCGCCAAACGCGACGTACTGGTGGGCACCCTGCCCCACGGCGACCAGCGCAAGCTCGAAGTGGCGATCCTGCTGGCGCTGGAACCGGAGATCCTGATGTTCGACGAGCCGACCGCCGGCATGAGCGTGGACGAGGTCCCGGTGGTGCTCGACCTGATCCACCAGGTCAAGGCCGAGCGCAACAGGACCGTGCTGCTGGTCGAGCACAAGATGGACGTGGTGCGTTCGCTGGCCGACCGCATCATCGTGCTGCACAACGGCACCCTGGTCGCGGACGGCGAGCCGCGCGAAGTCATGCAATCGAAAATCGTASAGGAAGCCTATCTTGGAACTCCGGAACATGTCTGAGCCGATCCTGACCCTGTCCGGCGTGCACACCCACATCGGCCAGTACCACATCCTGCAGGGCGTCGACCTGGTGGTGCCGCGCGGCGGCCTGGCGGTCCTCCTGGGCCGCAACGGCGCCGGCAAGACCACCACCCTGCGCACCATCATGGGCCTGTGGAAGGCCAGCGCCGGCAGCATCGTCTTCGACGGCCGCGACATCACCAGGATGTCGACCCCGGACATCGCGCGCGCCGGCATCGCCTACGTCCCCGAGAGCATGGCCGTGTTCTCGGAACTGACGGTGCGCGAGAACCTCTACCTGGCGGCCCGCAACGGCCCGCTGGATGAGGCGCGCGTCGACTGGATCTGCGGCTTCTTCCCGGCCCTGAAGAAGTTCTGGAACTACCCGGCCGGCAACCTGTCCGGCGGCCAGAAGCAGATGGTGGCGATCGCCCGCGCGATCGTCGAGCCGAGGAAGCTCCTGCTGGTGGACGAGCCGACCAAGGGCCTGGCCCCCGCCATCGTGCAGAGCCTGATGATGGCTTTCCGCGAGCTGAAGGACACCAACACCACCATCCTGCTGGTCGAGCAGAACTTCAATTTCGTTCGCAGCCTCGGCGATACCGTCAGCGTGATGGACGACGGTCGCGTCGCCCATGCCGGCCTGATGCACGACCTGGCCGGGGACGAGGCGCTGCAGCAGCGCCTGCTCGGCCTTTCACTGGATTCCCATCAATGAGCCATCAATGAGCGCAACCCTCCCCATCTCCCAATCCCAGGCGGAGGCCCCGCTGCCGGCGGCCCGGCGCGACCTCGCGCCCCTGCTGCTGGTCCCGGCGCTGGCCCTGGCAGTGCTGCCCTTCGTCTCCCTGCCGACCTGGCTCACCCTGACCGTGGCCGGCCTCGCCATGGGCATGATGATCTTCATCATGGCCAGCGGCCTGACCCTCGTGTTCGGCCTGATGAGCGTGCTGAACTTCGGCCACGGCGCCTTCGTCTCGGTCGGCGCCTTCAGCGCCACCATGGTGCTGCTGCCGATGCGCGGCTGGCTCGAAGCCGACTCCCTGCTCGCCAACCTCGGCGTGCTGGGCCTGGCCGTGCTGGTCGCCATGCTGGTGACGGCCCTGATCGGCTGGGCCTTCGAACGCATCGTCATCATGCCGGTTTACGGCCAGCACTTGAAACAGATCCTGATCACCATGGGCGGCATGATCGTGTCCGAGCAGCTGATCAACGTAATCTGGGGCGCCGAGCAGATCCCGCTGCCCCTGCCCGCCACCCTGCGCGGCGCCATCTTCATCGGCGACGCCGCGATCGAGAAATACCGCCTGCTGGCGGTGGTGGTCGGCCTGCTGGTCTTTGCCGCGATGTTCCTGACCTTAAACCGCACCAAGATCGGCCTCTTGATCCGCGCCGGAGTCGAGAACGGCGAAATGGTCGAAGCCATGGGCTACCGCATCCGCCGCCTGTTCGTCGGCGTGTTCGCGGCTGGCTCAAGCCTGGCCGGCCTGGGCGGCGTGATGTGGGGCCTGTACAAGGAAACCCTGGTCGCCAGCATGGGCAGCGAAGTCATGATCATGGTGTTCATCGTCGTCATCATCGGCGGCCTGGGCTCGGTGGGCGGCTGCTTCATCGGCTCCCTGCTGATGGCCCTGCTGGCCAACTATGCCGGCTTCCTGGCGCCCAAGGTGGCGCTGGTGTCCAATATCGTGCTGATGATCGCCATCCTGCTATGGCGTCCGGCCGGCCTGTATTCGAAGTCGCGAGGCTGAGCATGCTGATCAAACTTCTTTCCGGCGACCTGCCGCGCAGCCGCGCGTTGACCGCCCTCCTGCTCCTGACCCTGCTGGGACTGCTGCTGGCGCCCTTCCTGTTCAGCGGCGCGCGGCCGCTGAACACCGCGGCGACCATCTGCGTCTACATCGTGCTGGTGGCGTCCTACGACCTGCTGCTGGGCTATACGGGGATCGTCTCCTTCGCCCACACCATGTTCTACGGCATCGGCGCCTACGGCGTCGGCATCGCCCTGGCGAGCAGCGAGGAGCCCAGCTGGAGCATCGTCTTCGCCGGCATCGGCCTGGCCGTGCTGCTGACCGTCGTGCTGGCCTTCGTGATCGGCCTGTTCGCGCTGCGCGTGCGCGCCATCTTCTACGCCATGATCACGCTGGCGGTGGCGTCCTCGTTCGCGGTGCTGGCGTCCCAGCTGTCCGACTTCACGGGCGGCGAGGACGGCCGCACCTTCAGCGTGCCCGAGCTGCTGTCGCCCGGCTTCACCCTGGTCGAGAACGAGGTCTTCGGGCGCTCGATCGACGGCAAGCTGATCACCTACTACATCGTGTTCCTCGGCTGCCTGGTCCTCTTCCTGTTCCTGCTGCGCCTGGTGAATTCGCCCTTCGGCCGCGTGCTGCAGGCGATCCGCGAGAACGAGTTCCGCGCCGAGGCGCTGGGCTACCGCACCGTGGTCTACCGCATCTGGGCCAATGTGCTGGCCGCCGTCGTGGCCGCCCTGGCCGGCGCCCTGATGGCGCTGTGGCTGCGCTATGTCGGCCCGAAGACGTCGCTCGGCTTCGAGGTGATGACCGACATCCTGCTGATCGTCGTGATCGGCGGCATGGGCACCATGTACGGCGCGGTGGTCGGCGCCGCCCTCTTCATCATCGCGCAGAACTACCTGAAGACCCTGATGGGCCAGGCCTCCGAGGCGCTGTCCAGCCTGCCGATGCTGGCCGCCGCCCTGCATCCCGACCGCTGGATGCTGTGGCTGGGCGTGCTGTTCATCCTCTCGATCTACTTCTTCCCGATCGGCATCGTCGGCAAGCTGCGGTTCCGCCGCAAATGATGCCCCGTCGCTCCCGCTTTCGCGGGAGCGACATGCCTCATTCTCTCCGCCTCTTTCGTCCCGCCCCAGTCCCACTCCACGCCCCCTTCCAGCCAGCGCGGCGGTACTTCCAAAGTCCAGCCCGCACCTTAGTTGGATATCAACGCCTGTTGTCATCTCGATCATATGATGAGTTCAGCATGGCCTCGTCGATCAGCCAGCGCGAGCGGTTCACCATCCTACTGGCTAACAGGAAAGGGCTTTCAATGAAACCCGTCAACAATGTGATTGCGGCAGCGGCCTTCTCGCTGGCCGCGATCGGCGCCCCGGCCGCGCAGGCCGAAGGGGTCGAAGTACTCAACGAAGGATTCGGCAATGTCGGCGGCCTGAGCGGATGGGCCCAGGTCAACAACAGCCTGCCGGCGGCGGGCGATGGCTGGTTCCAGGGCAACACCGCCATCTTCTCCGCCCAGGCCGGCGCCGCCGACGCCTATGCCGCCGCCAACTTCCTCGGCGCGGCCAACGGCATGGGCACGGTCGACAACTGGCTGATCACCCCGACCCTGAACCTGTCGGGCATCACGGTGCTGAACTTCGCTACCCGCTACTCTGCCGATCCCGGCTTCAACGACCTGCTCGAAGTGCGCTTCTCGTCCGGTCCAAGCCTGGATCCGGCCGGCTTCACCACCATCCTCGCCACCGTCGGCGGGAATGCCGACTACCCCACCGACTGGCAGCAGTTCAGCGCCACGCTGGACGCCAGCGGCACCGGGCGCTTCGCCTTCCGCTACCATGGACCGGCCGACACCCTGAGCTACGTCGGCCTGGATTCGGTCAGCGTGGTGACCGCGGTGCCCGAGCCGTCCGCCTGGGCGATGCTGGGCGCCGGCCTCGGCCTGCTCGGCCTGCGCCGCCGACAATCGCAAGCCTGACCGGAGGATGCCATGTCCAGACAGAAGATGATGACCCTGAGCATGCTGGCCGCGCTGTGCGTGCTGGCTTCGCTTGCCATGCACGCCAAGGCCGCCGGCCAGCAGGAAAAGCAGGACCGGGGCGACCGCCAGGAAGGCATGGTGGTGGTGCGCGATCCGCAGACCGGCAAGATGCGGGCGCCGACGCCGGAAGAACTGCGCGTCCTGCGCGCCAAGGCGCCGCCCTCGGCCGCCGCGCTGAGCGGCACGCCGCAGCAGAACAAGGCCCTGACGCGGCGCGACGGCGCGCGCGGCGTGCGCCTGGGCGAGAAGAACCTGGTCTACGAGGTCGTCACGCGCGGCCCGGACGGCAAGCTGAGCAGCCAGTGCGTGCAGGGCGATGCCGCCGCCGACGATGCGCTGCACCATCCCGCCAACGCCGAGCACAAGGAGCACAGCCATGAAGCCCGCTGACAAGCCGAATGGCCATCCGCGCCTGCAGCAGGCCGCCGGCGCCGCCGTCGCCACCATCGCCCTGGCCCTGGCGCTGGCCATCGGCGCCGTCACCAGCGCGCATGCGGCCGCCAACATCGTGATCGTCAACCTGAACGATCCCGGCGTCGGCTTCAACGACCCGACCCCGGCCACCCCGGTCGGCGGCAATCCCGGCACCACCCTGGGCCAGCAGCGCCTGGTCGCCTTCCAGAACGCCGCCGGCATCTGGGGCTCGACCCTGAGCAGCAACGTCACGATCCGCATCGGCGCTTCCTTCGTGCCGCTGTCCTGCACCGCCACCAGCGCCGTGCTGGGCTCGGCCGGCGCCAACGAGATCTGGAGCGACTTTCCGAACGCGCCGCGCGCCAATACCTGGTATCCGAGCGCCCTGGCCAGCAAGCTGGCCGGCGAAGACGTCGCCACCCCGGGCCAGCCGCACATCATCGCGCGTTTCAATTCGCGCCTGGGCCTGTTTTCGGACTGCCTGCCCGGCTCCGGCTTCTACCTCGGCCTGGACCGCAACTTCGGCGACCAGATCGACCTCGTCACCGTGCTGCTGCACGAGTTCGCCCACGGCCTGGGCTTCCAGACCTTCACCGACGACGAGACCGGCCAGGAGATCATGGACATCCACTCGATCTGGGACTACTACCTGCTGAACAACCAGACCAAGCGCACCTGGGTCGAGAGCACCGCCGCCGAGCGCGCCCAGTCGGCCGTGACCTGGCGCGGACTGTCGTGGAACGGTCCGCGCGTGACCGCCGCCGTGCCCCAGGTGCTGGCGCCGATGTCGAACCTCGCGGTCTCCGGCAGCGCCGCCGGCCAGGCCGCCGGCAACTACGAGGTCGGCGACGCCTCCTTCGGCCCGCCGCTGGCGAATCCGCCGGTGAGCGGCCAGCTGATGCCGGTGGTCGACCAGGGTGACGGCAACGGCCTGGCCTGCACGCCGCTGAGCGCCCTGAACGCGCTGGCCGTACGCGGCAACATCGCCCTGGTCGACCGCGGCAGCTGCGACTTCGTCACCAAGGCGAAGAACGTGCAGACCGCCGGCGCGATCGGCATGGTGGTGGCGGACAATCAGACGGGCGACGTCGCCGGCATGAGCGGCAACGATCCGACCATCGCCATCCCCTCGGTGCGCATCACCCAGGCCAACGGGGTGTCGATCAAGGCCAGCCTGCAGCGCCGCTCGCGCACCCAGTCGGGCGTGGTCGCCAGCCTGGGCATCAACCAGAACCGGCTGGCCGGCACCGATGCGCAGGGCCGGATCCTGATGTACACGCCGACCATCTACTCGCCCGGCTCGACGGTGTCGCACTACACCACCGAGGCCAAGCCGAACCAGCTGATGGAACCGTCGATCAACGACGACCTGACGCATGACGTGACGCCGCCGCGCGATTTGACCTATCCGCTGCTGCAGGATATTGGCTGGTGACGAGCGGCTGGTGAGGAGAAGCAGGCCACCCAGGGGTTGTGTTGATGTGTAATTCCGGCAATTATTTATAACTTGTTGTAAAATTGCCCGGAATCAACATTATCTAAAAATACAAACCTGGGGGTCGGCAATGTGGCGATA
>NZ_JBFTMX010000035.1:0-57493 GCF_056397205.1 Massilia sp. 05N420
TGGCACCGAAGGCGCCGAAGGAATTCCAGTTGGTCGGATACATGACAGCCTCGTTTCATTCAGGAAGAATGCAAATGTACGCGAAGCTTGCGGGCCTTCCAATCGGCGTCCGGATGAATGACGCTTGCGCTTGAGCTCGCCCAAATGCTTGGCTTCAAGGACAGTTCCTGTCAACAAATTGCGGGCCCGGCCCGGCTTGCGCTAGCATGCGCTCATGCCTTACCGCCTGCTCGCCGATGGGGTTCTGCTGTTGCACCTCGGCTTCATCCTCTTCGTCGTATTCGGCGCGTTGCTGGTTGCGCGCCGGCGCCGCTGGCTGCCCGTGCACCTGGCGGCGGCCGGCTGGGGCGTGCTGATCGAGGCCACGGGCGCCGTCTGCCCGCTGACCTGGGCCGAGCTGTATTTCCGCCGGCTGGCCGGGGAGGCCGGCTACCACGGCGGTTTCATCGACCATTACCTGGTGCCGCTGATCTATCCGGCGGGCTTGACGCGCGAGATGCAGATCGGGCTAGGGGTGGGCGTGCTGGCCATCAATGCTGTTCTGTACGTGTGGATCTGGCGCCGCCGTCCCGTTCAAGCCCGGCGACGCAGGCGGCCGGCGTAAGCCCGCGCAAATCCGTCGAGGACCTGCGTGGGCAGCATTTTCACCATGCCGTGCAGGATGAGCGGCACGAGCACCAACTCGTCGACGGCGCCGAGTACCGGCAGCGCGAAATTGGCCGGCTCGACAGCGAACAGCGCCAGGACAGCCAGCCCGGGAAGCAACCACGCCGGACGACGCTCATGCCGGATAGCGAACCAAAGCAGGCGCAGGTCCTGGCTGGCGACCATGCGCCACAGTGCAAAGATGCGTTTCAAGGCGTTCTCCTCCAAGGCTTGGGGCGTTTCGTGCTCCCTATATGGGTCGCCCAGGCCTGAACTCAATAAGAAAACGAAAAGGGCGCCTCACGCCGACGCGCCGGGCCGCGTTGTTCTTGAAATGACGGAGGTTGCTCCCACGGCAACATCGGCATACACTGATGATTTGCATGACATTTCAAGTATGCGGCGTTACCTGATTACCATCATTCTCGCAGCTGCTCTCATGCTTGCGTTCCAGTACCTGAAGCAGTCAGGTATTGCCTACGCAGTGATCCTTGTATTGGTTTGCGCTCCATTGATGGCGCGGCTTTGCGCACCGATTTTCATGGATTTGTTATCAAGATTCATCGACTTTTCCGAAAGCTCGGCGCTCGGCGCCATGCAGGGAAGGTACTACAGCTTCGATGAGCAGCGAATTCGGCTCTTCGTCGTTAACGGCACCGTTTGGGTAGCCGAGTCCGACGTGGCTGGTATCCTGCTCCAGACAATCACCGAGGGCGAACGACGGCAACTTGGCGGAGAGTACGGCCTCGTTCCCGGAAAAAGATTTCGCGGCTTCACGGAAGATGGGATCAAGCGGCTGCTTGCCGCACGGCTCGGTGATCGCCATGCGACGCGGCAGATAGTACGGTTCAATCATTGGCTGCAAAGCGAGGCATTTCCCAATGTTCGGCGCTTGCCCGGTTCGGGTGCCTGATCGTTCAAAAGTTGGACGGCAACTTTTATGTCGAATTTTCAGTGACGTCGACAGGCCAAATGACCTGCGCTCGTGTCTTGGCGGCCGTTTTGAACAGTCGAGTTACCGATCTTTCGTTTCTGACCGACACTAGAGTCGAGTTTTTCAACACAATAGGGCGGTAGTGGACTGTTCGGGTAGGTCTGCACCCGCCCAGAAGCGCACTGAGCTTGCCCTCAAGCCAACTCTCTGGCGCCGCGAAAAAATCACGAGCTGATTAGCTGTGGATAGGTGTAGCATGGCATTTTGGCAATCCCGCCGTTTCGGAAGAAGTCTTCATGCGCTTACCCCTCGCCCGTCGCTCCCTCCGCACAAGCGCCGTCGTGCGGCGCTTGTCCACCGCGGTTCTCGCGCTGTCCGTGATCGCGGCCTGTTCGACGCTGCAGTGGCGGCCTGACAGCATGGCCACTGCGCCGGTGATCGACGGTTTCGGAGTGGACGGCATGCAACCCTCCCAGGCTAACGAAGCCGCGCGCCGCCTGTTCGCGCAGGGCATGGCCCAGGTCTACGGCTTCAACGAGGTCGAAGCCATCCGCTCCTTCAAGGCCGCGCTGGCGCAAGATCCCGATTGTGCGCTGTGCGCCTGGGGTGTGGCTTATCAGATGGGGCCGAACATTAACGATACCGAGCGCCACGATTTGCGCGAGGCGCTGCGTTATGTGGACTACGCCGTCAAACACAGCGCCGGCAGCTCGGAACACGACCGGGCGCTGATCGATGCGCTCGCCGTGCGGTATGGGATGAACTCGGGCACGGACCGCGGCGCCCGCGCCACCGTCGCGATCCAGGCGGAAATTTGCGGCGCGGCTGGGACAAAACGGGCCGATCCACTCGACATCGTGTATGCCGAGCGCATGCGTGAGCTGGTTGCGCGTTTTCCCGGCGACCCGGATATCCTGTCCATCTACGCCGAAGCCGAGCTGGTGGCCACGCGCGCCGACTGGTGGGACCGGCGCACCGGCCGGCCGGCCGGGCGCGTTGGCGAACTGGCCGACATGCTCGAACAAGGCCTCGTGCTGCATCCCGAACACATCGGGCTGAACCACTACATGATCCACACGGTCGACGCGGTGCCGGTGGCCCGGCGCGCTGAAGCGTCGGCCGACCGACTTGGCGCGCTGGCTCCCAAGTCGCCGCATTTGCTGCACATGCCGTCCCACACTTACGCCCAACTGGGCCGCTATGCCGACGCCACCCGCGTTAATCAGGCGGCGGTCGCCGCCGATTCGGCCATGGAACTGGAATTGAAACGCCAGAATTTCTCGGACAGCAAGGACTGGCGCGGCCACAATCTGCACTTCCAATGGTATGCCGCGTTGATGGAGGGGCGCGGTGACCTGGCGCTGTCGACCGCGCGCACACTCGCCCTGCGCGGCAAGGGCAACAACACATATCACGAATACCTGCGCAGCTTGCCGATGCTGACCTTGCTCCGCCTGCAGCGCTGGGACGCATTGCGCGAGGAGCCGCTGCCATCCGGCGAAAAGGGCGTCGCGGCGGTGATGGGGCAAATGGCGAGTGGCATCGCCTTGGCGCACGCGGGCCAGCGCAGCGCGGCACAGGCGGCGCAAGCGCGGCTGGACCCGGCGGCCGATAAGCTTGTCAAGGAACACCCCAGCGATGGTAATGTGGACAAACTGATCCGCAGTCTGGCACGCACTGCACAGGCGCAATTGCGCGCCGAAATTGCCTTGTCCGGCCAACAGGTTGACGAGGCCCTGGCTCAGCAGCAATCGGCCGTGAGCGCCTCGTATGACGCGGAAGCGACCGAGCCGCCGACGCTGGCCAGCGGTCCGGGTTTGCGCCTGGGCGCCATGCAATTGCAGGTACGCCGCTATGCGGCGGCCGAACAGAGCTTCCGCGCCCACCTGGCGGAACATCCGGGCAATGGCTGGGCCTTGCAAGGCTTGCGCCAAGCGCTGGCGGCGCAGGGCAAGCAGAGCGAAGCACAGGCCACCGAGCGCGAGCTGGAACGCAACTGGAAGCAGGCCGACAGCGGTTTACGCTCGACGGCGCGATGAGTTCCGGCCTCAGTCCTCGTGCGCAGGCGGCGCGAACCGGTAGTCAAGGTGGGCGAACGCATGGCCGGGATTGACTGTCAGCACCTTTCTTGCGGCAGGAGCGGACATGGGAAATCCAAACACTTGCGCAGCCATTTTGCATGAACTTGAAAGCTTGGAATGAAAAAACTAATCTTTGCAGTATGCGTGACGTCGGCAGCCAAACTGGTCACGGCGCAGGAGCTCCCGCCAAACCCGTATGAGAGCTGGGGAGTTTGTCCTTTCGAATGCTGTACTTATCGGGAATGGACAGCGGACGCCGACATTCCCGTTCATGAAAAGCGTAGCGAGCAATCCCGGATCCTGTACCGTTTGCGTGCCGGCGAACGTGTCGATGCCTTGACAGGCGTCGTCGTCACCAAGAATCCTGCGCCAATCCATATCGACCATGCAGTAAACGACGGTTTCACGAAAGGCAGCGAACGTCCCCTGCTATCCTTCAAGCCCGGAGACGTTATCTACATGTTGGCGCCATTAGGCGAAGGGTTCTACCTGTACTGGTACCAGGGCAAGGTCTACCGCAGCGGCATCGAGCTCGCCGCGATGCCGGGCGTCGAGGGAAATGGCATGACGCTGACATGGTGGAAGCAGGTACGGAACAAGACAGGAAAGCTTGGCTGGACTCGATCCGATCACTTTCAAAACGCTGACGCTTGCGGATAGGCGCTAATTTCACGGTAACTTACTGCTGAAGCTGGGCTTGATCCGTCAGCACCAACGTCCGGCGTTCCCAGACACACCTGCACTCAGTGAACCAACAACGCCGGAATCCGCGCCTCGGCCAGCACGGTCCGGCTAGCCCCACCCAGGCAAAGCTCGCGCATGCGGCTGTGTCCATAACAGCCCATCACCAGCAGCCCAACACCCAGCTCATCGCCCATGGACAGCAAGGCACGGCCGATGTCGCCGGCGCGGCTGGCCGAAGCGTCGCGCACCAGCACCTCGGCCCGCACCCGGTGCCGCCCCAGGAAGCCGAGCAGGTCGTCGCGCTGGGCCTGGCATTCGGCCGGGGCCAGCGCGGGTCCGGACAGCATCGCAACCGTCACCGCTTCGGCGCGCCGCAGCAGGGGCACCGAGGCGGCCATCGCGGCGGCGGCTTCGCGGCTGCCGTCCCAGGCCAGCAGCACGCGGTGGGCGAAGCCGGCGGAAGGCAGCCCGTCCCCGTGCGGGATCACCAGCACCGGGCGGGCGCTGTTCATGATCACGTAATCCGGCAGGCGCAGGACGTGGTCGGACAGCGATTCGGCCGGATCGTCCTGGCTCACCACCAGCAGGTCGGCGAAGCGCGACAGCATGGCCAGGCCGTCGTCGGCTTCGTCCATGATCAGGCGGGCGTCGTGCGGCACGCCCTGTTCGCTGGCGATGGCCTCGAAGCGCTGCAGCGCCTGGCGCGCCTTGTCCGCCAGCGGATCGAAGCATTGGGCGGCCAGGGTGCCGGGGCGCATCTGGTAACCGTTCGGGAAGACGGCGCGCGACACGCCCAGCATGGCGGCACCGGTCAGGTGGGCGCCGTGTTCGCGGGCGAGCAGGGCGGCGGCGTGGATGCGCGCCGGGGCGTGGCGCGAGAGGTCGGCGTGGACCAGGATGGATTGCAGCGACATCGGCACCTCCAGAGGGAAGGAAAAGCGGAGAGGCGCGGCCTCGTCATGCGGCCGCACCCGAGGTGGCGGCGGCCGGGGAAGCGGATGCGGTCCGCGCGCGGCACGTCCGCGCATGCGCGGCGGGCCTGGCTGCACCGGCGCGCGCTGTGGCAGGGCAAGGTCGGCGCTGATGCGGTGCAGGGACAGGATGTCCGTGAGGGCCGCCACCAGCTGGCGGGCGATGCCGAGCTCGCCTTCCTCGACCTGGGGCAGGACGTGGTGCAAGGCGGCGAGGACGGCCGCATTTTCCTGGCGCTGTTCGTGCACCCGCTCCTCGAGCCGCTTGACCCTGCAGGCTTCCATCACGGTCTCTTCGTGCCGCAAATGCGACTCGACCTCCGCCACCAGCTCGACGTAGTCCTGCGCAAAGCCCTCGTCGGGCTCGCTGGCCGCGTGGGCCAGCCGCGCGCACAGATGGCGGCGCGCGTGGCGCAAAGCCGCCGAATAGATCGGCGGCGAGACGGGTGGGCGGTGCGGGGTCATCGCTGCGGCGGCCTTGGCGGCCCGTTTCAAAGCTCAATGCGCGATCAGCAGCGGAATCCGGGCGCGTTCGAGCAGTTCGCGGGTGGTCCCGCCCAGCATCCACTCGCGGTAGCGGCTGTGGCCGAAGGCGCCGGCCACCATCAGCCCGGCGCCGCTGGCGCCCGCCAGCGCGCACAGGGTGTCGCCGGTGGTGGCGCGGGTGTGTTCGACCACGACCTCGACCTTGGCGCCGTGGYGGGCGAGCCAGAGCGCCATGTCGGCACCCGGCTGTTCGCCATGGAAATCGGAGAGCGTGTCGGGATTGATCACCACCAGCCTGACGATCGCGGCGTGGACCAGCAGCGGGAGGGCGGAAGTGATCGCGCGCAGCGCCTGCATGCCGCCGTCCCAGGCGGCGACCACGGTGCCGGGTATCGGCTCGCCCTGGTAATTGCGAGGCACCACCAGCACCGGCCGCACGCCGCGCAGGGCCACGTGGGCGGGCAGGCCGCGCACTCGCGCAGGTCCGCCGGGTTCGGAATCGCTGTCCTGGCTCAGCACCACCAGGTCGGCATAGCGCGACTGCAGCAGCAGGGCGTAGCGCGGATCGTCTTCGGTGAGGCGGGCGTCGACCGATTCCACCCCGAGGCGGGCGGCAAGCTGCCTGAATTCCTCGAGATGGCGGGCGGCGGTATCGCGCAGCACCTGGTAGTCGTCGCCGACTACCGGCGCCGCCATCGACCCGGTCAGCAGGCTGAAATCCATCCAGGAGATGCCGGTGGCGCCGCTGCCGACCAGGTGGGCGCCGTACTTGACGGCAAGCAGGGCGGCGGCGCGCAGCCGGCTTTCCTGGCCGGTGCCGCCATCGATGTGGACGACGATGGTTTTATACATGGCCGAACCCTCCAATGCGGTACGGGTCACTGTATTCCTTGCCGCCGCCGCTGTCAAAGCCCTGCGGTGTCAGGCAGGGCGGAACATCTTGAACAGCTGTTCCGGGCCGATCGTGAAATAGTCGGCCGGGCCGCCGCCGCGCAGGATGGGCTGGGCAGCCGCGGTATCGTAGATCCCGTCCTTCAGCAGCGCGCGGTCGATGTGCACGCCGACCACCTCGCCCAGCACCAGCCAGGTCGGCACCTTGCCGCCGTCGGCGCCCTGCAGCTGGATCAGCTGGCTGAGCCGGCATTCCATCGACACCGGGCTCTCGGCCACGCGCGGCGGCGCCACCACGCGCGAGGGTGCCGGCGTGAGGCCGGTCAGCGCGAACTCGTCGGTATCCGGCGGGACGGCGGCGCAGCTCAGGTTCATCTGTTCCGACAGCGGCCGGGTTGCCAGGTTCCAGCAGAACTCGCCCGTCTCTTCGATATTGCGGAGCGTGTCCTTGTAGCCGATGCTGGCGAAGCCGACGATCGGCGGGACGTAGTTGAAGGCGTTGAAGAAGCTGTAGGGCGCCAGGTTGAGGACGCCGGCGCCGCTGCGCGAGGATATCCAGCCGATCGGACGCGGGCCGACGATGGCGTTGAAGGGATCGTGCGGCAGGCCGTGGCCGGCGCGCGGTTCGTAGAAATGCATTGCCTGGCTCATGCAAACTCCATGCGGAAAGCCGAACGATAACCCATCCGCGCACGCCTTGCCGCCGGGACTGGCATAATCCCCTGATCCACATTGCAACAATACAAGCGAAAGGAAGCGAGATGGTTCTGGAAAGTGCGGAAATCCTGGTCAAGGAAGGCATGGAAGAAAGCTTCGAGGCAGGCGTGCGCGCGGCCGCGCCGCTGTTCCGGCGTGCGCAGGGCTGCACCGGCATGCGCCTGCAGCGCGGCATCGAGAACCCGCGCGCCTACCGCCTGCTGGTGCAGTGGAACACGCTGGAAGACCATACCGTGCATTTCCGCGGCAGCGAAGACTTCAAGGAATGGCGCCGCCTGGTCGGCGACTGCTTCGACGGCGTGCCGAACGTGACGCACCTGAGCGGCGTCCTCGAGGCGTTCTGAGCGGCGGCCTGCGCCGTGCGTAGCGTGAACCCCATTTCTGCCACCATACATTGATCGACTATACAAGGATGACACCATGAGCACCGAAAGCAGCCTCGACAGCGGACTCCAGGAACCCGGCAAGGACGCGCAACTGCGCGCCGACGCCCTCGATTACCACCGCTCGCCGGTACGCGGCAAGATCGAGGTCGTGGCCACCAAGCCCCTGTCGAACCAGCGCGACCTGTCGCTGGCCTATTCGCCGGGCGTGGCCTATGCCTGCGAGGAGATCGCCGCCGACCCGGCCATGGCCGCCGAGTACACCTCGCGCGGCAACCTGGTCGCCGTGATCTCGAACGGCACCGCCGTCCTCGGCCTGGGCAATATCGGCCCGCTGGCCTCCAAGCCGGTGATGGAAGGGAAGGGCTGCCTCTTCAAGAAATTCGCCGGTGTCGACGTGTTCGACCTCGAACTGGCCGAGAACGATCCGGACAAGCTGATCGAGGCGATCGCGATGCTGGAGCCGACCGTGGGCGGCATCAACCTCGAAGACATCAAGGCGCCGGAGTGCTTCTACATCGAGAAGAAGCTGAGCGAGCGCATGAACATCCCCGTCTTCCACGACGACCAGCACGGCACCGCCATCATCTCCAGCGCGGCCCTGCTCAACGCCCTGAAGGTGGTCGGCAAGGACATCGCCACGGTCAAGCTGGCCGCCTCGGGCGCCGGCGCCGCCGCCATTGCCTGCCTCGACATGATGGTGAGCATGGGTGTGAAGCGAGAGAATATCTGGGTGACCGACTCGAAGGGCGTGATCTGGCGCGGCCGAGACTCCCACATGGAAGCGAACAAGGCGCGCTACGCCCAGGATACCGATGCCCGTACCCTGGCCGACATCGTCAGGGGCGCCGACGTCTTCCTCGGCTGCTCGACCGCCGGCGTGCTGACCGGCGAGATGGTGAAGACCATGGCCGACCGCCCCGTGATCCTGGCGCTGGCGAATCCGGAACCGGAGATCCGTCCGGAGGTGGCGAAGGCCGCGCGTCCGGACTGCATCGTCGCCACCGGCCGTTCGGACTATGCGAACCAGGTCAACAACGTGCTGTGCTTCCCCTACATCTTCCGCGGCGCCCTCGACTGCGGCGCGACCCGCATCACCGAAGAGATGAAGCTGGCCTGCGTGAGCGCCATCGCCGAGCTGGCCGAGGCGGAGCCGAACGACGCAGTGGCGGCCGCCTATGCCGGCCAGGATTTGCGCTTCGGTCCCGACTACATCATCCCGAAGCCCTTCGACCCGCGCCTGATCGCGGCGATCGCGCCGGCGGTGGCCGCCGCGGCCGAGCGCTCCGGCGTGGCCACCCGTCCGATCGAGGACATGGACGCCTACCGCGAGCGGCTGGCGGCGATGATCTACCACACCAGCTTCTTCATGCGGCCGGTGTTCGCCAAGGCGCGCGCGCTGAGCAGGCCCGATCCGCGCAAGGTCGCGTATGCGGACGGCGCCAATCCGCGCGTGCTGCGCGCCGCCCAGACCGTGATCGACGAGAACCTGGCGAAGCCGGTGCTGATCGGGCGCGCCAGCGAGGTCGAAGAGGGCATCCGCGCCGCCGGCCTGCGCATGCAGCGCGACCGCGACTACGTGCTGGTCGAGTGTGCCGAAGATGCCACCGCGCGCGGCACCGCCATGCTGGCCGCCGGCGAAGTCGACGCCCTGATCTGCGGTATGCAGGGCAGCTACGACAGCCACCTGGAGCACGTGCGGCGCGACATCGGCCTGGCCCCGGGCGCCTCCGTGATGGCTGCGATGAATGCGCTGGTGCTGGACAAGCTGACCCTGTTCATCGCCGACACCTATGTCAACGACCAGCCTTCGGCAAGCGAGCTGGCGGAGATCGCGCGCCTGGCGGCGAGCGAGCTGCAGCAGTTCGGCCTCGAGCCGAAGGTGGCGCTGCTTTCGCATTCGATCTTCGGCTCCTCGAACCGCCCGTCGGCGCAGCGCATGCGCGAGGCGCGCGAGATCCTGGCGAAGGATGCGCCGCAGCTGAACGTGATCGGCGAAGTGCACGGCGACGCCGCGCTGGACGAAGACATCCGCGCCATCTACCTGCCGCCGGGCCAGGCCAGCTTCGAGGGCAGCGCCAACCTGCTGGTGGCGCCCTCGCTGGACGCCGCCAATATCCTGTTCAACGTGCTGAAGGTCTCGTCGGGCAAGGGCGTGACGGTGGGACCGATCCTGCTGGGCGCGGCCAAATCCGTGCACATCCTCAGCCCCAGCGCGACCGTGCGCCGTATCGTCAACATGACGGCGCTGGCCGTGGCAAACGTCAGGTAGTGACGCGCCRCACCGGTCGCGCACCGCTTCCGGTGTGGGATTCGGTGACTTTTCGTGGGTGAGCCGAATGCTAGAGTCGATGGCGACCATCGACCTGGAGGCTCATCCACATGAAGATTGCAGCACTGTTCCTCGCTTCGCTTGCCGCCGGCGCGGCGGCAAGCCCGATCGACCTGACCCTGGCGGACGGCACGCGGGTTCACATCGAGGATGCGGCCTGCGGCCGTACGTCCGTCTGTAACGCCGGATCGGCCCGGCTCCTGGGCGGAAAAGGCCGGGCCACACGCTACGTCTCGTCGATCACGGTCGCCACCGGCAGCCGTTCCTATGCCCTGGACGTGAGCGACATGGTCGACCCGCTGTTCGGACCGGCCAGGACGAACTTCAGCGGCTTCTGCTACGACGACCGCAACTGCGGCTTCCGCGCCGTGTTCGGCGACGCCGGCGGCAGCTATGCCGCCGAATGGCAGGTCATCGAGGGAAAACCGGTACGGACGGTCTTCAGCGGCAGCGGAGACCTGGTCCAGTTCTTCCTGGCGAACCCGATGCCGCCCCGGTACGAATGATCGCGCTCAGGCCGAGAGCACGGTGTAGACCTTCTTCCCGCCGATGGTGACGTCGCGCACCGGCAGGATCTCGGGGCGCGGCGCCGGGCCGTTGGCGGTCTTGTGGCGGGAGGCTTCGGCGCTGTTCCACATGAAAGCGGGAATAGTACCCCGGCACTATTCCCTCCATGTCGGTTGACACCGTAAGTGAAAAAGCGGGTATTGATTACACAGCGTTTTTTCACGTTCTTCGTCACGCCTACGTACGCGATGTGATGAAGAAAATGAAAAATGTCTGTAGGCGTGACGTAGATAATGAAATTTTAGCGACGACCGACGCTGAGCTTGGATGGACCGCTTAGTGCCCCAAAGCGGCAGTTTCGCAGCAATCGCATCACACCTCCTTAAAGCCGGGTTCCCACGACAAATCGAGGACGGACAGAATTCAAGTGTATTTTTAACAACACATTGCGAAGCGTGCAGAGGTGTTGCACAGATGTTTGATAGACTGTGTCTAGCTGGAAATCGGATTGTGTCCTTGTGTGACAGTGTCGTGATTTCCGTTTTGATACCAGCGGCAGAGCACCTGACGACAGGAGGGGTTCATTATGCTACGGTGGCTTGCAAACTTGATTTCTCATAACGCTCCTACGCCTGAGAAACACGCAAAACGGGCGCTCAACGACCTGCGCATGGAGTTGTATCAATCCGAGCAACATTTGATGGAAATGCAGTTACGTGCAGATTACTACCGGGCTCGTATCGCTTTCCTGGAAGAAGTAACAAAGAAGGGAATCGAGCAGGTATCTGACCAGCGCAAACGTCAACAGGAAGCTTCTCAGGCACTGCGGCCCGGACTCAAGCTCACGGCAGCCCAATAGCGCCGAATCCGCAGCAAGACAAGGCCGCGCGGCAGATCGACATTCACGATCTTCGTTGTCATCGTGCGGCCCCTCTCCCTGCTGGCAGCGATCCCGAACAGGGCCTGCGAGCGAGGCGTCCCACCGGCTGCCCAACGCATAAACGCCCGGATGCTGGGGCCGTCCGGCCTGGTGTATTTCCTCCTCAAAGCCGTACGTGTCCGAGTTTGTTATCAGGGCAGGAAAGAGGATTGTTAGGCGATCTTAAACTGCTAAATGCGTAGGATAGCTCTTTGAAAGGGCTCGGAAAGTGTAGAGTGCTCGCCGTCCGCCATCGACCGAGAGCGACCTGTCGCACTCGATTAAAAGTGAATACTTGGCGCCAGAGTCTTAACGGGTCTGCCATTTATGTTCGATTCGTGCGCGAACGTGTGCATCAAACCATCCCGAAAAGCAGAATTTTCGGGATGGTTATTACCGTCCTGACTGCGTCGGCTAGTTGGTGGCTTCACACTTCTTCATAAAGGAAGACTTGGAAGCCCCAGCTAGCGGCTTACCGTTCTTGTCGACTGCTTTCGCGGCGCACGCGACTGCCTTATCACCACTTGCGGCTGACGCTTCGCACTTCTTCATAAAGGCGTTTTTAGCCGCTCCTGCGAGCGGCTTGCCGTTCTTGCTAACCGCTTTTGCTTCGCAACTGGCAGCACTAGGTGCCGCTGCCGTATTTGTTGTTGACGAAGCTGAGGTTTGCGCAAAAGCCATGTTTGCAAAAAATAAAATCCCAGCAACAGCGAAGGCAGATTTACTCATCACATGCTCCATAAAAGTAATAAAGCAGCATCAAACAAGGGTACTTACTTTCTGGACTTTAACTCCGCCATTGCCGCCGTCTCCTTTGCCGCGGCTTCTTTTTTACATGCCGACTTTTCCGCGCCCTTCATCGATTTGCAAGCCGCTAACGCAGCCTTCTTATCAGCACGGATCTGCTTTTTCTCAGCTTTGATGTCGGCTTTGCTTTCAGCCATCGGCGCCGCGGCAGTAGCGGCGGGCGTAGTTGCCGGCGGAGCAGTCATCGTCGAATGAGTTGCGGGCACCGGCGTCGTTGCCGGGGCAGTAGTCTGGCCAGAGGCGAACGCTGCGCTGGAAGCCATCAATAACAAGACGCTTGCAATTTTCAGTGTCGATTTCATGGGTATCTCTCCGGTTGGTCCGCTAGTGCGAGCAGATCGCTCTCCGCCATAACGCCGGCTCAGGCCGCCCGGTTGACCTATCGGTCTTTTCCGACTGTGATTTACGATTTGGCTCTTGTAAGGTAACTGGCAGCCAATGTCCCATAGCGTGCAGATTCTGCCGGATAGTGGACTTTCTGCTACGTCTGCTTCCAACCCGTTGCTGACTGTCATGCTGACTTGTCGAACGTCTGCAATAAAGTCCTTACCCGGTAGTGGTGGCAGCTGCGATGATGCCCATAATCCAACTAACGCGGTCTGATTGTTTCGCGGTCTCGATCTGACCGAATGGCGACATCGTTGCAGGTTACTAAGGCGATGACCTTCACTGTACGCGACGGCCATCGCTTGGCAGTCCGATTCATCAATAGCAAACAATCGACTTGCCTGTGGAGGAAACTTCGCACTGGCCAGTAATGAGGCCCCATGCAACCGTAGCCACGTCGACTACTTTGTCCACTATTTTGTTGCCGCCAACAACAGCGGCCATTGCTTTCTGGTCCAGTTCTTCAACGACGGCCAGGTCTTTGATCGTAATGGTAGTCATTGCAATTCTCCATCAGGTTAAATATGGGTTAGGTTTGCCTTGTCGGCGGTTTGTGAATCGTTYGGTCCACGCCTCCATCAATGCAATGACCATGCCAGGTGTGAAGCGCAGAGCGGTAATGCGTTCCAAGCCATTGAAAAGTATTGAATTTCCCCTGAATGTGTTCGGTCGTGACGAACACAATGCAGGCCTAAGTTCGCCACCACACAACACTTCCGGCGGCGTTACCTGATCGCTGGTTGCGAAAGATTCAAGGTCTGGAAGGCGGCCACAAGGCTGCCTTTTGTCGTTTGTCCACGAAACCCACAGTTCGCTACAAATCTGAAGCGGACCTTCGGTTCGAATATTCGACAGGCCGGTTCTGGCCCGATAGCAGCCTACCGCGACCRGCAGCATCCGATCCAGAGCAGACTCCCAGACCTTGCCGAGCGACGATGCACGTCACCGCTTGATCTTTGTCGCTAAAGTACGGCCTCTGCTCTCGGCCACTACATCCGCTTCGAGCCAAACTGTCGGTTTGGCATTCAATAAGGACACCGGATTGGGATACAGCTGAACTGAATCGACTTGGGCTTACCGGTTATTCAAATATCCCCTCTGGAATCCGCCAATGGTTGCGGCCCGCAATTTCTGGACAGAGAGGAACAGTATCTGGCGGTACGATACTAACGCTTGCTAAATGTACGGCAAGCGTTGCTTGCCCAGCAAAAAAAATGGCTCTGCACGAGCCATTTTTCATCAACCGCGTCAGAAAAATTTTCGCGGCTCAGTCGACATGACCTCGTTCGCCGCGGTGGCTCTTTTCATTGCGGTGGTCGTCCAGGAAAGTGGGTGGCAGATGCCAGATGCGCTTAGCGGCCGGCAAAGTTGAGCTTGCAAGTGGTCCAAGCGATTATGCATGCGGCATAAGCAAACTCTCCTGGTCCGGGCTTACTCGACCCAGCTGTAACCGTCGCGCGCCAGCAGCGCGAAGGATTCCGCCGGACCCCAGGACCCGGCCGCATAGGCGTGCGGCTTCTCGCCCAGCGTGCCCCAGCCTTCGATGATCGGGTCGGCCCATGCCCAGGCCGCCTCCAGTTCGTCGCGGCGCATGAAGTGGGTCAGGCGGCCGCGCACGACGTCGATCAGCAGGCGCTCGTAGGCTTCGGCGCGGCGCTGCTGGAAGGCCGATTGCAGGTCGAGGTTCAGCGCCACCTGCTGCATGTGCATGCCGCTGCCGGGTTCTTTCGCCATCAGCTGCAGCTTGATCGCTTCCTCGGGCTGCAGCTCGATCACCAGGCGGTTGGCGACGCCGCCCGGGGCATCCGGGAACAGCGGGAACGGCGGGTTGGTGAACTCGACAACGATCTTCGAGGAGCGGCGCTGCATGCGCTTGCCGGTGCGCAGGTAGAACGGCACCTTGGACCAGCGCCAGGTGTCGATGAAGGTGCGCAGGGCCACGAAGGTTTCGGTCTTGCTGTCCGCGGGGACGTTCTTCTCCTCGTGGTAGCCCGGCACTTCCTGGTTGCCGCTGACGCCGCGGGTGTACTGGCCGCGCACGGTGTCGCGCGCGATGTCGGCCAGGCTGAAGCGGCGCAGCGAGCGCAGCACCTTCAGCTTCTCGTCGCGCACGGCGTCCGCGTTCAGCGAGGTCGGCGGCTCCATGGCGACGATGCACAGCAGTTGCAGCAGGTGGTTCTGGACCATGTCGCGCATCGCGCCGGCGCCGTCGTAGAAGCCGGCGCGGCTGCCGACGCCGACTTCCTCGGCCACCGTGATCTGCACGCTCGAGATGTTCGGCGCGCGCCACAGCGGTTCCAGGATCGAGTTCCCGAAACGCAGCACCATCAGGTTCTGCACGGTTTCCTTGCCGAGGTAGTGGTCGATGCGGTAGATCTGCGATTCCTCGAAGTGCTTGCCGACCGCTTCGTTGATCTCGATCGCCGAAGCAAGGTCGGTGCCGAGCGGCTTTTCCAGCACGACGCGGGCGTTGGCGTCGACCAGGCCGGCGGCGGCCAGCTTTTCGCAGATGGTGGTGAACAGCGAGGGCGCGGTCGACAGGTAGAACACGCGCTGGGCGCCGGCGCGCGAGGCGCTCGCCAGGGCGCTGAAGTCCGTGGCCTGCTGGACGTCCAGGCGGACGTACTCGAGCAGTTGCAGGAAGCCGTCCCAGGTCTTCTCGTTGAAATTGGCTTCGGCGATGAAGGAGCGCGAATGCTCTTCCACGTGGGCCAGGTAGGCGTGGCGGTCGTAGTCCTGGCGGCCGGTCGAGATGATGCGGGTCGAGGCCGGCAGGTTACCGTGGAGGTAGGCCATGTACAGGGCCGGCAGCAGTTTTCGCATCGCCAGGTCGCCCATGCCACCGAAGATGGTCATGTCGAGGGGGAGGCCGGTATCCGATTCTGTCGAGAGGGTCATGTCTTGTGCGGTCAAATGTTTTGAAGGAGGCGCTGGGCCGGCAAGCCCCATACGGTAGCAGAAGGGCGGAAGACGCGCTCGCCTGGGCCGGCTTTTGGCCTGGCGGCGGAGCGTGCCTGATCCATATCGTGAATTTTACCTAGCTTACAATCTGGAGGCGAATTAGGGAATCCTCCCATGCCGCCATGACCCAGGCGACGAAAGCGTATCGATGAGGAGACTGCTGTGATTTGTTGCTTGCTGAAGCATGTTCCGGCGCGCGCCTGAGGCCGCAGGTCTTGGCTTGGCCACCGCCGGCCTGACCGCGGTGGCGATGCTGGCCTTCGCCGCCAATTCCCTGCTGTGCCGCTTCGCACTGCAGCAGTACCACATCGATCCGGCCGGCTTCGGCGCGGTGCGGCTGCTGGCCGGGGCGCTGGTGCTGACCTGCGTGATGCGGGCGAAGCGGCAGCCGCTGGGCGCGGGCGGGGACTGGCGCTCGGCCGCGCTGCTGTTCGCCTACGTTGCACTGTTTTCCTTCGCCTATGTGTCGCTGGCCGCCGGCACCGGGGCCCTGATCCTGTTCGGGACGGTGCAGCTGACCATGCTGGGCGTGGGCCTGCTGCGCGGCGAGCGCTTCGCGCCGGCCGGCTGGCTGGGCCTGGTGCTGGCGATGGCCGGCCTGGTGGTCCTGCTGCTGCCGGGCGCCGCCGCGCCGTCGCCGCTGGGCGCGCTGCTGATGGCGGGCGCGGGCGCGGCCTGGGGCGGCTATTCGCTGCGCGGGAAGGGTGCCGCCGATCCGCTGGCCGCAACTTTCGCCAGCTTTCTGCGTGCGGCGCCGCTGGGCTTGCTGCTGGCGCTGCTGTTCGCCGCGCGCCTGCATGCGGACGCGCGCGGCGTGTGGCTGGCGATCGCCTCGGGCGCCATCACCTCGGGCCTGGGCTATATGGTGTGGTATGCGGCGCTGCGACGCCTGAGCGCGCTGAGGGCGGCGGTGGTGCAGTTGTCGGTGCCGCTGATCGCCACCGCGGGCGGCGCGCTGCTGCTGGGCGAGGCGTTCACCTTGCGGCTGGGCGTGTCGGCGCTGGCGATCCTGGGTGGAATCGCACTGGTGCTGGGCAGCCGGGCCGGGCGTAGCCGCGCTTGATCGCTCTTTTTTCGCGCATTTGCAACTAACCGACAATGTGCGCCGAGCAAACGAAAAAACGGCAAGCAGGCAGCCGGGGCGGACACCTGGCTGCCTGCTTGCCTGGATAGCCGATCCGGCGGGTCCCGCCGGACTCAGTGCAGACCGATGATCTTGCCCACGCCCGGCCCGCCGTCCAGCTTCCAGCTCAGCTTGCCATTCCCCGCCGCCAGCGCGGCCGGCACCTGGACCTGCATCTCGAAGCTGACGCTGGCATTCGCCGGAATCTGCCCGCCGGCCGCGCCGCAGTCCAGGCGCTGGGTGCTGTCGACGGCCTTGCCGTCCGCGTACAGCGATTGCGTGTAGGCCGGGCAGGCCGCCAGCGAGACCGGGGACGCGGTCGGATTGCTCAAGGTCACGGTGTAGCGCAGGGTGCCGCCGCGGCTGGCCTCGTCCGGCGCGCTCAGGCTGCCCGTCAGCTGGCTGAGCGCACCGGCAGCGTTCATCGCCGCCGCCCGCGCCGCGCCTTCGCCCTGGACGCGATCGAAGCGCATCACGGTGGCGCGGCCGCACAGGGTGTCGATGTGGACGCCGTCCAGGGCCTTGATCCCGCCGCCGGCCAGGGCCAGTTGCAGGCGGCGGCTGACCCGGCGTGCCGGCTTGTTGGCGGCTTCGCAGCTGCCCGGCGTGCCGAGCAGGACGACGGCTTCCTCGCCGGGAGCGAGTTCGATGCGGCTGCTGGCCAGCTGCGGCGCCTGCTCGCTGGCACCGACCGCTTGCGGCGCTTCGCTGGCGGGCTGCAGCTGCAGCCCGGGAAAGCCGGGCAGGGCGCAGGCTTCGCTGCCGGTGTTCAGGATCCGGATCTCCTGGGTTGCCTGGCCGCGCCAGGCCCCGGCCGCGCCGGCGCTGACCTGGACGTCGGCGGCGGCGCAGAGACGTGCGGCGGCGGGGGCGGCATGGGCGCCGGGCGCCGCGGCGAGAACTGCCAGCGCGATGGCGGATGGCGGAAGTGAAAAGCAGCTTGGCATGGTGGCGCTCCTGGATGGCTTCGATAAGTGGACGGTCAGTTGCATACGCTGGCGGAATTCAGGCCGCCGGTCGGGGCCAGCGGTCCGTTGGCGCAGTTGCTGTCGATGTTCAGGGTCACGCCGCCATAGGTCTCGTTGTGGTCGCCCTGGTACTGCTTGAGGCGCTGGTGGTTCGACCATGAGCTGCCGGCGATGCAGGACAGGGTCGAGGTCGACGGATTGCCGTCCCAGTTCGCGGCCCAGATGAATTGCGGCGGACGCGCCATGGTGGCGAGGTCGCTGAACCAGGTATTGCAGGCCGAGCCATAGACGCCGGAGGCCTGGGCCGGCGCCACCGCCAGCTGGTCCACCCAGCCCTGCAGGAACTGCTTGACCGCGGCCTTGCAGGACGCGTCGTTGGAATAGCCTTCCATGTCGTACACGACCGGCGTGCCGGCCGCATTGTTGGTCACGCCGAGGGCGATCAGGGCATTGTAGGCCTTCAGGGCTTCGTCCTTGCCCTGCTGGTAGGCGGTGGCGGTGTCGTAGCTGATGCGGCTGGAGAAGGTGGTGCAGGGCGCCTGCGGGCCGACCCAGATCAGCGAATGGCGCCAGCCCTGGCTGTTGGTGGTGTTCATCCAGGTGGCGGTGAGGTTAGGCTGCGAACAGGCCCGCACCGCGCCGCCGATGTAGACGCCGACGAAGCTCCACGGCGTATTCGTCCACCAGGCCTGCATCTGCGAGGTGGACGGGGCGGCGCAGCTGTCGAAGCCCTTGCCGTTGAATGCGGCGCCGCCGCCGGGATAGGCCTCGGCGGATGGCGCGGCGAAAAGGGCTGCGGCGAACAGGGCCGGCAGCAGCGCGGCGGGCGCCTTGCGGGGCAGGGTTGGCATCGAATGCTCTCCTTGGTGGTGGTGTGGCGGGGCGGCGGCCCCGGCTCAGGCATGGCCGGGATGGCGGCGCAGGAAGTTCGAGAAGGACTCCACCGGCCCGTCCAGGAATTCCGGGTCGAGCGGGAACATGGCCCAGTAATACAGCTCGCGGCCGTGGCAGCTCTGGGCCGGCGCAGTGTAGCGGTGCCATTCCTTGTGCCGAACCGGCGAATACATGCCGTCGCCGTCGCTGAAGTTCGGCACCACGCGGCGCTGGCCGAGCGCTTCCAGCAACGAGGCCGGGGCGCCGCCGTCGAGGGCGATCTCGAAGTGGGCGTTCATGCTCTGCTCGGTCTCGACGGCCAGCAGCCAGGGGTGGGCATCGCGGTCGTACATCAGGAAGCCGGGCGGGGTCTTGAACAGGTAGTGCTCGACGATCTTGTGGCGCGCGCCCAGCTCGCGCACCAGGCCGCAGATGGCGGGATCGTTGACGAAGCTGAAATCGTGCAGCGAGAGCAGCATGCGCAGCGCTTCCGACTGGGCCAGGAAGTAGCCCTCCTGCAGATGGGTGAGTTCCTCCTCCAGGCGGTCGAGGGCGTGGGCGTCGCTCTTGCGCACGTAGCGGTCGATCAGGCCGCGGTTGAAGGCTTCGATCGCGACCCGCTCGTCGGCGACCCCGGTCAGCAGGATCTTCCGGCACGGCAGGTCGCGCACCGCCTCGCAGAACTGGATCCCGTCCATGCCCGGCATCGCGTAGTCGACCACCAGCACCGAGGGCGTCAGGAAGCGCTGGGCGTGGCGGCGGATGCCGCATACCTGCTCGACGTGCAGGGCGATGTTGTAGGGCTGGGGCGCGAAGGTATAGGTGTCGACGCTGGGCGACAGCAGTCCGGCCAGGGCGGCGGGCGCGGCGCCGTGCTGGCGCAGCCAGGCGGTGGCGGCGGTGGTGTCGCTGAAGCCGATGCTGGGGAAGCTCGGGCCGAGCTGGAAGCGCAGGCTGTGCAAGAAGCTGGGACTGTCATCCACGAGGACGGTCATGGTGGGATGCTGGTAGATCGGCAGGTTCATGCTAAGCCTCGTTGACTCGTTCGACTCGGTCGTTGATTGCACGGGGAGGACGCGGCGTCGTGGACGCGTCGGCGGCGCGCCGCGCCGGCGGGAACTCCAGCGCGAACACCGTGTACAGGTCCTCGCGCGAGCGGCAGCGGATCTTGCCGTGCCAGGCATGCACGATGTCCTTGCACAGCGCCAGGCCGATGCCGGCGCCGGTGTTCGCCGGGTAGGAATAGAAGCGCTCGAAGATGTAGGGCAGCTGGCGCGCCGGGATGCCGCAGCCGCTGTCCATCAGCAGCAGGCGCGGGCGCTTGCGGGCGCCGTCGACGATGATCCGCACTTTCCCCTTGCCGGCGCGCTGCAGGGCCTTCAGGGCATTCCGGAGCAGGTTGAGCAGCACCACCGAGGCCAGTTCCTGGCGTCCGCGGAAGGCGAAGTCGCTGCGCACCACCACGCTCACCAGGCGCCGCTGCTCCCCGCTGACGAAGGGATAGCGGCCGATCACGCCATTCACCAGCTCGGCCATCGAGACCCGCTCGTTGGGCGACAGCTGCTGGTTCATGGCCGCCGCCGACATCAGGAACAGGTCGATCATCTGGTTCATGTGGCGCACCTCGAAGCCGATCCGCTCCAGCGCTTCCGGCACGCCTTCTTCCTCGCCCGGTACCGCCCTGGCGATCCCGCGCACGTTGGCGGAGATGCTGATCAGGGGCGTGCGCAGTTCGTGCGAGACCATCGCCAGCGCCTGCGCCATGCCGGCCAGCTTTTCGCTCGCCAGCAGCCGGCGCCCGATCTTGGTAAGGGCCACGATCACGATCGTGAAGACGTAGATCGGCGCCTGCTCCAGCACCAGCGGCAGGGCGTGGAAATCGCCGCTCGCGTTCGGATCGCCCAGCACCACGTACAGCAGGCAGGCGGCCAGCGCGCCAGCGCTGCAGGACAGCAGCGCCCACAGGGAATCGAACTGGAACAGCAGGATCAGCGCCAGCAGCAGCGATTCGCCCCACACTGCCGAGCCGTGGTTCATCAGGAACATGTAGCTGAAAAAGAAGGGCATCACATAGGTGACGCTGATGAACTCATAGGGACGGAGCCAGTTTCGCTTGATTTTGCGCGGGAACAATAATGCTGGAAGGCATAGAACAAAACCGAGTATCCGCAGGCCCGGGCTCTCGAACTTTTGTGGGAACCACATTGTCCAGATGAGGTAGTACGCCGGCATGCCGATGCAGCCGACCCATGCGAGGAAATGCAGCCGCACCACGGCATGCTCGTGCAGCTGGTCCTGGCGCAGCAGCCACGCCAGCAAGGCGGGGCGGGTCAGCCGATAACGCATCCTGATCGGCGCACTGATGTTCGCGATGCTCCTGTACAGCAGATTCTTCACTCGGCAACTCCCGGTCGTCGACCGTCTGTTTTCGATCCTTGTCACTTAACAATTGATCTCACGCAATTGTTGGTTGAGCTTGAAGGAAACTGCTCAGTTCAGATTGATCTCGGTCAAGAGTGCGTCGAGAAGCCGAGCCGAATTTTTGCGTATGGACACAATGAAATTTTTCCTGGAGATAAAAAAATGACACTACTGACCAAAGCCCAAAACCATGTCCGCCCCGCAGCCCTGCGCATGCCCGCCTTCGTCACCCGCCGGATGGACGAACACCACGTGAACCGGATCGAACAGCTCATGGGCGGCGAGCACGTCCATGTGTGGAAGCGCCAGGGACCCGGCGCGGTCATGTTGGCCGGTAACGATTACCTCTGCCTGGCAAACGAACCGGCGCTGCTCCAGGCCCAGGTGCGCGCCCTGCAGGGCAAGGCCGGGCAGAACCTGATGTCGGCCGTCTACCTGCAGGCCGGCAGCCGGCAGCACCGGCTGGAAGAGAAGTTCGCCGAATTCATGGGCGCCCAGCAGACGGTGCTGGCGCAATCCGGCTGGGCCGCGAACGTCGGGCTGATGCACAGCATCGCCGAGCCGGGCGTGCCGGTCTACCTCGACATCATGGCGCATGCCTCGCTGTGGGACGGGGTCCAGCTGGGCGGGGCCAGGGCCGTGCCCTTCCTGCATAACAATATGGAGCACCTGCAGCGCCAGTTGAACAAGCACGGCGCCGGCGTGATCGTGGTGGACGCCCTGTACAGCACCGACGGCAGCCTGGCGCCGCTGCACGAGGTGCTTGCCCTGGCCGAGAAGACCGGCAGCGTGCTGGTGGTCGACGAATCGCATTCGCTCGGCACCCACGGTCCGCGCGGCGCCGGCCTGGTGATCGCCGCCGGACTGGAAGACCGCGTGCACTTCCGTACCGCCTCGCTGGCCAAGGCCTTCGCCGGCCGCGCCGGCATCATCACCTGTTCGAGCCGCTTCAAGGGCTACTTCCTGTCGGAGTCGCGCCCGGCGATCTTCAGCTCCTGCCTGCTGAACCACGAGCTGGCCTGGTTCGACGCCGCCATCGATTTCGTCGAGCAGGCCGACGTCCGCAGGGCCGGCCTGCGCCGCATCACCGAGGAAGTGCGCAGCGGCCTGGAACGGCTCGGCTACTGCGTCGACGAGGGCAGCGAGCAGATCGTCGCGCTCGAAGTGGGCACCGAGCCGAAGACCCTGGTGCTGCGCAAGGCGCTGGAAAACCGCGGTATCCAGGGCGCGGTGTTCTGCGCCCCGGCCACGCCCAAGAACCGCGCGCTGGTGCGCCTGACCCTGAACTCGGGCCTGACGAAGCGCGAGATCGCGAAGCTGCTGGACGCCTGCGCCGACATGCGCGACGAGGTCGACCTCGAGAACTGGACCTCGACCGTCCGCCGGCGCCGCGTGCACTGACTCGGAAGGCCAGGAAGTTGGCTCCTAAAGGCAGGCACAAAATCGTGGAGGGCTGACGCTTTCGCTTACGCTTATACAAAAGACAAGAAGGAGACAAGCGTGAGCGACAAATACAGGCTCGTTGGGCCGATCTACGACTGGCTGAGTGCCTTCTACAGCGGGAAGTCGATCCACAAGTGCAAGGTGGCGATGCTCGATCGCCTGCAGCCGGGCGACCGGGTGCTGTTCGCCGGCGTCGGCCACGGCAGGGATGCGGTCTACGCGGCGGGCCGCGGGGCCGAGGTCACCGTGGTCGACCTGTCCGAGACCATGCTGAGGAAGTTCCAGGCCAACCTGGCGAAAGAGGGCGTGCAGGTCTCGATCCGCCAGGTCCACAGCGACATCATGCAGGTGGAGGAGTACGAGCGCTACGACATGGTGGTGGCCAACTTCTTCCTCAACGTCTTCCACGAGGACATGATGGTGAAGGTGCTGCAGCACCTGATCCGCCTCGGCCGGCCGGGCGCGCGGGTGGTGGTGGGCGACTTCTCCTTCCCGACCGGGAACGTCCTGAGCCGGCTGGTGAAGACCCTGTACTGGTATGGGGCGGTCGGCTTCTTCTGGCTGTTTGCCGGGAACGCCTTCCACAATATCTACAACTATCCCGAGTGGATGAAGAAGCTCGGCCTGCGGGTGCAGGAGCAGAAGCACTACAAGCTGCTGCTGCTGGACTGCTACTGGTCGGTGCTGGGCGAGAAGCCGGACCTCGCATGAGCGACGCCGCTCTCGCGCTCACCCGGCCGCTCGCTCCGGCCGACGCCGACGCCCACGCCGAGCTGGCCAGGCGCGTGGCGTGGCTGAAGGAATATGGCAGCCACCCGATGTCCTTCTCGACCATGCAGCCGGACATGGCCTACTTCGAGCTGCCGGGCGCCGGCTATATCGCCTATGCCCAGTACTGGGGCATGCAGTTCGCGCTGGCCGATCCGGTGTGCGCGCCGGAGCAGCGCGCAGTGCTGATCGACCGCTTCCTGGAGCGCTTCCCGCACGCCGTCTTCGTCCAGGTGAGCAAGGCGGTGGTCGACCACCTGCACGGACGCCACGGCTATTACGGCACCCAGTTCGGCAGCGAATCGAAGATCGAACTCGCGGACTGGAGCCTGCGCGGCGCGCGCAAGCAGATTGTCCGCACCGCGGTCAACGGCGCCAGGAGCCAGGGCATCGAGATCCGCGAGGGCGGCTTCGACCATGAGGTCAAGCGTATCTCGGAAGCCTGGATCCGCACCCGGCGCTGCAAGAACAACGAGATCCGCTTCCTGATCCGGCCGATGATCATCGACTACCGCGAAGGCACGCGCTACTTCTACGCCTACGATGCCGAAGGCGAGGCGGTCGGCTTCATCTTCTTCGATCCGATCTACCGGGACGGCCGCCTGGCCGGCTATGTGCCGAACATCTCGCGCTCGTCCGCCAACTTCCGCCAGGGCCTGTGGTACGCGCTGATGGCGCATGCGCTGGCGGTGTTCCGGGAAGAGGGCGTGCCTTACGTGGACCTGGGCCTGGTGCCGCTGCAGGTGGATGCCGCGATCGAAGCCCAGGAGTCGAGGGTGCTGCGCGCCACCATGTCGCTGATCCGCGAGCGCATGGACTTCCTGTACAACTTCAAGGGACTCGAATTCGCCAAGTCGCGATTCCAGGGCCGCATCGAGAAGACCTACTGCTGCCACCGCAACGCCATGCCGGCGCTGGCGATGACGGCCATGTTCCGCCTCACCCGGATCATCTGAACCATGACCAACGAATTGAGCGTGCCGGCCGCCTTGTCCGGCAAGCGCATCCTGCTGACCGGCGCCACCGGCTTCCTGGCCAAGGTGGTGCTCGAAAAGCTGATCCGATCGGCGCCGGAGGTGAAAGGCGTGATCCTCCTGATCCGCGGCGGCGAGGCCGGCAATGCGCGCGAACGCTTCCAGCGCCAGATCGCCACCTCTTCGATCTTCGATACCCTGCGGGCCGAGCGCGGCGCCTGGCTGGAGCGCTTCTTCGATGAACGGCTCGAGTGCGTGACGGGCGAGGTGACGCAGGACTGCTTCGGCCTCGGCGCCGAGCGCTTCCGGGAACTGGCCGCACGCACCGACCTCGTGATCAACGCGGCCGCCAGCGTCAACTTCCGCGAGCCGCTCGACGAGGCCCTCGACATCAACACCCTCAGCCTGCGGCAGCTGACGGCGCTGGCGCGCGCGGCCGGGGCGCCGCTGGTGCAGGTCTCGACCTGCTATGTGAACGGCTACCGCCGCGGCGACATCCTCGAAGATTCCGCCGCGCCGGCCGGGCGCGCCGCCATCGGGCGCGACCGCGAAGGCCAGCACGACGTCGGGGCCCTGGCCGGTCGTCTGCGCCGCCGCATCGAGGCGGTAAAGGCCCGCCACGCCGATCCGCAGGTGCTGGACCGGGAACTGACCGCGCTCGGCATCCGCGAAGCCAAGCGCCACGGCTGGAACGACACCTATACCTTCACCAAGTGGATGGGCGAGCAGGTGGCCATGCAGGGCATGCGCGGACTCCCGCTGACCATCGTGCGGCCGTCCATCATCGAGAGCACGCTGCGCGATCCGGCGCCGGGCTGGCTGGAAGGCGTGAAGGTGGCCGACGCCGTGATCCTGGCCTATGCGCGCGGCCGCACCAGCTTCTTTCCGGCGCGCCCGGCAGGCATCATCGACGTGATCCCGGCCGACCTGGTGGCGAACGCCATCCTGCTGGCGGCGGCCGAAGCGCTGGCGGGGCCGGTGGGCCACCGCATCTACCAGTGCTGCAGTGGCGCCTCTAACCCGATCCTGGTCGGGGACCTGATCCGCCTGCTGCAGGACGACGCCAGGCGCAACTGGCGGCAGTACGACAAGCTGTTCCACAAGGAGCCGAAGCACGACTTCCGGGTGGTCGGCAATCTGCGCTTCCGGCTGGCGATGGCCGGCGTGGCGCTGGGCGCCCTGGCCTGGAGCGGCCTGCGCCGCCTGGCCGGCCAGCCCGGCGAGACCCCGGCGATGGAAAAGCTGCGCACCACCCGCCTGCTGGCGATCACCTTCTCCTTCTATGCCCAGCCGCGCTACCGCTTCGACAACCGTGGCCTGATGGCGCTGGCGGCGCGCTTCGGCCAGGAGGATCGGGCGACGTATCCGGTCGATCCGCGCGCCATCGACTGGGAGGATTATTTATGCAGGGTGCATATGGCGGGACTGAACCGCTATGCGCTCAAGCGCAAGGAGGCGAGGGCGGCTGACAGCCTTGCGCACGCCAGCGATACCGCCGTGGACACCCGGTCCTATCCGGCGCCGGTGGCCGATTCCCCTTGAGGTCGTCAGCGCGAGAGTAGCTGTTTGTGCACCTGTTTGAATCCAGCCACCGGCTGGATTTTTATTTGGCGCTTTTGAAAAGGTGCTGTTTTAAAACGGGAAATAGTTCCGGCGATTAATTGTGAAGTTATCGTTAAGCAAAAAAAATGCCATGTCGAGGCATATTTACGACGTTTTCGTCGGCGGAGTTTAGTAACATGTGCTCGCAGTAATGAGTTAACCAATACTTAAAAACGCAGTCGGCCTAGGGGAACGAGATGGGAGATTACTCGGTAAACTTTGCGGATCTATTAAGTACCGGACTTGCAAACCATAAGGGATCGAATCATATTTCCCGGTCAAGGAAGTCGAAAGGAGATCAACGGCGGGCAATCCCGCCAGGCATTCGACACCACGACGGAGGAAAATGGATCGATTGTATTTCGACAATACAAGAATCTGAAAGGCGACGTATCGCCGCGGACCTTCACGATGGACTGGGACAGGTGTTGACAATGCTCGCAATCGAATTGCGCAGCGCAAAGGCGACGGCTGCAGGTTCTAGTGGATTCGTTCCCGCGCTCGGCCTGGCCCTCGATCACGCATGTTCGAGCGCGCGCCAGGCTATCGACGAGTTGCATCGCACGGTCATGGACCTGTATCCGTCCATGCTCGACGACCTGGGCCTAATCGCCAGTATTTCTTTTATCCTGAGGGAAGCCCGCGAAGCGTATCCGCAATTGCAGGTCGATGCGGACATTTCGGTATCCGACAATGACGTGCCGTCCGCGCTGCGGATCGTCGCCTTTCGCATCCTCCAGGAGGCGGTGAATAATGTTCTGAAGCATGCTGATGCGCATCTCTTGACGGTGGTATTTTCTGCGGGAACGCAGCACTTGTCGCTGGTGATTGCGGACGATGGCGCCGGCATCCCGCAGTCGCGCATGCCCAAGCGCCGCCTGTCCTCAGGCATTGTCGGCATGATACGCCGCGTTCACGATTCGGGCGGCGCAATCGACATCACGAGCAGCCCGGGAAAAGGGACCAGGATCGGCGTGGAATGGAATATCGCAGCACTCTGTTGATTACTTTGTTTCAGCGATGAAAATGGCCGCACTGCGGCCATTTTCATTTTCCGGAACGGTAGTTTCGCCTACCTTGCATTACGCTCCCGCGTGCGTAGTTTACCTCCCTTTCAACTGCAACCTTCGCCTCCCTGTGCCGCCTCATTCCTTCCGCCATACTGGTTTCGTGCAGCCATTACCCGATGCCGCCGTATTTGTCCAAATCGGCTTTCGTAAAACTAAAGGGTGCCTGGGGAGTGAACATGGATATGCTTATATTTTTCGGCGCGGTTCCCGGAAGGGCCAGATGCCTGCTATTGACGGCATTCGCGCTTTTGCTGGCCTTCCTGTGTAATCTTGCACAGGCGCAAACGAATCCTTTACAGGTGACCGTCAAGGGAGTCGATCCGAGTGGCGCAATTACCGAGGTAAAGAGCTATCGCTGGACCGTCGAACAGGACGTCAGCAAGGACTCGGTACCCGGGCAACACGCGACGCGCGACAATTATTCCTTCAGCTTCCATTCCAGCTATATGCCGGTGATTGCGGCAGGTAAAACCGTCGCCGGTACGCCTGTCACGGGGAATGATTGCACCGATACCGGCTCGGTAGCGTGCCTCGACCCGGACCGCAAATACATGCCGCTCCCGAAACTGGATCCTGCCAAGCGTTACTACATTTCGATCCTGCCGGACGACGGATATGCGATGGGTGGTGCGGCGATTCCCGCCGGCGCCACCTCGGTCACGGTCTACGTGAACAAATATCCACTGCCCGCAGCGCAAATATCGGTATTCGTCTTCAACGACAACAGTCCTTTGAATGCGGCGCCCGACCTGCCGCAGGAACAGGGACTCGCCGGGTTCACCATCCTGTTGACGGAGGCGGGCGGCACCTATGGCGCCTCCGGCGGCCAGGTCACGCAGGACGCCTTCGGCAACCCACTCGGCACGACCTACAAGACAGCCTGCGCGGCCGGTGAAACGGCCGTGGCGGGCTATTGCTATGTCAACGGCAAGCCGGTGATGCTGGCGCGCGGCAGCGGGATCATCAAATCGGGACCCGACGGCGTGGCGAATATCCGCAACCTGTACCCGGCAAAATACACGGTCCAGGTGGTGCCGCCGACCGGCACCGACTGGCAGCAGACCACCACCATCGAGGGCACCAAGGGCGATGACGCCTGGGTGCGCAATGGCGAACCGCCGTTCTTCCAGGAGTTCGGACCGCCGGGGCACCACGTCTTCACCGGGTTCACGCACAAGGGCTTCCTGGCCAAGAACGGAACGACGCCGGTCCTGAACGGCACTGCCACCATCACCGGCAAGGTCGTCAATATCCATAACTCGCGGCCGCCTGACTACAGCTTCCATGACGGCGCACCGTTTCCGGGTTGCTGGGTCGGACTGAACGAGTCGACCGGCACCCGGCGCGCCTTGTATGCGACGCCCTGCAATGCCGACAGTAGCTTCTCGATCCCGAAAGTGCCGGCCGGTACCTGGGAACTGGTGGTATGGGACGAGGCCCTGGACCTGATCATCGCCACGGCGCCGGTCACGGTCGCGCCTGGCGCCACCACCCTGGCGCTGGGTAACGTGCCTGTTTTTAACTGGTTCGCACGCTTTGAAGGCAGAGTGTTCTACGACAGCAACGGGGACGGATTCCCGGATGCGAGCGAAGTCGGCATCGCCAACCAGGCGATGAATATCCGCTTCCGCGACGGCAGCATCTACCAGTCGACCGTGACGGACTCGAAGGGTGAATTCAAATTCAACGAATTTTTCCCGTTCTTCAATTGGATGATCGGCGAGGTCGACTATTCGCGTTTCAAGGCGACCGGTGCGACGATCGTGGTCGACGCCGGCGGCGAAGTGCCTGCCCATAACGGCTGGACGACGCCGTCCTTCAATCGCCTGACACCGCAGCTTTACACCTGTACCCAGGAAGACGTCGACGCCAATACCGGCGGCAGCCCCAGCCTGTGCCAGTCCGTCGGACAGACCAAGCCCTATCGGGTGGAGCATGGGGTCGTGCTGCTGGAAGGCATGCAGGCTTTCCTCGGCCAGACCAACCATATCGAATATGGCAAGAAGGCCTATGCCGGCCAGGAGAATGGCGGCATCGCCGGCATCGTTCAGTATGGCATCACGCGGGCGGAAGACGATCCGAAGAATGCGACCGCGGAAAACTGGGAGCCGGGTATTCCGCGCGTGCAGGTCAACCTGTACCTGGACTGCGACGGCGACGGCAAGCCGGACCAGCCCAAAGCGGCAAACGACGGTACCTGCGAAGCTCTGAGCAGCCAGGGCTACGTGTACGATCCCCCCGATGTCGACAATTACCCGTTCTGCTGGCGCGACCCGGAGTCCTGCGGCCTCCCCGCCAACGCGCCTTCCAGGGGGCCGGAGGACGTCAAGCGCAGCAAGGTCGATGACGCAGGCAAGTTCAGCTACGGCGACGTCGTCAAATGGGGCGCCGATCCCGACAACGGCAACCAGCCCTATGTCGGGCTCGGCAAGACCGATGGCTGGGACGACGCGCTGCCGTCCGAATGTCCGGGCGACAAATACAAGGTGCCATATGGCCCCGATGCCGGCAAGCCGCTCGACTGCTATGACGGCCTGCGTAACTGGAACCAGGCCCGTCCGGCCGTGTTCGATGGCGGCTATGCCTTCGGTAGCGTCGCAGGTCAGGCCAATCTGCCGAATGTGAAGTACATCGTGGAAGCCGTCGCGCCCCCGGGATATTTTCACCAGGGTAATGGCGACAAGAACGTGGTGTTCGGCGACGTGATCACGCCGACGCCCCAGGCCGAGCCTTTCCCCTGCGTTGGACGCGACCTGCCGGTGCCGCAGTACCTGAGCCTGTTCCAGGGCCCGGACCAGCTACAGCCGAATCCGATGTACAAGGCTCCCGGCCAGACCTGGAAGAAGTGCGACATGAAGCTGGTCGACATGCAGCCGGGCCGCAATCCCGCGCCCAATTTCTACCTGTACACGGAAGCGCCGGTCGCCGGACATGGCGTCGGCTTCATCCTCGACGACCTGTCCAGCGAATTCGACGTCAATGCGCCCACCTTCGGCGAAAAACATGCGCCGCCGCACTTGCCCGTCTCGCTACTCGACTGGACCGGACGCGAGCTCGGCCGCGTGTACGCGGACGAATTCGGCTCCTTCAACTTCCTGGTGCCCTCGACCTTCACGATCAATCCGCCGTTCCCCTCCGGCGTTTCGCCGAGCATGATGACCTCGTGCATGAATTCCCCGGGGCCGATCCCCGACCCGAGCGGCGCCACCAATTCCGACGGCAGCCCGAAAATGGTGATCGACCCGTATTTCGACCGCCGCTACAGCCAGTTCTGCTATACCTTCCAGTACTTGCCGGGCAAGACGACCTACCTGGATACCCCGGTGGTGCCGGTGGCGGCCTTCGCCGGACCGTCGCAGAATCCGGTCGACTGCGAGTTCGGCGACGGCGTGCCGATGATCTACAGCGTCACCGGCAGCGGCAACAGTGGACCCTGGGTGCCCGCAACGGGCGAGCGCACGCTGACCATCGTGTCGGCCGGCAGCATCGACGTGCTCAACCCCTACTATGACCCGAACGACGGTTCGGCGCGCCTGATCAAGCGCGATTTCGGCTTCGGTTCCGCCAACGCGGGCAACAAGGTCACCCTCGGCGGCGTCGAACTGCCGGTAGTGGGCAGCTGGTCCAATGACGTGCTGGTCGTCAAGGTGCCCGCCAACGCCGTGACCGGACAGCTGCTGGTCTACCGCGCCGGCGTCGTCTCGCCGGTCGGCCTGACCGTGACCGTGGGCGGGGCGACGCCCAAATACGTACCTGCCGGCGGCAGCATCCAGGCCGTCATCGACGCGCCGACCACCAACGACGGCGACCTGATCATCGTTCCGCCAGGAATCTACAATACGCCGGTCATCGTCGACAAGAAGGTGCAGCTACAGGGCTGGGGCGCCATGTCGACCATGATCAACGCCGCCAAGCTGGCCAACGACACGCTCAAGAAATGGCGCAAGCTGATCGACCGCAAGATCGACGCCACCCCGGCCAGCCCGCCGGTCATCGATCCGGACACCGGCGTCAACACCCTGAACGCCGGTCCGAACCGCACCTTCGACCTGCTGCCGGGCCAGTCGCTGGGCGGTAACCTCAGCGAAAACGAACCGATCCTGTTCGGCGCCGACGAAGCGCCGGGCATCCTGGTGGTCGGCAAGGCGGCATCGAGCGGAAGCGGCAACGGTCACTTCAACGCGACCAATCCGGCCCGCATCGACGGCTTGACCGTGACCGGCGCCGACGGCGGCGGCGGCATTCTGGTCAGCGGCTATGGCCGCAACGTGCAGATCGCGAACAACCGCATCGTCGGCAATTCCGGCACCTACGCGGGCGGTATCCGGATCGGCCACGTCGACCTGCTCGACCAGAACAATACGGCCTACGGCGGCTACACCGATTCGGTCGATCCGAATGCGAACATCCACCATAACTGGGTGGTGCAGAACGGCGGTACCGAGGCCGGCGTCGGCGGCGGCATAAGCCTGGGCAATGGCGCCAGCAATTACCAGGTCGTGAACAACCATGTGTGCGGTAACTTCAGCCTCGGCCACGGCGGCGGCGTGGCGCAGCTGGGCCTGGCCGACGGCGGGATGATCGCCAACAACAGCATCATCTTCAACCAGGTCTTCAACCAGTCGGCCAATTCGACCGGCGGCGGCGTCTTCATCGGCGGCGCGCCGCCGGTGGACGCGGGCGCCCTGTCGGCCGGTACCGGCTCGGTCAGCCTGCAGCAGAACCTGATCCAGGGTAACAATGCCGGTTCGGGCGCGGGCGGCGGCGTGCGCCTGGCGCAAGTCAACGGCCTCGACGTCAGCCGGGCGCCCAACAACGAGAACAGCTGGAACAGCGTCACGATGGTCAACAACATCATCGTCGACAACGTCTCGGGCTATGCCGGCGGCGGCGTGGCGATCGTCGATGCGCTCAAGGTGAATGCCTCGAACAACACGATCGCCTTCAACGACACCACGGCCACCTCGCAGGAAGCCTTCGCCCATCCGGGCGACCCGCAGTCGAGCCCGCAACCGGCCGGCCTGGTGTCGCAGGGCAGCAGCGCCGGCCTGGTCGCGGCCATCCAGGCGAACAAGCGCAACCAGTACCTGTTCTCCAAGCCCATCCTTGCCAACAACATCCTCTGGCACAACCGTGCCGGATGCTGGGCCATCACCGGCAGCGGGGCAGGGGAGTTCGGACTGTTCGACGCCGCCGCGAATGGCGGCTGCAACACGGCTTCGCTGATGGGGGCGAACCCGGTCTACGTCGACCTTGCCGTCATCGGCAGCGCGAACCAGGGCACATTTGGCGCCAAGTACGTCGACAGCGGCAAGGACAAGCTGAGCCCCGATCACAGCATCCTGTCGGCACTGCTGGGAAGCGGCGGCTACGACAACAACGGCAACCTGGCGGTCGATCCCCTGTTCGTGGCGAACTACCCGAACGGCGACCGCAAGCCGACGCCCTTCATTCCGGGCTTCTCGACCACGATCGATACCGCCGCGACCAGCGACGAGGGCGGCAACTACATCGATATCCGCTACGGCCCGCTGACCCTCTGGAACTGCATGGGCAGCGACGGCAAGGTGAAGTCGCCGCAGAGCGCCGCCAACTGCACCCTGTTCGGGGACTATCACCTGCAGGCATCCTCGCCGGCGATCGACAAGGGCCTGAGCCGTACCGGGTCGAACGGCGTGCCGGCGGTGGACTACGACGGCGAAGCCCGAACCGCGCAGAAGATCGACATCGGGGCCGACGAGGTCGGCGCCGGAACCTCAGGGCCGCCGGCCGCGGCGCCGCAGCTGTCCCTGCTGGACAACTTCAACCGCGCCAACGCCAACACCCTTGGCGCCAGCTGGAACCAGGCAGTGCTGTTCGGTGCCGCCGCGATCCGGGTGAACGCCCAGCAGGCAGCCAGCGCGCTGCTGCCCGGCACCGCGTTCTGGAGTGCGCCGTTCGGCGCGAACCAGGCCGCAGCCCTGACCCTGGGGACGGGCACGCTGACCGGCACCGGCCTGCTGCTGAAGGCTTCCGGCAACTTCGTGCTGGGCACGTATACCAACTACGTGAGGGTCCGCTACAACGCCGGTTCGATCCTTGTCGACACCACCACCAATGGCGGCCTGTCGTTCGCCAACACCGCGACGCTCGCCAGCGGCGTGACCCTGGCGGCCGGCGACACCCTGCTGGCCCAGTGCACCGGCGCCGGCGTCGTCAACGTGTGGAAGGTCCAGGCCGGGGTGCCGACCCTGCTGGGAAGCGCGACCCTGCCGACGACCGGAACCACCGCTTTCGTTGCCGGCGCCGGACGGATCGGCATCACGGAGCCGGGGAACGCCCGGATCGACGACTTCGCCGGCGGCACCGTGCCCTGATGCCAACTGGTCCCATGTGAAGGAGCGTATCGTGAACGTGAAGATCATCAGCAAACTCGGTGGGCCGGCCTTGCTGGCGGCCCTGGCCGCCCTGCCCGGGGCAGCCCGGGCCGGCGTATTCGTGCAGTGCCCTGGCGATACCAATGGCGACGCCAGGTGGACCGGCAGCGAAGTCCGTCCTCCGAACACGGTGTGCAAGCACCTGACCGGCGGCGACGGCTTCGTCACCATGGCGGACGGGCGCCAAATGTATACCTTCGGCTTCGACGAGGTGACCGGCACCCTGGCCAAGGATGTGGTGCTGAACCTGGCGCGCGCCAATTTCGTGGCCCCGCTGATCGAGCTGAACGAAGGCGACAAGTTCTACCTCACGCTGAGCAATGTCGGCATGGTGGCACGCCCGGACCTGTTCGACACCCACAGCGTCCACTTCCACGGTTTCGCCAACCAGGCGCCGATATTCGACGGCGTCCCGGAAGGGGCGCTGACGGTCAACATGGGCGCCAGCGTGACCTACTTCTACAACCTGAACGAGCCCGGCACCTATATGTACCACTGCCACGTCGAGGCGACCGAGCACATCGAGATGGGCATGCAGGGCCAGCTGTTCGTCAAGCCGAAGCAGGACGGCACCAGCAAGACCTACAAGGGCAAGACCTACAACAAGTTCGTGTACAACGACGGCGACGGCTCGACCGGCTACACCAAGGCTGTCGCCCTGCAGCTGACGGCATTCGACACGGCGACGCATGAGGCCGATTTCGGGATCCAGCCAATCCCCTTCAACCAGATCAAGACCATCTACCCGATGATCAATGGCCGCGGCTATCCGGACACGGTGAATCCCAATCCTCTGCCGCCGACCCAGGTCGACCCGTATACGGCCGGCACCACCTTCCAGTCGCAGAAGACGACCGCGCTGGTGACGCTGAACCGCAGTACCGAAGGTTCGCGTCTGCTGCTACGTCTGTCCAACCTGGGGGTGGCCGACTACTACACGGTCACCGCGCATGGCCTGCCGATGACGGTGGTCGGCGCAGGCGCGCGCCAGCTGCGCGGGCCCACCGGCAAGGACCTGTACTACGACACGGCCTCGGTCACGCTCGGCGGCGGCGAGTCGGTCGAGGTGATGATCGACGCTTCATCGGTGCCGGCCGGCACCTATTTCTTCTATACGACGAACCTGAACTTCCTCAGCAATAACGAGCAGGACTACGGCGGGATGATGACGGAGATCGTGATCACGGGAGATGCGACATGAACTTCGCCAACATCGCGCGGCGGGCGGCCGCGATCGGCTTCTGCGTCGCCGCACTGGCCGGCAATGCCCAGGCCAAGATCGACGGCATCAGCGGCAGCGGAGCGGGAACCCCGGCCAGCCCGCGCACCTTCAACCTGGTCGCCACCGACGCCAGCCTCGTGACCGGCGACGGCAACACCGTCTACGCCTGGGGCTATGCCGACGCCGCCACCGGGATCATGCAGTATCCCGGGCCGACGCTGATCGTCCAGCAGGGCGACACGGTGACCGTCAACCTGGTCAACCAGCTCCCGGTCGACGGACTTCCGGTGTCGGTCGTCTTTCCCGGCCAGATCGGCGTGACCGCGGCCTGCGCGGCGCCGGCGCCGGCCTGCGCGGACGGTGTCCTGACCAAGGAAGCGGGGCGCAACGGCAGCGTCAGCTATACCTTCGTCGCCGGCCAGCCGGGAACCTACCTGTACCACAGCGGCTCCCAGCCGTCGCTGGAAGTGGAGATGGGCCTGCTCGGCGCGCTGATCGTCCGCCCGGCCGGCTTCGATCCGTCGGCGAAGGCCACGCGCAAAGCCTACAACCAGGCGGGTACCGAGTTCGACCGCGAGTTCCTGCTGCTGCTGACGGATATGGATGCGGCCATGCACGACACCGTGGCGAGCCAAGTGCGCAACCGCCAGCCGGTCAGCGTCGACACCGCCAGCTTCTTTGCCACCATGTGGTTCATCAACGGCCGCAATGCGCCCGACACCCTCTTGGGGGCCGGCGTGCCCTGGCTGCCGAACCAGCCGTACAACGCCGCGCCGATCATGCACCCCGGCGACAAGGTCCTGGTGCGGGAGCTCAACGCAGGCCGCGACCTCCATCCTTTCCACCATCACGGCGCCCACATGCAGCCGCTGGCGCGCGATGCGAGGGTGCTGGAAAGCGCGCCCGGCAGCGGCCCGGACCTGGCCTCGCCGGACTTCACGATCCGCAGCATCCCCGGCCAGACCGCCGACCTGATCTTCGAGTGGACGGGCAAGGGCGTCGGCTGGGACATCTATGGCACCGACAATGCCCATACCTGCGTGCCCGACGCGAGCGGATTCAGCCCGACCCACGAATGGTGCGCGGACCACGGCAAGCCTTTCCCGGTGATCCTGCCGAACCAGCAGGACGTGGCCTACGGCGAGTACTACAGCGGCAGCCCCTACCTGGGCAAGTTCGGCGTCCTGCCGCAGGGCCATCCCGGGCTGAGCGAGAACGGCGGCTATTTCCACATCTGGCATTCGCACAATGAAAAAGAAATCACGACCAATAACGTGTTTCCTGGCGGGATGAAGACCTTCCTGATCATCGAAGCACCCGACGTCGCGATCACTGAGTGAGGGGGCGGTCATGAAAGAGAATCGACTGATGCGGGCCCGGACCGCGGCCGTGCTGCTGGCGTTTGCCGGACTGGGCGGTTGGGGTTCCGCGAGCGCGGCGGAGTACTGGCTGCAGACCGGTACCACGACGATCGCCGGCGTACCGATGTGGGGCTATGCCTTGTGCGGCACGGGCAGTGCGGCGCCGACCGGCTGCAATGCGCCGGTCACGGTACCCGGTCCGGCCCTGAACGTGCCGCCGGGGGAAGGGCTGGTCGTCCACCTGACCAATACGCTGCCCGAACCCAGCTCGCTGGTGATCGCCAGCCAGGTCAAGCAGGAGGGCATGCAGCCGGTCTGGTTCGAACCCGATGGCGGCGCGACCTATACCGGCGCGCGGCCGGCCGGCAACACGACGGCGCGCGTACGCTCCTTCGACCGCGAGGCGGCGCCGGGCGGCGGCACCGCCACCTATACCTGGACCAGCGTCCGCCCCGGCACCTATCTGTACAGCAGCGGCACCCATCCGCAGGTCCAGGTGCAGATGGGCCTGTACGGCGCGATGACCAAGGATGCCGGCACCGGCAGGGTCGCCTACAGCAGCGGCGGCAGCAATATCGTCTACGCCAACCAGGTCACGCTGGTCTACAGCGAGATCGACCCGGCGATGCACGCGGCGGTCGCGGCCGGCACTTATGGCGGCAGGGGCGGGCCCGGCAGTACGCTGGAATACCAGCCGAAGTATTTCCTGATCAACGGTACGCCGTTTCCGGGCCAGGGCCTCGATCCGCTCGATATTCCGACCCTGGCGCCTGGTTCGCCGGGGGTGCCGGCGGGGAGCAACCTGCTGATCCGCTTCGTCAATGCGGGTCTGAAATCGCACGTGCCGACGATCAATGGCCAGTACTGGCAAGTGGTGGCGGAAGACGGCAATCCGGTACCCTTCCTGGGCAATCCGCGCCAGCAATACACGGCCTTCCTGCCGCCGGCGAAGACGCTGGACGTGCTGCTCAAGCCGGTGAGCAGCAGTACCCAGGATACGCTCAGGTTCGCCGTGTTCGACAGCCGGCTGTACGATACCAGCAACGGCAACCCGAACGGCGGCATGCAGTTCCGCCTGGCGGTGGCGCCCGCAGTCGCCGCGCCGCCCGTCTTCGATACGGCGCCGGTGACCACGGCGACCGTCGGCCAGCCCTACACCTATGCCGCGCATGCCACCGGCAGTGCCGGACATGCCGTCCAGTACAGCCTGAGCGGCGCGCCGGCCGGCATGAGCGTGGCGCCCGCAACCGGCTTGGTCAGCTGGCCGGCGCCGGTGGCCGGCAGTTATCCGCTGACCCTGCGCGCGACCGACCAGGTGACGCCGACCCTGTTCGCCGACCAGGCCTACACCCTGGTGGCGGCCGCCGGGACGGGTGACGCGCCGGTCGCGGTGGCCGATACCTACACGGCGATCGCCCACGCGGCAAGCGCCGGCAACCAGTCCGTCGCGCCCCCGGGCGTGCTCGCCAACGACAGCGCTTCCGGCGGGCAGGCGCTGAGCGCCGTGAAGATCAAGGAATGCACGGTCGTCAACGGCAACTGCAACACCAGCTCGAGCCGCGTCACGGTCAATCCGAACGGCAGCCTTGCAATGAGCTCGTCGACCGCCACCAACGAAGTGCGCGTCACCTATCGGGCCCAGACGGGCAGCGGCGCGGCGGCGCGGCAGAGCGCCGACACGCTGGTGACGATCAAGGTCATCGATAACCGGGCGCCGGTGGCGGCGGCGGATGCCTTCGATGCGCCACGCTGCATCGTCCGCGTCGGTACATCCGGTTCGACCTGCCGCACCTTTGGCAGCGGCGCCTATGTGCCGGTGGYGCTGGCCCCGGCGGCGAACGACACCGACCCCGACAGCGCCACCATGGACGCGGCCAACCAGTTGCCGCTGGCCGTGGCGCGGGTGCGGCAGCCGGGCAGCGGAGGCAGCGGCGGCTCCAGCAGCGCGACCAGGCAAGGTGGCACCGTGACGGTCAGCGGGGCCGGCGTCACCTATGTCCCGCGCTGGAACTTCACGGGGTCAGACACCTTCGAGTACCGCGTCAAGGACCGTCTCGGCAAGGAGTCCGGCAGCACCAACAGCACCGGCTGGGCCGTCGTGACGGTACAGGTCAACTAGGAGGCTGCCATGAGCAAACGCCACCTTTTCCGCCGCTGGCTCGCCGGCGCCGCCGGCGCGGCGGCGCTGGCGGGATGTTCGACGCCGCCGCCGGCTGTGCCGGCCGCCGCCGTCAGCGATCCGGCCCTGGGCGAATCGCTGGGTATCGCGGTTCACGGCCTGCACCTGTCGGCCCACGGCTACATCCTCGACCTGCGCTACCGCGTCACCGACCCCGCCAAGGCGGCCGTGCTGCTGGACTCGAAGAGGAAGGTCCAGCTGCTCGACCCGCGGCGCGGCGCCGCGCTCGGCATCCCCGAATCGCCCGTCATCGGACCCATGCGCCAGACCGCGCGCAATCACGTCCTGTACCAGGACCGGGATTATTTCGTCCTGTTCGTCAATCCCGGACATGCCGTGCGGGCCGGCGAAACGGTGCAGCTCGCGGTCGACGGCCGGCCGCTTGCGCGCCTGACGGTCGAATAGGAGGGAGCGATGAAGACAGCGATTCGAGCCGCCCTTGGCGGTGGCATGCTGGCGGCGCTGCTGGCGCAGCCGGTGGGGGCGGGGGTGCTGACGCCCGACCTGGCCGCGAAGCTGGCGGAACACAAGGCGGCGGACATGCTGCCGGTGATCATCCAGCTGCCCGACCGTGTCGACCTGAGCGCCTTCAAGGTGAACGACCGCCGCAAGCGCGACAACGCGGTGGTGAAGGCGCTCAAGGCCAAGGCCGGGGCCGGGGCCGCCACGCTGGGGCCGATCCTGGCCCAGTTCGGCATCGCGAATCCGCAGCAACTGTGGATCATCAATGCGGTGGCGGTCACGCTGCCGGTTTGGGCCGTGCAAGAGCTTGCCCGCAACCCGCGGATTGGCCGGATCGGCTATGATGGCGCGGTACTGTTCGCGAGCGTGCCGAAGGCCGCGGCGGCGCCGTCCGGCAGCTGGAACCTGGACGCGGTCACGGCGCCGGCCCTGTGGGGAATGGGGCTGAACGGTAGCGGCGCGGTGGTCGCCAGCCTGGATACCGGGGTCGATGCCGCCCATCCGGACCTGGCGGCAAGCTGGCGCGGCGGCACCAACAGCTGGTACGATCCCTATGCCCAGCACGCCACGCCCTACGACTTCAGTGGGCATGGCACCCAGACCGTCGGGCTGATGGTGGGCGCCTCCGCCAGCGGCACGCCCATTGGAATGGCGCCGGGTGCGCGCTGGATCGCGGCAAAGGTATTCGACGACAGCGGGACGGGAAGCCTGAGCAAGTTTCATCTCGCCTTTCAGTGGCTCCTGGATCCCGACGGCAACGTGGCGACCCTGGACGCGCCGGACGTGGTCAACGCTTCCTGGGGCCTGAGCGGGCTTGCGCCGGGCAGCTGCAACACCGAATTCGCGGGCGACATCCAGGCGCTGAAGGCGGCGGGGATCTCGATCGTATTCGCGGGCGGCAATGGCGGACCGGATCCGGCGACCAGCGCCAGCCCGGCATCGAACCCGGGGGCGATCGCCGTCGGTTCCCTCGATGCATCGCTGGTGCTCGATCCTTACAGCAGCCGCGGCCCCTCGGCCTGCGACGGCGGCGTGTATCCGAAGCTGGTCGCGCCGGGCGTGAACGTGGTCAGCACCGACCTGTCGTTCGGCGGCATGCCTTTGTACGCCACGGTCTCGGGCACCTCCTTCGCCGCGCCGCACGTGGCCGGCGCCCTGGCCCTGCTGGCGGGGGCGTTTCCGGCGGCGCCGCTGTCGACGATCGAAACCGCGCTGGTCGACAGCGCGCGCGACCTCGGCGAGGCGGGCCCCGACAACCAGTACGGCTATGGCGTCGTCGATGTCGCCGCGGCGCGCGAGCTGCTTGCCGCGCGCGTCGGCGGCGGTGCCCCGGTCATCACATCGACGGCGCCGGCCTCGGTGATGGTGGGGGAGACTTACGTCTACGCGCTGCAGGCCAGCGACCCCGAGGGCGGCAAGCTGGCCTATGCGCTGAAAACCGCCCCGGCCGGGATGGCCATCGATGCCGCCACCGGCGTCATCAACTGGGTCCCGACCCTTCAGCAGGTGGGCACGCAGGGCGCCGTGGCGCAGGTCACCGACCCGTCCGGATTGCAGGCCACGCAAGGCTTCTCGGTCACGGTGCTGAAAGCGAACAGCGCCCCGCTGGCGGGCGCCGACAGTTATACGGTCGCCGCCAACGCGATCCTCTCGATTGCCGCACCGGGCGTGCTGGCCAACGACCGCGATCCCGACGGCGACGCGATCCGGGCCTTCCCGGTGACGGCACCGGTGCACGGGTCGCTCGTGCTGAACGTCGACGGCAGCTTCCGCTATACGCCGGCGGCGGGCTACAGCGGCACCGACAGTTTCAGCTACCGCGCCGCCGACGCCTCGGCCAGCAGCTCGCCGGCGACGGTGAGCCTGACGGTGCAGGCGGCCGTCAAGGCCCCGCTGGCGGTGGCGGACAGCTACACGGCGCCGGTCTACCGCAGCGCACCGTATGCGGCGCGGACGCTCACCGTGCTCGCCAACGACAATGCGAATGGCGGCACGATCGCACCGTCCACCCTCGCGATCGTGAACGCGCCCGCGAAGGGCGGCAGCGCCAGGGCCAACAGCGACGGCAGCATCGCCTACACGCCGGCGCTCAGGTTCAGCGGCACCGAAACCTTCACCTACCGGGTGAAGAATACGCAGGGACAGTGGTCGAATACCGCCACGGTCACCGTCAAGGTCCAGTGAGGCGCTCATGGGCATCCTGATCGCGCGCCTCGCAGGCGCCGCCTTGCTGTCGGCGGGATGGCTGCTGGGACCGGCCGCGGCCTGTGCCCAGGTGCCGGCGAAGGCGCCCGCCGTCGCGGCGGCGGCGGCCGGAGAAGGCATCTACCGCAGCGGCGTGACCCGCGACGGCACGGCGATCCGGGGTGTCGGGGCGAACGGCATCGTCCTGCAAGGCCAGGAAGCGGCGTGCGCACAATGCCACAGGCCGAGCGGCTTCGGTACCGCGGAGGGCGCCTTCGTGGTGCGGCCGATCACCGCGAACGACCTGTTCCAGGAGCGTGCCCCGGTGGCCTCCAGCCCGAGAATCGCCCATCAGCTCGGCAAGCCGCAGCGGCCGCCGTATGACGATGCGAGCCTGGCAAGGACCCTGCGAAGCGGTGTCGACATGCGTGGAGAGGCCCTGAGCGCGCTGATGCCGCGCTATGCGCTGTCGGCGGGCGAGCTGCGTGACCTGAGCGCCTACCTGCACACGCTCGGCGCGGCGCCGCCCGAAGGCGTCGACGACCGGGATGTGCATTTCGCGACCGTGATCCAGCCCGGCGTGCCGGCATCGCGGCGGGCCGCGCTGCTCGCGGTTTTCGACGCCTTCATCCGCGACAAGAACGCAGCGGTGCGTTCGGAACCGGCAAGACGCAGCGCCGGCGCCATGCGTATGCAGCGTGCATATCGCCGCTGGGTGACGCATGTCTGGCAACTGGAGGGCCCGCCCGACGGCTGGGGCGAACAGCTCGAACGCTTCTACCGTGCGCAGCCGGTGTTCGCGCTGGTATCCGGACTGGGCGACCAGGACTGGACCCCGCTGCACCGGTTCAGCGAACGGCGCCGACTGCCCTGCATCTTGCCGCAGACCTTGTTGCCGGCCGCCGCGCTGCCGAACCGGTACACCATCTATTTTTCGGACGGCATCATCCTCGAGGCAGAGGGGATGGCGCGCCACCTGGCCGGCACCCTGGCCCTTGGCCGCGTGACCCAGGTCTATCGCGGCGGCGACCCGCTGGCGGAGGCGGCCGCGGCGGCCCTGCGGCGGGCCTTGCCGTCCGGCCGCATCGAACTCGCCGACCAGGTGCTGGGGGACGATGCGCAGCCGGAGCGGCGGCTCGGCCGCCAGGGCGACATCGCCACGGTGGTCTGGCTGGATGGCGGACAGCTCGCAAGTCTGACCCCGGCGCCGGAGGTGCCGGTCTACCTTTCCGGTTCACTGGCCCCGGCGGCCCCGCCGGGCTGGGAGCGCAGCTTGCTGGTCACGCGCTGGGACACGGGCGCCGCGCACGAGCGGCGCGTTCGGCGCGTGCGCGACTGGCTGCGGGCCCGCGCAATTCCCGACGGCGAGGAAGCGGTGCAGGTCGATGCCTTGTTCGCCCTGTCGATGGTCGGCGAAGCCATGATGCACATGCTCGACAGCTTTTCCCGCGAGTACCTGGTTGAACTGGTCGAGCACAACGTCAACGTCACGGTGCTGCCCTCGATGTATCCGCATCTCAGCCTCGGCCGCGACATGCGCGTGGCCGCGCATGAAGTCTATGTGAGCGGCGAGACGGAGCCGGTGAGCGCGTCCGTGGCCGCCGCAGGCCCCTGAGCCTGCCGATCGATGTCTCTTTGGAGGTCGCCATGTCAAAGTCCGATCGAGGCCGCGCCCTGTGCCGGTCGCTGGCCATCCTGGCGCTGGTTCTCGGCGCCGCGGGCACGCCGTGCCGGGCGCACGACCAGTCGAAAGCGGGCGCGGGCGTCCCGCTGCCGCCGCTCGCGAGGAGTGCGGGCCTGTACCGACCGGCGCCGGCGCCGATCGTGCTGACCCGTGCCGACGGCAAGCGGACCCTGCTTGAGGACGAACTGGCCTTCGACGGCCCGGTCCTGCTGAACTTCGTGTTCACCACCTGCTCGACGGTATGCCCGATCGCCAGCCGTACCCTCTCGGAAGTACCGGCCAGGCTGCGGCGCGGCGAGCATGTCCGCATGATGTCGATTTCCCTCGATCCCTTGAACGACACGCCCGAGGCCTTGCGCGCCTATGCCGCGAAATTCGGCGCCGGCCCGGAGTGGCGCTTCTACACCGGCAGCGTCGACGCCAGCGCGGCCGCGCAGCGCGCGTTCGATCTGTTCCGGGGCGACAAGATGAACCATGCCGCCGTCACGCTGGTGCGGCCGGCCGGCGGGCGCTCCTGGGTGCGGCTGGAGGGCTTTCCTAGCGCCGACCAGCTGGTCGCGGAACTGCGGGGTAAATAAGGTAAACCCCGTAGCGGGAAATAGGGTGCGCCGCATAGGGGCGGCATGCGCCTGTTTTAGTACAGTGCCTGCATGCCGGTTCCAAAAAGCAGGCCTATCATGTATTCCCGTCCATACCGTCAAGTGTGCAGTTCGCCGCTCCAGCCCGGCCCCGTCCGCATCGGGGGACGGTCATGAAGTTCCAGGCAAGGATCATCCGCGCCGGCGCGGACATCGCGACGCTCGACATCGACGCGATCGACCGCGACGACGCGGCGCGCCAGGTGCTGGCGCAGGGCCACGCCCTGCTGTCGCTGCGCAGCGCCGCCGCCTGGGGCAGGGTGTTCCGGCGCCGGCCGCCCCGCTTTCCGCTGTCCCTGTTCAGCCAGGAGCTGCTGGCCCTGCTGAGGGCGGGACTGGCGGTCGTCGAGGCGCTCGAAACCCTGGCCGACAAGGAAAGCCGGCCCGAGATCGCGCGCGTGCTCCGGCAGATGGTGGCCCTGCTGTACGAGGGCAGGCCGCTGTCCTATGCCATCGAGCATGGCGGCGCCGCGCTTCCCCCCCTGTATATCGCGACCCTGCGCGCCAGCGAGCGCACCGGGGCGCTGGAAGAGGCGCTCGGCCGCTACATCGACTACCAGGGCCAGGTCGACCGCCTGCGCCGGCATCTCGTCGGGGCCTCCATCTATCCGGTGGTGCTGGCAGTCGTCGGTGTGCTGGTGACGGTCTTCCTCATGATGTACGTCGTACCCCGCTTCAGCATGGTCTATGCCGACATCGGCGGCGAATTGCCGTGGGCGTCCCGCTTGTTGATGACGGCAGGACAATTCCTTGGCGAAAATCGCCTGGGCATCCTGGCGGCCGGCGCCGCCTGCCTTGGCGGCGCGGTGTATGCCGCGCGGCTGGCGCTGGTGCGCGCCTGGTGCCAGCGCCGGGCGTGGCAGCTGCCGGCCATCGGCGCGCGCCTGCGCCTGTTCTACCTCTCGCGCGTGTACAGGACCCTCGGGATGCTGCTGCGCGGCGGTTTGCCGATCGGCACCGCGCTGCCGATGGTCAGCGATCTGCTGCAGATGCAGATGCGGGCCCAGCTGGCAATGGCGGCCCGGCATATCGGTGAAGGGCATGCGATCTCGCGCTCCATGGAGGATTTCGGCCTGACGACGCCGGTGGCGGTGCGCATGATGCGGGTGGGGGAGCGGACCGGGCAGATGGGCGAGATGATGGAGCGCATCGCCAGCTTCTACGAAGAAGAGCTGGCCCGCTGGATCGAGCAGTTCACCAAGCTGTTCGAGCCGATTCTGATGATCGTCATCGGTGCCATGATCGGCGGAATCGTGGTGCTGATGTACCTTCCGATCTTCGACCTCGCGGGGAACATCCAATGAACGCCGCCGTCATCGCCGATGCCGCCCGCGACCGGTTTTCGTCCGAAGAACTGCGCGCGGCGCGGCGGCAGGCGGGAGACATGCCGGGACGCGCCACCGAAATCCTGGAAGAGGCGGCGGGGCTGGACCCGCAGCGATTCCTCGGGCGGCTCGGGCGGACGCTGGGCTATGCGCCGGTCGACGCCACGACGCTTGCCACTTTCACGCCACTGTTCGACAGCATCGGTTTCCGCGACGCGAGCGAGCGCCGCTGCATGGCGATGCGGGATGCCGACGGTCTGCCGGTCGCCGTTACGGCCGATCCCCTGGCGCCGGGGCTGGCGGCCTGGGTCGAAACCCGCCTGCCGGCGGGCTTTGGCTGGCGGCTGGTGCATCGGCGCGACCTTCAGGCTTTCCTGCGCCGCCACGAGGAAACCCTGCGTGCCATGGACAGCATGGTCCCGCAGGCCGGCGCCGACGTCCAGGCCGACCAGGAGGCGGAAGAGCTGACCTTTCTTCGCATCAGCGAGCATGCCAGTCCAGTGGTCAAACTGGTCGATTCCACCCTGTACGATGCGGTCAGGCTGGGCGCGAGCGACATCCATCTCGAAACGGGGCACGCGGGCATGTCGATCAAGTACCGGGTCGACGGGGTGTTGACCCTTGCCGCCACGCTGGCGGGGGCGGACCAGGCCGAGCAGATCGTCTCGCGCGTCAAGGTGATGGCCGAACTCGACATCGCGGAACGCCGGGTGCCGCAGGATGGGCGTTTCAAGGTCACGGTGCGCCAGCGCCAGGTGGACTTCCGCGTCTCCATCATGCCCAGCATCTTCGGCGAGGATGCCGTCCTCCGGATCCTGGACAAACAGAGCCTGTCGGACCAGATGCGCGGCCTTCGGCTCGACAGCCTGGGCTTCGATGCCGACGCGGTCGCCATGATGCGCCGCCTGTCCGGTGTTCCCTACGGCATGGTGCTGGTGACCGGGCCGACCGGCAGCGGCAAGACCACCACGCTGTATGCCGCGATCGCGGAGATCAACCATGGGCTGGACAAGATCATCACGATCGAGGACCCGGTGGAATACCAGTTGCCAGGCGTGCTGCAGATTCCCGTCAACGAGAAGAAGGGACTCACCTTCGCGCGCGGCCTGCGCTCGATCCTGCGCCACGATCCGGACAAGATCATGGTGGGCGAGATCCGCGATGCCGAAACGGCGCAGATCGCGGTGCAGTCGGCGCTCACCGGTCACCTCGTCTTCACGACTGTCCACGCGAACAATGTCTTCGACGTGATCGGGCGTTTCATGCACATGGGGGTCGATCCCTACAGCTTCGTGTCGGCGCTGAACGGCGTGATCGCCCAGCGCCTGCTGCGGGTGAATTGTCCGGCCTGCAGCCGGCCGGTCGTCCCCGATCCGGCCCTGCTGGCGGAATCCGGCATCGACGGGTCGCGCGCGGCAGGCGCGCGCCTGATGGCGGGCTGCGGCTGCGGCGAGTGTCGCGGCACCGGATTCAGGGGCCGGCGCGCGATCGGCGAACTGCTGCTGCTGAATGACGAAATCAGGGAACTCATCGTCGCGCGGGCGCCGCTGCGCCTGATTCGCGAAGCCGCCGAGCGGAACGGTACACGCCAGTTGCGCGAGATCGCTGTCGATATCGCGCTGTCGGGCCAGACCACGTTGCAGGAGATTAATCGTGTCACCTTTGTCGTTCGTTGACTGGGACATCCGCGTCGGCCACGCCGCGGTCGGCGTGCGCCGCCGTCATTCCAGGCTGTCGCCGGGCGGCTGGCGGCGCAGCGAGACCGGCGGCGTGCTCCCGCACACCGGGGCCGGCGGCGCCGGCATGCCCTGGGCGGCAGCGCTCGAAGCGCTGGCACTGCAGCTGGACAAACTGGGCCAGCCGGGCGGTCGCGCGCGCGTGGTCCTGGCCGACAGCATGGTGCGTTATGCGGTGCTGTCGAAGACCGCGGCGCTGGTGAACGAGGACGAGGAAGCTGTCTACATACGCCACCGGTTCAGCCAGCTCTACGATGCGGGCACGGCCGCCTGGGACATCCGGGTCGACCGCTGGCACGGCGAGCGGCCGCGCCTGGCCAGCGCCGTCGACCCGGACCTGATCGCGACGCTGGAGGAAGTGCTGCGCGCGCACGGCATCCGCCTGCGTTCCCTGGTGCCGGCCCTGGCGGACAGCGCCAACCGCCATCTGTCGCAGCTGACGGAGCCGGCGGGCTGGCTGCTGCTGCATGACGCCGGCAGCCTTGGCATGGCGCGCTGGGAGGAGGGCGCCTGGATCTGCGCCCGCAGCTTGCGCGTGACGCCCCAGTGGCATTCGGCGCTGGCGGACCTGCTGGCCCGCGAAGAGTGCCTGCATGACGGCCAGCGCGAAGCCGCCGTGGTGTATCTCGACGACGCCTCCCGCGCTGCGGAGACGAGCCCGGCGCCGGTGCCGGGCTGGCGCATCCTGCCCCTGGGCGGCGCCGGCGACGTGGAGGGCGCGGCATGAAGCGCATGCGCCTGCTTCGGCTGGACCACGGACATCACGCACCGCGCTGGCTGCGGACGCCTGCGTTGGCCCTCGCCACGGCGCTGCTGGCTTGCGCGGCGCAGGGACTGTATGCCTTCCGGCTGGCGGAGTCGGCCCTGCAACTCCAGCAACTGGAAGAGGCGCGCCTGCAGGTGGCCGGACACGGCGCGCCGAAGCAGGGCCAGGAGCGAGCGCGCAAACGCCTGGCGCCTTCCGACGAGACGCTGGCCGCGCAGCTGCGTGCGGAACTCGCGAAGCCCTGGGAGCGCCTGTTTTCGGCGATCGAGGACAACACCGGACCAGACGTCAGCCTGCTGTCGCTGACCCCGACGCCGGGACGGCCGCAGCTGCAGCTCGGCGGGGAGGCGCGCAGCATGGCGGCGCTCCTGGCCTTCCTGAAACGACTGCAGGAGAGCGGCGCCTATCCGGGCGTGTACCTGCGCGAACACCATGTCGATCCGGCCGACCCCCGGCAAGCGGTCAGGTTTTCGATGGAATTGAGATGGGAGAGAAGCATATGAGCATTTCCGCCTTCATTGCGCAGGCCCGTACGGGACCGCGGCTTGTGCGATCCCGGCACGAGGTCCTGGCCGCCCGGCTGGCCGCGCTGCGGCAGCATCTGCTCCTGTTGCGGAGCCGGCTCGGCCTCCAGGGAATGGCAGCGATCCTGCTGGCGTTCGCCGCGGCGTCGCTGTATCCCTTGTCGATCGCGCCTTCGCTGGACGCGATCGCGGCCACCCGGCAGCGCCTGAGCCTACCCCGTCCCCAGCGGCCGGCGATCGTCGATCCCGTGCCTGCGGACGGCATCGAGCGGCTGCGCAGCGCGCTCGCCGACGAGCGCCAGTTCCCGGACCGGCTCGACCGCCTGGTGGGCTATGCGGGCGAATACGGTTTGTCCCTGAACGACGGTGCGTATTCGGTCGCCAGGGAGGCGCGCGGACAGATCGTGCGCTATGAGGTGACGCTGCCCGTGCATGGAAGCTATCCGCAGGTGCGGCGCTTCCTGTCCGCCGTATTGTCGCGGGAGCGGGCCGTGGCCCTGCTCGATGTGCAGTTCCGCCGCGCGAAGCTCAGCGATCCGGCCCTCGATGCGACCGTCAGGCTTGCCTATTTCATGAGGCCGGCGCCGTGATCGCCACCCTGCACAAGCATCGCCGCGCCGGCTTGAACCTGGTGTTCGCCGCGCTGCTGGCGGCCTGCTGGAGTCCCGAGCAGGTATCCGAGCCGGTCCGGCGGACCGCGCGGGCGGCGCCGCGAGCCGCGCCTGTGGCAAGGACCGTACCCGCCGCGCTGCCGCCATCCCTGCCGCAGGCTGCGGCACCCGCCGACCCGCCACCCGTCATGAAAGCCGAGATCGCCGATCCGTTTGCGGCGACCAACTGGTCGGCTCCCGCGACTCCCCCGCCTGCCGCCGAAGCCGGCCCGAAGCAAGCCGCCGCTGCGCCGCCGGCGCCGCCGCCGGCCCCCTCGGCGCCGCCCAATCCCTTCGTGTACGTGGGCAGCTACAAGGATGGGGCGCAGCAGGTGGTGATGCTGATGCGCGGCGAGCAGCTGCTGCTGATCCAGCAAGGGGAGACGATCGACAACACCTACCGGCTGGAGCGGATCCTGCCGGGCGGGCTCGTCATGACTTACCTGCCGCTCCAGTTGCGCCAGTCCGTTCCCATTACCGACCCGGTTTGAGGCCACCCCATGATTACCTCGCATGCCCGCCGCCTGACCGTCCTGTGCAGCACTGTCGCCTTGTTGCTGGGTGGCTGCGCCGCCGAGCGCCTCCAGCGCGAGGGCATGCAGCTGATAGGGTCAGGCAAGCCGGAAGAAGGCTTGCACAAGCTCGAGGAGGCGAGCGCGCTGGAGCCGGGCAACGCCGCCTATCGTGCCAACCTGCTGCGCCAGAAGGCCGATACCGTCGCGGGCATGCTCGAAAAAGCGGATGCGGCGCGCGCAGCCCATCGCGACGAGCTCGCGCGCGAGCTGTATGCGCGGATCTTGCGGATCGCTCCCATGGACGGCGGCGCCCGGGCCGGGCTCGAGGCCCTGGACCGCGAACAGCGGCATGCCGCCTGGCTCGACGCCGCGGCCGCCGCCCTGAAGAACAACGACGTCGACGCGGCCCAGGTATATATCCACCGCATCCTGCTCGAGAACGAGCGGCACGCCGGGGCCCGGGCCCTTCAGCGCCAGCTGGACGAGCAGCGCGCCAACATCCTGGCGTCGGGAACAGGTTTGAACGCCAAGTTCCGCCGCCCCGTGACCCTGCAGTTTCGCGACGCGACCCTGAAAGTGGTTTTCGAAGCCCTGGCGAGGTCCAGCGGCATCAACGTCCTGCTGGACAAGGAAGTCAAGACCGATACCAAGATCTCGATCTTCGTCAAGGACATCGCCGTCGCCGATGCCGTCGACCTCATCCTCTTGCAGACCCAGCTGGAGAAGAAGCTGCTGAGCGATAACACCATCCTCGTCTACCAGAACACCGCAGCCAAGATCAAGGAGTTCCAGGACCTGAAGATCCGCAGCTTTCATCTGGTCAACGCGGACGCCAAGCAGCTCGTCACGATGATCAAGACGCTGCTGAAGACCAAGGACATCTTCGTCCACGAGAAGACCAATTCCATCATCATGCGCGACACGCCGGACGTGATCGAGCTGGCCGGCCGGCTGGTCGAGGACCAGGACATCGCCGACCCGGAAGTGATGCTGGAGGTCGAGGTGCTCGAGGTCGGCCGGTCCAAGCTGTCGGAGATCGGCGTGAACTACCCGTCGTCGCTGAACTTCTCGCTCCAGGCCAACGGCCTGGCTGCGGGCCTGCCGGTCGAGCCCTTCCGGCATATCAATGGCGACAACATCATCGTCAGTCCGGTACCGGCGCTTACTTTGAACATGTTGTGGCAAGACGGGGATTCGAACCTGCTGGCCAGTCCCAGGATCCGTGCGCGCAACCACGAAAAGGCGAAGGTCATGATCGGCGACCGGGTTCCCGTGATCACCAATGCAATCACGCCGGTATCGACCGGAACGCCGGTGGTGACCGGGAACGTCCAGTACCTCGACGTCGGGCTGAAGCTCGAGGTCGAGCCGGAGATCCATCTGGATAACGACGTCAGCATCAAGGTCAACCTCGAGGTCAGCTCGATCGTGAAGGAAGTACAGAACACGGTGTCGGGCACGCTGGCCTACCAGGTCGGTACCCGCAATGCGACCACCGTCCTGCGACTGAAGGATGGCGAGACGCAAATTCTCGCCGGCCTGATCAACGACGAAGACCGCGACAGCGCAAGCCGCATCCCGGGCCTGGGCAGCCTGCCGGTGCTCGGCTCGCTGTTCTCGAGCCGGAAGAACGACAAGCGCAAGACGGAGATCGTGCTGTCGATTACGCCCCACGTCGTCGGCGGCAGGCGCAGCGTCGACGCCCGCAGCGCGGAATTCTGGGCCGGCACCGAAGCGAGTCCGCGCAACGGCACACTGCTGGCGCGATCCTTCGGCCAGGTCAGCACGTCGGCAACGGGCAGCCGCCCGGGGCCGCACACGGCGCTGGTTCCGGGCCAGCCCTCGGCGCCGCCGCCGCCGGCCGTGCCATCGGGACAACCGGTGGTGCTGACATGGCAGGGTCCGAGCCAGGCCAAGGTAGGCGAAAAGGTCAGCGTCACGCTCAATGCCCAGAGCGCGCAGGCCGTGAAATCGCTGGCGCTGGTTCTCGAATACGATCCGGCGGTGTTGCGTCCGGTGGACGTCAGCGAAGGCAATTTCGTGACCCAGGCGGGAGCGCCGTCCCAGTTTTCCAAGAACCTGGGGGCCGGCAACGGCCAGATCGCGATCAGCCTTGCGAACGCCGGCACGGCCGGCTCGAGCGGGGCGGGCAGTGTCGTCAGCGCCACCTTCGAGGTGCTCGCGAGCGCGCCGCAGACCCAGATCAAGGCCGGCAGCGCAACCGGCACGGACGCGGGCGGCCAGGCCCTGCCGGTGAATGCGACGGCGCCGCTGTCGCTGGAGACCTCGCTATGAGCCGCGGTTTTACCCTGATCGAGATGGTCATCACGCTCGCCATCGTCGGCCTCCTCGCAAGCCTTGCCTTCCCGATGGCGGAACTGGCGGTGCGGCGTGAACGCGAGGCCGAACTGCGGCGCGTGCTGATCGACATGCGGGAGGCGATCGACGCCTACCACCGTGCGGTCGAGGAGGGGAGGATCATCCGTTCGGCACGCAGTTCGGGCTATCCGCCCAGCCTCAAGGTCCTCGTGGAGGGCGAGCGCGACGCGGCCGACCCGAACGGCAAGGCGCGCCTCTATTTCCTTCGCAGCATTCCGCGGGATCCGATGGCAAGCGATCCCGCGCTCGATAACGATGCGACCTGGGCAAAACGCGAATACGCGAGCAGCGCCGACGAGCCGCGCGAGGGCGAGGATGTATTCGACGTCCACTCGCGCAGCGAAGAGGTGGGCATCAACGGTGTTCCTTACAGGCGGTGGTGATCGTCATGAGACCATGCAAGTGCCGGAAAATGGGATTCACGCTGGTGGAGCTCCTGGTTGTGCTGAGCATCATCTCGCTGCTCCTGACGATCGGCGTTCCCCGCTATTTCCACAGCCTCGACCTGTCGCGCGAGCAAGTGTTGCGTGCCGACCTCGCCGCGATGCGTCACGTTCTCGATAAATACTACGAGGACCATGGCGTGTATCCGGACACCCTGGCTGATCTCGTCAGCAAGCATTATCTGCGCGCGATGCCGGTGGACCCCTTGACCGGCAAGGCCGACAGCTGGGTGGCGGTGGCGCCGGACACCCCTGAAAAGGGCGGCGTTGCCGATCTGCACAGCGGGGCCGAGGGCAAGGCGCTGGACGGCAGCATCTATGGAGACTGGTGATGGTGTTCCCGCGTGCTTCCTTGCGTCCCCGCGCCCGCGAAGGCGGATTTGCCTATCTCATGGTCCTGATCATGGTTGCCGGCATCGGTGTTTCTATGGTCAAGCTGGTGGATGGATGGCATGATAGTGTCCAGCGCGAGCGCGAGAAGCAACTCCTGTTCGCCGGTCACCAGATCCGCAGCGCGATCATCCACTATTACGAGMATGCGCCGCCGCAGGCGATGAAATTTCCCATGGCGCTGGCGGATCTGTTGCGCGATCCCCGCCAGCCGGGCACCGTCCGCCATTTGCGTGAAGTCTACCGCGACCCCATGACGGGAAACGACGACTGGGGCCTCGTCAAGAGCGCTGCCGGGGAGATCATGGGCGTCTATAGCCGCGCTGCGGGCGTCCCGCTGAAACAGGGGAATTTCGCGCTGGCCGACCGCGCATTTGCCGGCGCGCGCAGTTATGCCGATTGGACTTTTGTTTTTTCGCCCGGACGTTATACCGCATTGTCGCAGAGGCCCGCATCACAATAACGAGACAGGAGTTGACATGGAAAAGATCGGAAAGATCATGATTGTCGAAAACCATGCGCTGCTGCGCGCCGGCATGCGCTCGCTGATCTCGATGGACCCGACACTGGAGGTGGTCGGCGACCTCGGGAACGCGAAGGATGCGATCGCGGCGCTGCGGACCATGAGTCCGGACCTGATCCTGATGGACATCTCGATGCCGGGCATGAGCGGCATCGAAGCCGTCATCGACATCAAGAAGCGCTACCCGCGGATCCGGATCATCATCGTCACCATCCATCGTGCCGACGAGTACATTCATTCGAGCCTGCGCGCCGGCGCCGACGGCTACCTGCTGAAAGACGCCACCCATGAAGAGCTCCAGGTGGCCATCCGCAGCGTGCTGTCGGGCAAGACTTACTTGAGTCCCGACGTTTCCGGTGAAGTCATCCAGCGCTACCTGAATGCCGGGCGCGAAGCTTCCGCGACGCCGCTCGGCGACCTGACCCACCGCGAGCGCCAGGTGCTGAAACTGATTGCCGAAGGCCACACGAACAAATACATCGCGGACTACTTCACACTGAGCGTCAAGACCGTCGAGAAGCACCGCTCGAACCTGATGCAGAAACTGGACATGCACAATGCTTCAGCCCTCACGGCCTTCGCCATCGACCAGGGACTGCTGGGGCACACGTTCGGGGAGCATTGATGCCATGGGACGACATGCCAGGTTCGCCGTGGCGTGGTCGATTGCCGGTGTGGCATCGACCGCTTGCGCCGATGTCTATACCTACGTGGGCAGCGACAATGTCGTCGTACTGACCAACTCCCGTCCGCAGAACCAGCAAGCGGAGGTGCTGGTGGCAGAGCGCGCGGCGGCCGTGCGCGCGTCCGCAGAACAGGCCGGCCCGTCGCGGCCGCGGTCCCGCTACGACGGCATCATCGATGCCGCCGCCCAGGCCTTCGGACTCGATGGCGCGCTGCTGCATGCGGTCATTGCGGTCGAATCCGGCTACAACGTGCAGGCACGTTCCAGCCGCGGCGCTTCYGGCCTGATGCAGTTGATGCCGGACACCGCACGGGTCTTCGGCACGGCCGACGTCTTTGATCCGGCCCAGAACGTCAATGGCGGCGCCCGTTATCTCCGCTATCTGCTCGACAAGTACGACAACCAGCTCGATATCGTCCTTGCGGCTTACAACGCGGGCGAGAAAGCGCTGCTCAAGTATGGGCGGAAGGTTCCGCCGTTCAAGGAAACCCTGCGCTATGTGGAGCAGGTGCAGACGCGCTACCGCTCGAATCGCGATGCGCGGGACGCAGATGCTCCGGCCGGGGCATCGGATCGGCGATAGGGGTCCTGGCTGAATGACCGTGGCGCTGGACGAAGCAAGGCTTTCGACCGGCGGACCCGGCGGATTTGGTACACTGCGCCTTTTTGCATTGACGACGATGTCCGTATCCGCCGAGCTGCGCGCAGGCGCACTGATCCACCTGCTTGAAACGGACCCGCGCAGCAAATGCGATGGCGTAGCGGCGCTGGCGCAAGCCTGGGCGTCCGGCACCCTCGCACTCGACGACGCCGCCGTCTTCGAGCCGGAGGGCGCGATTCCCGGCCGGCCCGCCAAACCCGAGCTGGTGCCGCCGCGCCTGGTCGGCCGCCGCTCGATGGTCACCCCGGAGGGCCGCGCGATGCTGGTCCACGCCCTGGCCCACATCGAGTTCAACGCCATCAACCTGGCCCTGGACGCCATCTGGCGCTTTCCCGGCATGCCGGCGGACTACTACGCCGACTGGCTGCGGGTGGCGAAGGAGGAGGCCTATCACTTCTCGCTGCTGGACGCCCACCTGGATACGCTCGGCCATGCCTACGGCGACTTTCCCGGCCACGACAGCCTGTGGGAGATGGTCGAGAAGACTCGCGGCGACATCCTCGCGCGCATGGCCCTGGTGCCGCGCACCCTGGAAGCGCGCGGGCTGGACGCGATCCCGCCGCTGCGCGCCAAGCTGGCCCAGGCCGGCGACATCGCGGCGGCCGACATCCTGGACATCATCCTGCGCGACGAGGTCGGCCACGTCGAGATCGGCAACCGCTGGTATCTGGGCCTGTGCGCCCAGCGCGGCCTGGAACCGGTCTCCACCTACGAGCAGCTGGCGGTACACTACAAGGCGCCGGTGTTGAAGGGGCCGTTCAACCTGGACGCGCGCCGGCGCGCCGGTTTTACCGAGGCGGAACTCGCGCGCTATCGTGGCGACAGCGTTTCCTTCTCCGCCTGAGAATAGAACGATGGACGAGGCAGGCGACAGCAGTCATCCGCGCGGCTTCCTGCTGACCCGGCACTGGCGCGACCTGGACGCCGGCGTCGAGCTGGAGTTCTGGCTGGCGACCGAGGACGGTCCGCGCCGCGTGCGCGTGCCGGGCCAGCGCGCGGTCGCCTTCATCCCGGCCGAGCAGCGCGAAGCCGCCGAATTCGTCCTGCGCGGCGAAAAGGGCTGGGAGTTGCGCGAACTGGCGCTGACCGACTTCCACCACCGGCCGGTGCTCGGGCTCTATTGCCGCCACTACCGCAAGCTGCTGGCGCTGGAAAAGCGCCTGCGCCAGCATGGCGTCGACGTCTACGAGGCTGACGTGCGTCCGCCCGAACGCTACCTGATGGAGCGCTTCATCAGCGCGCCGGTGCTGTTTGCCGGCGCGCCGGCGGCGGGCGACCCGCAACTGCTGCTCGACGGGCACTTGAGGCCCGACGGCGACTATCGTCCGGCGATCCGCACCGTTTCGCTGGACATCGAGACCACCATGCAGGGCGAGCTGCGCTCGATCGCGCTGGAAGGCTGCGGCCAGCGCCAGGTCTACATGCTGGGGCCGCCCAATGGCGATCCCGCCGGCCTCGATTTCGCCTACGAGGTCTGCGAGAGCCGCCTGGTCCTGCTTGACCGGCTGGAGGCGTGGTTCCGGACCCACGATCCGGATGCCGTGATCGGCTGGAACCTGGTGCAGTTCGACCTGAGGGTGCTGCAGAAGCATGCCGAGGGCCTGCGCCATCCGCTGCGGCTGGGACGCGGCGGCGCGGCGATGGAATGGCGCGAGCACGGCGGCAAGCAGGAGCATTATTTCGTGCAGATCCCGGGCCGCCTGGTCATTGACGGCATCGAGGCGCTGCGCTCGGCTACCTGGAGCTTTCCCTCCTTCAGCCTGGAATCGGTGGCGCAAAGCCTGCTGGGCGAGGGCAAGGAGATCGACAATCCCTACGACCGCATGGCCTCGATCGACCGCATGTTCGAGGAGGACAAGCCGGCCCTGGCCCGCTACAACCTGAAGGACTGCGAACTCGTCACGCGCATCTTCGACAAGACCGGATTGATGCACTTCCTGCTGGAGCGCGCCAGCGTGACCGGGCTGGCGGCCGACCGCAGCGGCGGCTCGGTGGCGGCCTTCGAGCACTCCTATATCCCGCTGATGCACCGCCAGGGTTTCGTCGCCCCCAACATCGGCGACGTGGCGGGCGCCGACAGCCCCGGCGGCTTCGTGATGGATTCGCGCTCCGGCCTCTACGACTCGGTGCTGGTGCTCGACTATAAAAGCCTGTACCCGTCCATCATCCGCACCTTCCTGATCGATCCGGTCGGCCTGGTCGTGGGGCTGGCGGAGCCGGAGGAAGCCACCGTGCCGGGCTTTCGAGGCGGGCGCTTCTCGCGCACCCGGCACTGCCTGCCCGGCATCGTGACGCGCGTGTGGGCGGGCAGGGAAGCGGCCAAGCGCGAAAAGAACGCGCCGCTGTCGCAGGCGCTGAAGATCATCATGAACGCCTTCTACGGGGTGCTGGGCACCACCGCCTGCCGCTTCTTCGATCCGCGCCTGGCCTCGTCGATCACGATGCGCGGCCACCAGATCATGCACCGCACCCGCGAGCTGATCGAAGAGCGCGGCTACCAGGTGATCTACGGCGACACCGACTCGACCTTCGTCTGGCTGGGGCGCGCCCACGCGGACGACGACGCGCTGCGGATCGGCCGCGAGCTGGTCGACCACGTCAACCGCTGGTGGCGCGAGACCCTGCGCGACGAGCTGGGGCTGGAGAGCGCGCTGGAGCTGGAATACGACGTCCACTTCCGGCGCTTCCTGATGCCGACCGTGCGCGGCTCCGACGAGGGCAGCAAGAAGCGCTACGCCGGCCTGGCGACCGGCGCCGACGGCAGCGACGAGMTGGTCTACAAGGGCCTGGAGACGGTGCGTACCGACTGGACCCCGCTGGCCCAGCAGTTCCAGCAAGGGCTGTACGAGCGCATCTTCAAGGAGCAGCCCTACGAGGACTACGTGCGCGACTACGTGGCGTGCACCCTGGGCGGCGAATTCGAGGAACTGCTGGTGTACAGGAAGCGCCTGCGCCGCGCGCTGGACGAATACGAACGCAACGTCCCGCCGCACGTGCGCGCGGCGCGCATCGCCGACGAGTTCCACATCCGGCAAGGGCGGCCGGCGCAGTACCGCAACGGCGGCTGGATCCGTTATGTGATGACGACCGCCGGGCCGGAGCCGCTCGACGTCCGCGAGTCGGGGGCGGGGGCGCCGATCGACTACGAGCACTATCTGACCAGGCAGCTGGAGCCGRTGGCGGATGCGATCTTGCCGTTCATGGGGGATAGTTTCGGGCGCTTGACCAGTCCGCAGGGGGCTTTGTTTTAGGCGCTGTTCGCGCCAAGTGTGGAATCTTTTCTGCAAGCTTGCGGTCCAATGTCGACCTGAACCGTTGACGGAGGCCCCATGCAAGCACGGCAGTTCGAACAGTTCCTGCAACGCCTGTCCTCTCTAACGCGGCGCCAGCGCGACCGCCTGCTCGACCTGCTGCAATCGGCGCCCGGCCTCGACCGTGTACTCGAGATCGTCGAGCAACCCGCCACACCACTCTGCTGCCCGCACTGCCAGGCCAACAAACCCTATCGTCACGGTCACGCGCACGGACTGCAGCGCTACCGCTGTCGCAACTGCCATCGCACCTTCAATGCCCTCAGCGGCACGCCGCTGGCCCGGCTGCGCTACAAGGCACACTGGCTCGACTATCTCGGCTGCATGCTCGATTCGCGCAGCGTGCGCCGCTCGGCGCGCGAGATCGGCGTGGCCAGTGCGACCAGCTTTCGATGGCGTCACCGTTTCCTGGCCTTGAGCAAGGATGACCGCCCGCAGCGGCTGAGTGGGATCGCCGAAGCCGATGAGATGTATGTGCTCGAATCGCACAAG